>DATKCA010000032.1:0-2040 GCA_035544675.1 Thermoanaerobaculia bacterium | reverse complement strand
GATGTGGGGGTGGTTGTAGACCGTCGGCCCGCACGAGTACATCCGCACCTCGCCCGGGACGAGCGGCACGAACGTCTCCTTCTCGCGCGTCAGCGTGCTGAAGAGGCGCAGGTCACTCATGCAGCGGGCGAGTATACAGTCGGCTCTTTGGAGTGCGGCGGCTCGCCGCCGCTTTCGGATTGCGGCGGCTTGCCGCCGCCGCGGCGGTGAGCCGCCGCACTCCGAGACATGACAACCGTCATACCTTCGGGTGACCTCGTCCGTCACGCTCACCCCATGGTCATCATCGAGCCGTTCCGCATCAAAGCCGTCGAGCCGATCCGATTCACCACGCGCGAGGAGCGCGAGCGCGCGCTGCGCGAGGCCGGCTTCAACGTCTTCGCCCTCCGGGCGAAGGACGTCCTGATCGATCTCCTCACCGACTCCGGCACTGGCGCGATGTCGGCGGCGCAGTGGGGCGCGCTCATGCAGGGGGACGAGTCGTACGCCGGCTCCCGCTCCTTCGAGCGTTTCGAGAGCGTCGTCCGCGACCTCACCGGCTTCCGCCACATCATCCCCACGCATCAGGGGAGGGCGGCGGAGCGGATCCTCTTCCACTCCGCGCTGCAGCCCGGCGACCTGGTCCTGAACAACATCCACTTCGACACCACCCGCGCGAACATCGAGTACGAGGGGGCGGAAGCGCGCGATCTCGTCATCCCGGAGGGACGCAAACCGAGAGTCCTGCACCCGTTCAAGGGAAATATGGATCTCGCCGTACTGGAGCGTGTCCTGGAGACGGAAGGGGATCGCGTCTCGATGGTGATGGTTACCGTCACGAACAACTCCGGCGGCGGGCAGCCGGTTTCGATGGAGAACATCCGCGGGATCCGCGCACTCTGCGACGAGTACCGCAAGCCGTTCTTCATCGACGCCTGCCGCTTCGCCGAGAACGCCTGGTTCATCCGCGAGCGCGAGACGCCGTACGCCGGCCGCGCACCGAAGGAGATCGCGCAGGAGATGTTCTCGCTCGCCGACGGCTGCCTCATGTCGGCGAAGAAGGACGGCCTGGCCAACATCGGCGGGTTCCTGGCGCTGAACGACGATGCGCTGGCACAGAAGTGCCGCAACCTTCTGATCCTCACGGAGGGGTTCCCGACGTATGGCGGCCTGGCCGGATACGACCTGGAGGCCATCGCGCAGGGGCTGGAGGAAGTGGTGGACCCCGACTATCTCCGCTACCGGATCCGCACCGTCGAGTATCTGGCCGAGAAGTTCGTCGCGTGCGGCATCCCCATCGTGCAGCCGCCGGGGGGCCACGCGGTCTACATCGACGCGTCGGCGATGCTGCCGCAGATTCCGGCGGGAGACTTCCCCGGCATCGCCCTCGTCAACGCGCTCTATCTCGCCGGCGGCATCCGCGCCTGTGAGATCGGCAGCGTGATGTTCGGCGAGAAAGCGGCGATGGAGCTGGTCCGGCTGGCCATCCCCCGCCGGCTATACACGCAGTCGCACATGGACTACGTCGCGGAAGTCGCTCGCGCCGTCAAGGCAGACGCGGACGACCTGGCCGGCTACGAGCTGACGTACGCGCCGCCGGTCCTGCGCCACTTCACCGCCCGCTTCGAGCCGTTGCGGTTAGCCGTGAACCGCTGACCGCGACTCCATTTCGGAGTGCGGCGGCTTGCCGCACTCCGAGAGGCGTCTACTCGCCTTCGTTCGGGTCGACGACGGCGGCCGCGGTCAGCTCGGCCGAGGCGGCTGCGTACTCCGGCAGGTGGACCGGTTCGGCTTTCACGTACTTGTTGATCGTGTCGCGGGAGCCGAATGCGCCGAGCTTCTCCATCAGGAACTCGAACTTCCGCTCCAGCGCGTCGATGATCGGCTGCTTCGCCTTCTCGTCCATGTCCCAGAGACGAAGCTTGAACGGGCCGAGAGCCTTCTTGCGGGTCTTGTAGATGAACTGCTCGTCGGTCTCGCCGCTCTTCCGCTCGTCCGCGGCGTTCTCGAAGCAGAAATCGCGGATTCCCTCCCGGATGCTGGAGGGGAGCGACTCGGCGT
>DATKCA010000031.1:0-2573 GCA_035544675.1 Thermoanaerobaculia bacterium | reverse complement strand
TGGCATGACGCCGGCGACTACGGCCGCTACGTCGTCAACTCCGGCATCGCCACCGGCACTTTGTTGTGGGCCTGGGAGCTCTTCCCGGAATCATTCGAAGATATCGATCTCCTCGATGAAGTCCGCTGGAACCTGGAGTGGATGCTCTCCATGCAGGACGAGGACGGCGGCGTCTGGCACAAGCAGACGAGCCTGGACTTTCCGGGATTCGTGATGCCGCACGACGACGACACGATCAGCTACGTCATCGGGAAGGGGTCGTGCGCGACCGCGAATCTCGCCGCGGTGTCGGCGATGGCTGCGCGCATTTACGACGGTGCATTCGCAGAGGAGAATCTGAAGGCCTCGCGCCGGGCGTGGCGGTGGCTCGAGCAGCATCCCAACGTCCGCTTCCGCAATCCGTCCGGCGTTTCCACCGGCGAGTACGGTGATAAGGATTGCAGCGACGAGCGGCTGTGGGCGGCGGCCGAGCTGTGGAAGAGCGGGGGCGATCGCGACGCGAAGGTCCATTTGCTGGCGAATCTTCATCGGGCGGAGACGGGCCCGCCATCGTGGAAGGAAGTGGGAGCGCTGGCACTCTGGCGCGCGGCGCTCGAAGGCGATGGCCATTCGATGCGCCGTACCGTGGCCGCGGCCGACGTCGTAGTGGCTCGTGCCCGCGCGCACCGGTGGCGCATCCCGATGCGCGAGCGCGACTTCGTCTGGGGTTCCAACGGGGTGGCGGCGAATTACGCCATGCAGCTCCTCGTCGCCAACGAGATCAGACCCGACGCGCGCTACGTCGCCGCCGCTCACGACATCCTCGAGTATCTTCTCGGCCGCAATCCCTTCGGCATCTCGTACGTCACCGGCCACGGGACGAAGCCCGTCCGGCATCCGCACCACCGCCCCAGCGGCGCCGACGGCATCGACGCGCCGTGGCCCGGCCTCCTCGCCGGCGGCCCCAATCGCAACCGCCAGGATCCCGTTCTGAAGAAGATGCCCCGCGGCACACCCCCCATCCGGATGTACGCCGACGATCAGGAGTCGTATGCAAGCAATGAGATCGCCATCAACTGGAACGCGCCGCTGGTTTTCCTTCTTGCTGGCCTGGAGTCTCGCCGTCCCGCTGCTGGCGCAGTCCCGGATCGCAGTCTTCCGATCCGCCGGCTTTCCGACGACTGACGCTCCGGCCATCGCTGAGGCAACGCTCGACGAAGCGCTGGCCGGACTTCCGGTCGATGCCGTCGACGATCTGTCGACCGTCGCGGAGCATGGCACGCTCGTGTTTCCGTACGGCAGCTCGTTCCCGCTCGAGCAGTGGCCGCACATCCGCGCCTTCATTCGGCGCGGCGGCAACCTGGTGGTGCTCGGCGGCGCTCCCTTCCATCAACCGGTGCTCGACGACAACCGCCTCGGTGTCCGGCAGGCGACGTGGGCCCACGAGCTGCTGATCGGCCCGGCCGACGCGATCGAGACCGGCAGCGGCTGGAAGGCCGTGACTCCCGAACCTTCCTGGACGATTCCGATCAGCGGCGCGAAGAAGGTCTACGCGCTGACGCTTCGCCTGGCGCGCGAGACGGACATGCCGGGAGAGCATGGCTCGGAAGGGCCGCGGGAGGCGATCGCCCGGCCGCTCGTTCATCTCGTGCACGACGGGCTTCCGCGCGCGACGCCGCTCCTCGAGATCGACCGCATTCGCGGCGCCGAAGCAGGAGGACGGTGGCTCTTCGCTCCCTCCGATGCGCCGCTGTCCGCGGCGGCGATTCGCGCGATCGTGCAGCGGGCCATGGCCGGTGCGTCGCACATCGAGGCGCGGCCGGTGCACGCCAGCATCGCGGCAGGCGAACGGGCCGGCATCGTGACGAGCAAAGCAGGATCGATCGTCGTTCGCGATGACCGCGGACGGATCGTGCACCGCCAGCGCGTCGCCGCGGGGGAGTCGACGCTCGAGGCCTTCGGAGCAGGACTGCACCACGTCGAGCTGATCACCGCCGACGGCCTCCGGACGACGACCGGCTTCTGGGTCCGCGACAACGCGCTGCTCGCGCGGGGGCCGAAGGTGACGGTCTCACGCGACTGGCTCCGCGTCGACGGCAGGGTCACGCCGATCGTCGGCACGACGTACATGGCGTCGGACGTTCACCGGCAGTTCCTCTTCGAGCCGAACCCGCACGTGTGGGATCGCGACTTCGCACAGATGAAGTCCCTCGGGATCAACATGGTGCGCACCGGCCTCTGGACCGCCTGGTCGCGCGCCATCGACGAGCGCGGCGTGCCGAACGAAGCGTTCCTTCGCGCGCTCGATGCGTATGTGCAGACGGCGGCGAAGCACGGAATCCTGGTCAATTTCACCTTCTACTCCTTTCTCCCGCCGGCGCACGGCGGGACGAATCCGTACCTCGATCCGCGGTCGCTCGAAGGACAGAAGGCGTTTCTCTCCGCGGTGGCCAGCCGTTATCGCGGCGTCGGCTGGATTCACTACGACCTGATCAACGAGCCGTCGTACGCGCCGCCGGCAGGCCTCTGGTCCAACAGGCCGATCCGCGACGAGCACGAGAAGTCGGCGTGGTTCATCTGGGTCCGCAATCGCC
>DATKCA010000030.1:0-2753 GCA_035544675.1 Thermoanaerobaculia bacterium | reverse complement strand
GCATCACCATCTCCGGCAGCGCCGTCGGCCGGGAAAGGGAGATCCTCTCGCGGCAGGTGGCGCGCTTCATGGCGGCGAATCCCGGGGTCACCGTCCGCATCCAGCAGACGCCGGACGACGCCACGCAGCGGCACCAACTCTACGTGCAGTGGCTGAATGCCCGCGTGGGCAGCCCGGACGTGCTGCAGCTCGATGTGATCTGGACCGCGGAGCTCGCCGCGGCGGGCTGGATTCTGCCGCTGGACCGGTTCGCGCCGGACCGCGGCGATTTCTTCCCGGCCACCATCGCCGCGAACGAATGGCTCGGCTCGCTCTACGCCCTTCCGTGGTTCGTCGACGTGGGCATGTTGTTCTGGCGGAGCGATCTGGTCGACCGCGCGCCCCAGTCGCTGGAGGAGCTCAACACGTCGGCGCGGCGGGCCATGGCGACGCACGGCATTCGCAACGGCGTGGTCTGGCAGGGCGCCCGCTACGAGGGGCTCGTCACCGTCTTCGCCGAATACCTCGGCGCATTCGGAGGGAGCATTCTCGACCGGCAGGGGCGCGTGGCGGTCGATTCCCCGGCCGCCGTCCGCGCGCTCACGTTCATGCGCGATCAGATCCGCTCCGGCGTGGCCCCGCGCGAGGCGCTGACGTGGCACGAAGAGGAGTGCCGCTTCGCGTTTCAGAACGGGACAGCGGTGTTCATGCGCAACTGGCCGTATGCCGTCGCGCCGCTGAGCGACGCGACAGAGTCACGCGTGGCCGGACGCTTCGCCGTGGCTCCCATGCCGGGGGCGGAGGGCGGGCGGGCCACGGCATCGCTGGGCGGCGCGCAGCTGGCCATCAACGCCTGGAGCGGCAACCCCGATCTGGCCTGGCGCCTCATCGCGTTCCTGACGGCGCCGGAGGCGATGCTCGAGCGCGCAGAGGTCGTCGGGCAGTACCCGCCGCGGATGTCGCTCTATTCGTCGCCGGCGCTCGCCGCGGCGCTTCCCGTCTCGCCCGGCGACGTCCGCCGGATCATCGCCGCGGCAACACCGCGGCCGGTCACACCGCTCTACGCGGAGTTGTCGGGTGAGCTGCAGGTGGGACTGCACCGCGCGCTGACGGGCGAGGCCGAGCCGCGGAGGGCGCTCGCCGACACCGCGGCCAAGATGAGGCGCATCATCGACGAGAGCGGCATGGCCGGAGCGCATCGATGAGTGGAAGGCCGGACGAGCGGCGGGTAGCGGCGATGTTCGTCGCCCCGGCCCTGACGACGATCGCGCTGATCGCGATCTTTCCCCTGGCCTGGACTTTCTGGGAGTCGCTGCATCGCCACGATCTGCGGATGCCGTGGCTCGGCAGACCGTTCGTCGGAATCGCCAACTACGTCGAGATTGCCGGCGACGACCGCTTCCACAGCGCCCTCGGGCACACCGCGTTCTTCACGGCCGTCACCGTGACGCTGGAGCTCCTTCTCGGCCTCTTCCTCGCGCTGGCCATGAACCGCGTGTTCCGCGGACGCGGCGCGCTGCGCGTGGCCATCCTCCTGCCGTGGGCCATTCCCACCGTCGTGGCCGGTCTGCTCTGGCGGTTCCTCTTTCAGTCTCGCGGCGGCTCGATCTGGTTCATCGACGCCTGGCTGGCGTGGGTCCCGGTGATCGTGGCCGACGTCTGGAAGACCGTTCCATTCGTGGCGCTGCTGCTTCTGGCCGGACTGCAGAGCATTCCGCGTGAGCTGTACGAGGCGGCATCGATGGACGGCGCGGGCCCGGCCCGGCAGCTTGTTTCGATCACGCTTCCGCATCTGCGGCCCGCGCTGCTCGTCGCGCTGATCTTCCGCACCCTCGATGCCTTTCGCGTCTTCGACCTCATCTACGTCCTCACGGGCGGCGGTCCGGGGACAGCCACCGAGCCGATCGCGCTCCTCACGTTCAACGCGCTGTTCCAGAACCTGCGCTCCGGCTACGCGTCGGCGCTCTCTGTCGTCGTATTCCTCATCACGTTCAGCATGGCGCTGTTGCTCATCCGCATCCTGGAAGTGAAGGAAAGCCGGTGAGACGGACCGTGCTCGCGCTGCTCGTCGCATTCGCGGTCATGCCGTTCGCATGGGCTCTGGTCGCCTCGCTGCGTCCCGAGGCGGGTTTGTTCGGCGGGGAGACTGGAGCGCTCACGCTTCAGCACTACCGCGCGCTGTTCGCGGAGCGTTCGTTCTGGCAGCCCATCCGCAACTCCCTGGTGGTGGCCGCCACGACCACGCTTCTGTGCATCGTGGCCGGATCGATGGCCGCCTACGCGCTCACCCGCCTCGCGTTCCGCGGCAAGTCCCTGATCCTCGGCTTCATCCTGGCAGTCACGATGTTTCCCCAGATCTCCATCGTCAGTCCGCTCTTTCTGCTCCTGCGCTCGCTGCGCCTGATCAATACCTGGCCGGGGCTGATCCTGCCGTACCTGACCTTCGCCATGCCGCTCACGGTGTGGCTGCTGGCCGGCTACTTCCGGCAGATCCCGTCCGAGGTCGAGGATGCGGCGCGGATCGACGGAGCGAGCCGGTGGCAGGCGTTCGTGCGGGTGATCGTGCCGATGGCCATGCCCGGTATCGTCACGACCGCGATCCTGACGTTCATCTACTGCTGGAACGAGTTTCTCTTTGCGCTGTCGTTCACCGTCGGGCCGGAGCGGCAGACCGTACCGGTCGCCATCGCCCTCTTCCGCGGACGGTATCAGGTGCCGTGGGGAGAGATCCTGGCCGCCTCGCTCGTGGCCACGGCTCCGGTCGCGCTCCTCGT
>DATKCA010000029.1:0-3743 GCA_035544675.1 Thermoanaerobaculia bacterium | reverse complement strand
AAGGGTAGTACCCGCGAATGGTCTTGGCCTTCCCCTCGGTCACCTGCACGGACACCTCGCGCCATTTGCTCCCGGACTTCACGCCCTCCGGGGGATAGAAGCCGAGGACATACTGGGAGCGGAGCTCGTTCTGGATGTCGGTGTAGATGCGGCCGAGGTCTTCGGCGCGCTCGATGTAGTAGGTGTTGCCGCCCGTCTCGTTTGCCAGACGTCCCATCTTGTACTTCACGTCCACCTCGGTGGCGCGGATGGCGATGCCGATGACGTAGATGGGCACCGCGGCCCGGCGCGCGTACTCGAGCGTCTGGTCGAACGAGAACTTCGAGGCCGTGTCCTTGCCGTCGCTGAGGACGATCAGCGCGCGCTGCCCTTTCACGCCCAGGAAGTTGTAGAGCGAGAAGACGACGGCATCGTAGAGAGCGGTGTACTCCTCGGCCCGAAGCCTGGCCAGGCTGGCGTTGACGTCGGCGATGCGCGGCGACCACTTCTGCACCATCTGCGGCGTCGTGTCGAATCCGACGACGAAGGCCTTGTCGCCTTGCTTCATCACGTTCTTGAAGAACTGCGCGGCCGCCTTCTGCGTCTCGTTCATGCGCGGCATCATGGAGCCGGACGTGTCCACGGCCATGCCGATGGAGAGCGGCAGATTCTTCACGTACTCGAACTTGGAGATCTTCACCGGCTTGCCTTCGTCGAGCACCTTGAACGAGTCCTGCTCCAGGTTCAGGAGCGGCTTGCCCTTCACGAGGACGGTCGTGGGCAGCTCGATGAGATGGACGTCCACCGTCTCCATGTAGGCCGGCGAGTTGATCATCACCACGTCTTCGACGGGCGGGGTGGAGTCCTCTTTCAGCGTGGCCACGGCGCGCAGGTACCCGACGCTCTCGGTCTCCGGAACCACGATCGACTGCACGAACGGCGGATCGTAGAGCGTGGCCATGCGGCGCTCGTTGAGGAACAGCTGCACGTTCCCGATCTCTTTTCCTTCCGGCACCCTCACCGACATCTCGACGCGGGTGGGTCCCTTGACGTTGCCGATGCGCGGCGAGACGATGCGCACGCGGAAGGGGTCGTTGCCGGTGTTCACCACGATGTCGTCGCCGGCCAGAGGCTCGCCCTTCTCGTCGATGGCCACCACCCGGATCTTGTGCACCATGGGCACGTTGCCGAAGTCGAGGTCGAGGATGTAGGGAGGCTGGCGCTTGATGGCCACCTTCTTTCCGTCGAGCCAGAACTCGACGCCCCTGATGTCCTCTCCGACGGCCAGAGTCTCGATCTTCTGGATGCCGCTGAGAAGCTCGTCCGGGAGGGGGACGATGCGCAGGCGCGTCCCGCCGGCGTCGATGTCGTCCTTGATCCCTGCCACCGTGGCGTTGGCGGCGTCCTTCATGGCGCGCTGCTCCGGCGTGTCGAAGATCTCCGGCACCTTCAGCTCGTTCTCGATCACCGCCTCGGCTCCGGAGTGGACGTCGGTGACCTTGAGGCGGGAGAGGTACTGGCCGGGGCGGAGGAAGCGGTCGACGATGATCGGGATCTTCTCGTCCTGGATGTCGCCCGGATAGTCGAAGCGGTAACGGTAGTTCTCGTAGAGCTTGCCCTCGCGCATGATCTCGCCGGTGAGGTCGACGCTGTAGCTGGAAACGCCGCCGACTTCCTTCAGGGTCAGCTCGGAGCGCGGCACGAACACGGTCATCTCCGCGTCGGTCCTGACGCCCTGCTTGGCGGGGAAGCGGACGCTGAACTCGGCGGTGAGCTTCGGCGCGTCCGGGTTGACCAGGACGACGGAGCGGAGGATCTTGCCGACGTCCTCCTCGTTGATCTTGGGCGGCTCGAAGACGGTGAGCAGATCCGTCCGGTTCTGCTGCTGCTGGAAGATGGCGCGGAGGATCTCGTCGCCGTTCCGGCACTGCCGCTGGATCTTGCTGATGAAGCCGCGGCAGGTGGGGCAGTCGCTCTCCAGAAAAACTTCGTTGACCGCGGCCTGATCGGACATCGCCGCGCCGGCGGCGTTCTGTGAGATCAACTCGGCCAGGTCGTGGTTGTTGTCCCCCACCGGGATCCAGAGCTTCCAGTCGCCGCCGCGGCGCGGGAGATAGAAGAGGAAGCGGACGTTGCTGCCTCGACCCTGGATGTAGCCGTACTTCCAGATCTCGAGCGGCTGGAGGAGGCGGTCACACTCCTCGTGGAGCATCTCCATCGGCTCGCCGTAGATGAGATAGATGCGCGAGCGGTCCGAGGAGACGTACTTGAACTTCTCCTTCGCCGTCTCGAGACGGTCGTAGTACTGGTCGCGGAAGGCGCGGTTGGTGGTGCCCTGGGCGATGTCGCGGCGGCGCCAGAACTGCTCGATGTAGATGTCGCGCTGGGCATCGGTCTCGAGGATGAGGAACGTATCGAGCTCGGTCGGCTGCATCAGCGGATCGACGTCTTCCAGGAACTGCTGGTATTTCTCGCCCAGCTTGCTGATGCGATCCTTGCGCTCGCGCCGGGTGAGTTTGCGGACGCCCTGGTCGGGGACGCTCGCCTTCTTCGTCGCGGTCGTTGGCTGCGGCGAGGCCGGCGGCGGAGTGGTGCTGTCTGCGACAATGTTGGTGACGGCGAACAGCAACGTGAGCAGAACGGCGAGCGTTTTCCTGTTCATGAGGCCCTCAGATGCGCATTTACCTCGACAACAATGCCACGACTCCCGTTCATCCGGACGTTCTGATGACGCTGGAGCGTTCGATGCGCGAGGTCTACGGCAATGCGTCCAGTATCCATCAGGAAGGTCAGGCTGCACGGCGCGTGATCGAAGAGGCCCGCGAGCGGGTGGCCCGTCTCATCGGAGCGGCTCCCCGCGACCTCGTCTTCACGAGCGGTGGCACCGAGTCTAACAACGCTGCAATTTTCGGGGCGGCCGGCGAGGGTGGACGTCATCACATTGTCACAACGGCCATCGAGCACCCTTCCGTGGCGGAGGCGGTAAGCGAGCTCGAGAGGCGAGGGGCCCGGGTGACCAGGATCGCGCCCTCGCCCCAGGGCGTCGTGGCCGCTGACGAGATCATCGCCGCGATCACGCCGGAGACTGGCCTGGTCGCGGCCATGCTGGCGAACAACGAGACCGGGGTCATCGAGCCGCTCGCCGCCGTCGGAGAGGCGTGCCGGGAGCGGTCCGTTCATTTCCACTGCGACGCGGTGCAGGCCATCGCGAAGATCGACGTCGACGCGGAGGCGCTGCGCTGCGACACGCTGGCCATGTCCGCGCACAAGATGCACGGGCCGAAAGGCATCGGCGCCCTCTACGTTCGCCGCGGCCTGGCCATGAGCCCCCATCTCCTGGGGGGCGCCCAGGAGCGGCGCCGGCGCGCCGGCACCGAGAGCGTCCCGCTGAGCGCGGCGTTCGGCGCCGCGGCGGAGATCGCCCTGGACACTTCGTGGCGTCCCGTCGCGGCGGGACTCCGCGACCGTCTCGAGAGCGAGGCGCGAGCGATGTTCCCCGTGACCGTCAATGGCGCGGGCACCGAGCGCGTGCCGAACACGAGCAGCATCACCTTCGAGGGCGTGGACGGCGAGGGACTGGTCATCGCGCTCGACCTGAGCGGAGTTGCCGTGTCGACCGGCTCGGCATGTTCCTCCGGCCGGGTGGAGCCGAGCAGGGTCCTCCTGGCCATGGGCCTCACGGCCGAGGAGGCCAAGAGCACGGTGCGGTTCTCGCTGAGCCGGCTGACCCGCCAGGCGGAGGTCCAGCGGGTCATCGAGCTGCT
>DATKCA010000028.1:0-11903 GCA_035544675.1 Thermoanaerobaculia bacterium | reverse complement strand
CGCGAAGCGCGATCCGCCGCCGCGCTCGACCACCCCGCGGTATGCCGCGTGTTCGAGCTCGGCGAAGCCGGCGGCCGCGATTTCATCGCGATGGAGCTCATCGCGGGAGAGACGCTCGCGTCGCGCCTCTTCCGCGGTCCGCTGCCGGTGCCGCAGGCGCTCGAATGGGGCGCGGCTCTTGCGGCCGGGCTCGACGAGGCGCACCGCAAAGGAATCGTCCACCGCGACCTCAAGCCGGGCAACGTGATGGTCACGCCGGCCGGTCAGGTCAAGGTCATGGACTTCGGGCTGGCGCGGCCGCTTTCGGGAGTGGCCGAGGGGACCGTCCATGCCGACACGTGGACGGCGGGCCTTACGGCTCCCGGCGCGATCGTCGGCACCACCGCCTACATGGCGCCGGAGCTGCTGACCGGCGCGCAGGCCGACGAGAAAAGCGATCTCTGGGCGCTCGGATGCATCGTCTACGAGATGCTGACCGGCGCGCGCCCGTTCGCCGGCTCCTCGGTCACGGTGGTGATCGCCGCGATCCTCGAACGGGAGCCCGATCTCTCGCGGCTGCCGCCGGAGACCCCCGCCGAGGTGCGGCTGTTGATCGGGCGCGCGCTGCGCAAGGATCGGGAGAGGCGCGTGCGAGACGCGGGCGACCTGCGCCTCGCGTTCGAAGAGGCGCGCGAAGCGTTGCGCGAGAGCGGGCCGGTCCCTGGCGCGGCGCCGCCGTCCGCGGCGGAGCTCGAGACGGCGCATGCGGCCGCGCCGGTCCGGCCGGGTTTCTCGCGCCGCCATCTCGTGCTCGGCACCGGCGCGGTGGGGCTGCTCGGCGCCGGATTCGGAACGGGCGCGCTGCTCAGCGGAAGCAGGCAGACGGCGGAGGTTCCCTCGTATCAGCGGCTGACGTTCCGCCGCGGGATGATCCGCAACGCGCGCTTCGCCCCCGATGAGCAGACGATCCTCTACGGAGCGCTATGGGACGGCGACGTCTGCCGGACTTCGACCGTGCGCCCGGAGAGTCCGGAATCGCGCCCTCTAGAACTGCCGCCGTCGACACCGCTTTCGGTCTCCCCCTCGGGCGAGCTCGCGATTCTCCTCGGCGATCACCTGCGCGGGCTCTGGCCGCGCGGCATTCTCGCGCGGGTGCCGCTCGCCGGCGGAGCGCCGCGCCAGATGCTCGAGGACGTCACCTTTGCCGACTGGTCGCCCGACGGCAACGAGCTCGCCGTCGTCCGCCTCGGGGCGGAGAAGCAGCGGCTGGAGTTTCCGGTCGGGAACGTCATTTTCGAGCCGAAAGGCTACGCGCTCTCGTTTCCGCGCGTCTCACCACGCGGGGACGCGGTGGCGGTCTTCGATCACGACGCTAGCTTCGGAGGGAGCGTCGTCGTCGTCGATCGCTCGGGCAGGACGAAGTATCGATCGCCCCAGTTTCTGGAGCTCTTCGGCCTTGCGTGGCGGGGCGACGAGGTCTGGTTCACCGGCGCGAACGAGCGCCGCATTTCGCGAGCCATTCACGCGATCGCCCCACCGGGTGATCCGCGCATGGTGATGCGCCTGCCGGCGAACGTCACGCTGCACGACATCGCGCCGGATGGCAGGCTGCTCATCGCGCACACCTCCGATCGGTCGGAGAGCGCCGTCCTTGCTCCCGGAGAGACGATGGAGCGGAATCTCTCCTGGCTCGACGGCTCGACGATCGTCGATCTCTCGCGCGACGGCCGGCTGGCTCTCCTGTGGGAGAACGGGCAGGGCGGCGGCCGGAGCAACTCGGTGTACGTGCGCGGCACGGATGGGACCGCAGCCGTCCGCCTGGGGGACGGGCGCGCGATGGCGCTCTCACCCGACGGCCGGTGGGTCGCGGTCGCGCCGATCCTACCGGCGCCGTACCTCGAGCTCCTGCCCACGGGCGCCGGCGAGGCGCGCCGCCTCGAGGTGCCCGGCATGCAGTTTCGCCGCGTGCGCTGGCTCCCCGACGGCGATCGCATCGTCGCGGTGGTCGTGAAGGAAGGACGCCGCGCCGGGCTTTGGGTGTTCCCGCTTTCGGGAGGAGCGCCGCGCGCAATCACGCCCCCCGGGGCACTTCACAGCTCCTGGGCCGTCGCCCCCGACGGCAGTGCCGTGGCCGTGACGCATGAGGAAGCGGAGGCGCGGATCTATCCCATCGCGGGGGGCGAGCCGCGACCGGCCGTCGGTCTCGGGAAGAAAGACAGCGTGCTGGCGTGGATTGAACGGGGATTGCTCGTGAGGGTGGATGGCGAGAACCTCGATACGTACTTCATCGTCGATCCAGTGAGCGGCCGGCGCGAGCGCTGGCGCCAGACTCTTCCAGCCGACGCGTCCGGGATCATGAGCACGGGGAACCTGGTCGTGACCCCCGACGGCCGCACGTACGCTTACTGGTGGCACCGCGCGCTGAGCGATCTTTATCTCGTGAGCGGAGTTACGTAGCCCGGCGCGCGCGCCGCATTGCGCCCGTTTAGGGTTGCCCAGAACGGCTTCTGGGATGTCTCGTACGGAAACTCGAAATCGAGTCGTCCTGTCAGCAGCAGGACAGGCAGCTTCACATGCGGAAGGTAGTCCTGCATGGCGAACTGCGGCGAAGTAACCCTGGAGACGAACCCTCCCGCCAGGAACACCGCTGCCTCGAAGCGCGTCAGCCAAATCGCGGGCGCGCTTCGGCTCTTCGTTTGACATTGCCAACAGTGATATATACCATTGGTAGCTACCATGCGAAAGACATCCCCGAAGCGCGTGGTGGCTCGCGTGTTCAAGACAGGCCGAAGCCAGGCAGTGAGGCTTCCGAAGGAGTTTCGCTTCGACGGCGACACTGTGCTCGTTCATCGGGAAGGCAGCGCAGTCGTGCTCGAGCCGGCGCGCGAGTGGCCGTCGGAATGGATCGAGTCGTTCGCCGGCGTTCCTGACGATTTCGAGCGTCCTGATCAAGGCGCGGTCGACAAGCGTCGAAAGCTCTGAGCGGGACGATTTGAAGTTTCTTCTCGACACCGACACCTGCATTTACGCGCTCAAGCAGAACGAACGTGTCATCCAGCGGTTGCTTGGCACCGCGCGCGAAGACGTCGCCGTCAGCGTCATCACGGAAGCCGAATTGCGCACGGGAGCGGCCAAAAGCTCAACGCCCTCCAGGACCCTCCAACTCGTCGAGAATTTTCTTTCTCCGATCACGCTCATCGAATTCACGTCCGAAGACGCGGTTGCTTACGCCGCGGTACGAGCGAAGCTCGAACGAGCCGGAACACCGATCGGTCCACTCGACACACTCATTGCCTCGCAGGTGATCGCGCGGAAGCTCACGCTCGTGTCGAACAATGAACGTGAGTTCCGTCGTGTCTCCGGGTTACCGATAGAAAACTGGTCGCGGTAGAGTCACGCTGCGGGCAGCACAGTTAGCCCGGACCGACCTCGCGATCGAGCCCCCAAGCGACGCGTCCAGCTGGGCCTAGCGGCACAAAGTGGCGCGCCGTCCCGGTTTCAAGACGGCGAGCACCGACAGTTTCCTGAGCTTTACTGCGGGAGGACGATCTGTACGCGCTGCGTGCCGTTGTCGGTTTCGGAGACGAATGCCCAAATTGGCAAGTTGTCTACCAACGGAGTGACGGTCACAGTGAACTGCGAGGCTGGGGGCAGCGCGGCGGCGACTATGCCGTCCAGGCTGAGATCTGCAGCCAGCGGTCGTATCGGCAAGCTCCCGCGTTCACCAGAATCAGCAATACCCGTCAGGATGCGCTGCCGTGCGCTCAGGGGCACCGTTACGTCTGTTACGACACGCGTGTGTGGGATTCGGTCATCGTCCCGAATCGCCACTGTAATGCGGACCGCCGCATCTGCCCGGTCAATTTCCAGTGAGTACACGCGGAGCATCAGACGCTCCACCTCAGGCGAGGGAGCGTTACCCAGGTCGTGAAGCTCAATACTGTGCTTCCGCCCCGCGCGATTCTTGGATAGGTACCCGGTTCCGATCTCGAAACCGAGGAGGCGGCGCCACGAGTCCACTGATTGGAGAATCGTCCGGCATCGCGAATGGGTCTGGTAAGGGCTCGTGGCGGTTCAGCAACTCGGCGATGAGCGCGAGTCGTGTGCGCAAGTCCTCGCGCCGACCCGCCAGGCGGCGCTCTTGGGGGGCGGCCTCGATCTTCCGACAGATCTCCTGAAGTTCTGCGAACGCCGCCTGGAAGATGACGCGCTCGAGCTCCGCGAGGTGACGGCCCAGATCTTTGACGGCGGAGGCAGCGAAGTCCTTGCACGGTCGCAACGACGCCTCATTTGGCGGGGCGTAGAAAATCGACACATCGGCAAGTGCCTTACCGTCGTCACTCTTTCCGGTGTCGCTCCATGCCGACGTTCGGGTCCGATTCCGCAGGCGGGTGCGGAAGCAGTTCACCGTGCTCTCGTCGCCTTCGATCTCGACGGGAAACCGAACCTCGCCGTAGCGGTCGTGCTCGATCATGCTGGGCTCGTAGGCAACGAGTCCGGCTCCACAGTCGCGCGCGGCCTTCTCCATCTGAGGCACCCATTCTTCCCAGCGAGGACTGTGGGGCAGTATCCGCTCCATCGTCTCCGTTGCCTCCTCGAGCTTCGCGAGCTCAGCGCGAAACGCGGTCTCGTCTTTCTTCACCAACTCGATCTTCCAAAGCTCGTCCCGCGCCCACGTTCGCTCCGCCCGCATCTCCGCCCAGAGCTTCAAGGCTTCGCTCCGATCGGCCGACGCGGCGCAGGGAAAGAGACCACAGGCCATGACTGCCAGGATGAACGGACGCATGTGTTGCATCCTCGGAGTCTAGCGCGAAGCTGGCGACGAATCCTTTCGTGGACAGGCCCCGCCCCCGTGGTGTCAACCAATCGACCGCGAATCCGTGGAAATCTCTGCTTTGCTTTGGGACGATCGCGCCCCGCTGCGCCGGAAATCGGCCGGCTTTGAGATCGGGCCGCCCTGCGAGCGTGGTCGTGCTGATCGAGCCGGAGCGTTTCGATCTCGCGCGTGTCCGCCTCGAGGCAGGAACGAAAGCCGCGGTTCTTCACTCCGAGCTGCCGTGATCCGTCACGGCTTCGCTATGATCGCCGGCCATGACGTCGTTGATCCTCGGCGGGATTGGCCTTTTCCTTCTCGGCATGGTTCTGATGACCGAGGGGCTGAAGAGTGCTGCGGGTGAGCTTCTTCGCACGGTTTTGAGCCGATTCACGGGCGGCCCGGTAAAGGCGGTCGTCTCCGGCGCAGCGATCACGGCAATCGTGCAGTCCTCGAGCGCGACGACCCTGGCCACGATCGGCTTCGTCAGCGCCGGACTCCTGACCTTCCCTCAGGCCGTCGGCGTGGTCCTCGGCGCGAACGTCGGCACGACCAGCACGGGCTGGATCGTCGCTCTCGTCGGGTTGAAAGTGAACGTCAGCGCCGTGGCACTTCCTCTGATCGGTATCGGTGCGTTGATGCGTCTTCTCGGCTCGAACCGGGTGAGAAGCTTCGGAATGGCGCTCGCCGGTTTCGGTCTGATCTTTGTCGGCATAGACACGCTTCAATCCGGCATGAGCGATCTCGCACAGCGTGTCGATCCCGCCTCGCTGCCGGGCGGCTCGTTCCTCGGTAGAACGCTGCTCGTCATCACCGGGGCGCTGATGACGTTCCTCATGCAGTCATCGAGTGCGGCGATGGCGACGACGCTTGCGGCGCTCGACAGCGGAACGATCAGCCTCGAACAGGGTGGAGCACTGGTCATCGGTCAAAACGTCGGTACGACTCTCACTGCGGCGATCGCGGCGGTCGGCGCATCGGTCCCTGCAAAGCGGACGGCCGTGGCCCACATTCTCTTCAATGTGCTGACCGGCGCGCTCGCACTGGCGATCCTGCCTCTGATGCTCGCCCTCGTCGATCGCGTCGACGGGCAGGACGGAGGGCCTGGAACACTTGCCGCCTTTCACACGGCGTTCAATCTCCTCGGCGTGGTCCTGATCCTTCCGTTCGTCGGGCGATTCGCGCGCGCCGTGATGCGCATCGTGCCGGAGCGCGAGCAGGTTCTGACGCGACATCTCGATGCGACCGTCACGAACGTACCTGCCGTCGCGATCGAGGCCGCGCGCAGGACAGTCGCTGAAATTGCCCTCACGCTTTTTACCGCACAGCGGGCGCTTCTCTCACACGCCTCCGGAGACGAAGAGACCTTCGCCACGGCCGATGCCGCGCTTGGCGAGGTCCGCCGGTTTCTGGCAGCCGTTCGCACGTCGCCTGAGGCCGCCCTCGAGCATCGACGTCACATCTCGACGCTGCACGCGATCGATCACCTCGACCGGATTCTCGAGGAACTGAAGTTGCCGGGAGCCGGCGCTCTCATGAACTTCCCAGAGGAGTCACGCCGGATCGAGAAGGGGCTCGATCTGGCGCTGGACTGGCTTTCGGGGACATCGACCGAGGTGCCGCTCGGCTCCTGGCAGTCCATCGCCGAGGAGCTGGCGCATACACGCCTCGCTCGACGAAAAGAGATTCTCGAGAAGACGGCGATCGGTCTGATCGATCCGGAAGAGGCCGAGCGACAGCTCGATGGCCTTCGATGGTTCGACCGGATCGGCTACCACACCTATCGGGCGATCCATCACCTCGCCGCCGCGTCGGGGGCAGAAGAGACCGAGACCAGCGAGGTCTACGCCGAGAGCGGATCGGCGTGAGGAATCGCAACAGCCGGAGAAGAGCAGCACGAGAACCTGGCGGTTTCCGAGGCTCCTCACGCCGGAATCTGTGATTGCATGATGGTGTGCGAGTGAACGACGAGAGGGAAACGCCGGAGTCCGGAGAGATCCGTGACGACCGCGCCGCACGCATTCACCTCTGGACGATGCGCGTTCTGCACGTCACGCTGGCAATCGGTTTCGTCCTTGCCCTCCTCGAGCGCCAGTGGCTCAATGCTCTGACCATCGCCGGCATCTTCGCCGTGATGTTCATTCCGCTGCTCCTCGGCCGCCATCTGCGCGTCTACATCCCCCCGGAGTTCGAAGTGCTGGCGCTCGTCTTCGTCTACGCGTCGCTCTTCCTGGGCGAGGTGATGAACTACTACGAGCGGTTCTGGTGGTGGGACCTCGCTCTGCATGCCAGCTCCGGTCTACTGCTCGGCATCGTCGGATTTCTGCTCGTCTACGTGCTGAACGAGAACGACCAGGTCGACCTTCACATGCAGCCGCGATTCGTGGCTTTGTTCGCCTTCCTGTTCGCCGTTGCCGTCGGTGCGCTCTGGGAGATCTTCGAGTTCGCGATGGATCAGCTCTTCGGCCTGAACATGCAGAAACCGATGTTCGGTGATCCCTCCGGTTTGACCGATACGATGTGGGACCTGATCGTCGACACCGCCGGCGCAGCCGTGATCTCCCTGTTCGGCTGGTGGTATCTCAAGCGCGCGGAGCGATCCTTCATCGAGATGTGGATCCTGAAGTTCATCGAGCGGAATCCACATCTCTTCCGCGGCGACCCTCGGGACTGACCGCAGAGGCAGGGCAGCGGGTTGAGATGCGGCGCGATGTCCTTTTACCGGATGGCACAAAGTGGGCTCAGGGCTTCGGTTTTTGGGTCAGAGGTCTCGGGATCATCGAGAATCTCTGGTCCAGGGGGCCGAGGTACAATCGCCGTATGACAGACGAAGGGCATGACCTGCTGACCCGGATTCTGGACGAAGTGGTCAATGGTCGGAAGGTCGTCGAAGATCGAATCGACGGCGTGGCCAGCGAAGTGGCCGGTCTTCGGCGAGAAATGCTGTCGCACTTCGATGCGGTCTATGCGCGGTCTCGAAAAAGGTGCTGATCTACCGGGAGGGCAATCGCGTGGTCCTGGAGTCCAGCAGAGCGGAGTGGAGCCAACAGTTTGTCAGTCTCGCGGGCACTGCCGCCGAATTTTCATATCCTGATGAGCCTCCTCCTGTCGAGCCAGGCCCTGTTCTCGGTCGGTGATGCGCTAGCGTCGAGTGCTGCCTGGATCTCGCTCGACACCTCCGGACCCCTCTCCTCGAAATGGGTAGCGGACTCGGGCGCATTCGTTGCAATTCCATTTGTAGTGATGCCATCCGCGCTCGATTTCCGCGCATTCTTCGAGTCGGCGCCCGGCCTCTTTCTCGTCCTCGAACCAGACCTCGAGATCGTTGCCGTGAGCGACGCCTATCTCGCAGCGACGATGACCGAGCGAGAGTCCATCGTCGGCAGGAATCTCTTCGACGTCTTTCCCGAAAATCCTGATGATCCCGCGGCCACAGGCGCGCGGAATCTGCGCGCGTCACTCGAGACGGTACTCGCGACGGGCGCGCCACACACGATGGCGGTGCAGAAGTACGATATCCGTCGCCCCGATACCGAAGGCGGCGGGTTCGAAGTGCGTTACTGGAGCCCGATGAATGCACCCGTATTCATCGATGGCAGCCTGACCCACATCATTCATCGCGTCGAAGACGTCACCGACGTCATTCATCTCGAACAGCAGAGACGGGAACAGGACGAGGCGCACGTCGAGCTGCTCTCTTCCGCCGAGCAAACCCGCATCGAGCTCGATCTGCGCAACCGGGACCTGGAGGACGCGAAGCTCCGCGGGTTCGTGGCGAGCAGGAACCTCGGCCTCATCTCCCGAGCCAATCTCTACCTGCTCCTGATGAACGCTCCGGCCGCTGTCTGTGTGGTGCGGGGCCGGTCCCACTCCGTGGAGTTCGCCAATCCGATGTTCAAGCAGCTCGTCGGAAACAGAGAGATCCTCAATCGTCCCATTCGGGAGGCCCTCCCGAAGAGTGACGTGCTGATCGAACCACTCGACCGCGTGTTCGCGAGCGGCGAGACCTTCGTCGGCAAGGAGCTGTCGCTGCAGCGTGAAGACGATGCGCGCTCCGAGCCTGCCATCTTCACCTTCGTCTACCAGCCGATGGCCGGTGTCGACGGACGGAACGATGGAGTCGTCCTCTTCGGGTTCGACGTCACCGAGCAGGTTCAGGCCCGGCACTCGGTCGAAGCGCTCGCCGAGCAGCTTCGCGAAGGAGACCGCGCCAAGGACGAGTTCATCGCGGTCATCTCGCACGAGCTTCGTACGCCGATGACATCGATTCTCGGCTGGACCCGGATGCTCTCGCTCGGTAATCTCGACGAGGAGACTCACCGGGAGGCTCTCGATGCTCTCGACCGAAGCACCCGCGCCCAGGCGGCTCTCATCGAAGACCTCCTCGACGAATCGAGAATCGCGGCCGGAAAGCTGCGGCTCGACCGGCGCGACGTCGACCTGAGAACGATCGTCAGCGAGGCGGTGCAGATGGCGCGTCCCGGGGCGGAGGCAAAAGAGATCGGCCTCTCATTCGAGGTGGCCGAGGAGCGGTATCCGGCAAAGGTTGACCCGGCGCGCCTTCAGCAGGTCATCAGCAACCTGCTCGGCAACGCGATCAAGTTCACTCCTGAAGGGGGAGACGTGAGAGTCAGGGTCAGCCGCGACGACTCTTTAGCGCAGATCGAGATCAGCGATACCGGACGGGGCATCGCACCCTCGCTGCTCCCTCACGTCTTCGATCGCTTTCGTCAGGGCGACGATCAACTCGAGCGGCGGAGCGGACTCGGACTCGGGCTCGCCATCGCGCGTCATCTGGTCGAGCTGCACGAGGGACAGATCGAGGCGAGGAGTGAGGGAGAGGGAAAAGGAGCGGTTTTCGTCGTACATCTCCCTTTGCAGGAGCCGACGAGCGGAGCGGACTACATCGGACGCGACACGTCGAGCCGCACCGCGGAGCTCCCTCGGCTCGAGGGAGCCAGAATCCTGCTCGTCGAGGACGAGCTCGACAACCGCAAGGTCCTGGCAAAGGCGCTCCAGCACTGCGGAGCCGAGGTCCGCTGCTGTACGACGATTGCCGCGGCCCGGGAAGCAATTCACGTCTGGCAACCGGATGTCCTCATATGTGACATCGCGCTGCCCGATGGGGATGGTTGCTCATTCCTCGCAGAGATCCGTGAAGCTGGCCATTCGATGCCGGCGCTCGCTCTGACCGTCTTCGGCCGCCATCACGAGCAGACGCGAATTCTCGAAGCAGGCTTCGAGGTGTTTCGCCAAAAGCCGATCGATCCCGTCGATCTCGCACATGAGGTCGCGCGCCTCACAGGGCTGCATCACCTCGTTCAGGACTGAGCCGGCCCAGGAAGTTGCGGGAATGAGCCGCGGAGGGCTCGCCTCCGTTGCGTCATCGACGACTCTCCCGATGGTCGGTTGCGGCGCGCTCGCTTTCAGGATGCGACCACTGCGCCTCTTTCGGCGCCCGGAAGACAGGCCCGAACCGGACTCCCCGGGATCGCGTCTTGCACGATCACCTGATGGCCGGTGCGGTCATGCGGGGCTCGCAGATGAGCGCGCCATTCATTTCAACGCAGCAGACCGCTGATCATCAGCAGTTACCAGGAGAGATTCATCATGCGTAACAAGCTCTGGGCCGTGATCCCCTTTTTGTTCCTCCCACTCGCGTGTGCCACACACTCCAACGATGCCGGGCCGGCGGGGATGCATTCCGCCAGTTCCATGAACAGCAGTCGCGATGCGCTGTCCAAGGCGATGCGTGACCTCTGGGCTGACCACGTCGTCTGGACCCGCAACTACATCATCGCCGCAACGTCCGATCAACCGGACGCGCAGGTTGCCGCGAACCGTCTGCTCGCGAACCAGGAACACATCGGCCAGGCCATCGTTCCCTACTATGGCCAGGCCGCCGGGACGCAACTCGCCGATCTTCTGAAGGACCACATTCTCATCGCGGTCGATCTCGTGGCCGCGGCCAAGGCGGGTGATCAGGTCAAACTGAGGAACGCCGACCGACGATGGCACGCGAACGCCGCCGACATCGCCACGTTTCTCAGCGACGCCAATCCGCACTGGCCGCGTGAGGCCGTCCTCTCGATGATGAACGAGCACCTCGCGCTGACCGCCCAGGAGGCAACCGCGCGGCTGAATAAGAACTGGAATGAGGACGTCAGAACGTTCGACAAGATCTTCGACCAGGCAATGATGATGGCCGACACGTTCACCGATGGAATCGTGAAGCAGTTTCCCAACCGATTTCGATCGTGAAGTGACCGGGGCATCGAGGAAAGTGGGGAAGGTGGGTCAGGTCTTCGGTTTCAGGACCTGACCCCCAATCATCTCCTGTTCGACGACGCCTCGCATGGCCCTCTCCCTGCCACGTCGTGTCGACTTGCGTGAATCAAACCTCATCACCGGGGAGGGCGAGCCTTTGGCGAGCCGCGAGCTGGCGGGATCGGATAGCTGATGCCAAACCACCGCCCGGGTGGTTGCGGGTTTCAGGTTCGGTTTCGAGGATTGCGGCTCGCCAGAGGCTCGCCCTCCCGGTCATCGCAATGGGTCTTCGAAGAGGGAAAATGGGGTCAACCCGGGCGAAGAGCGAAGGCCTGTCCCCAATTACCCAATTACCTCTGGTATACAAAGACGTGAAGGAGGACGGGTGATCGGAGCGATCGCAGGGGATATTGTCGGCTCACGGTGGGAAGGCAGCGGACGAAAGGAAACGCAGTTCGATCTTTTCGATCGAGGATGCCGGTTCACAGATGATTCGGTCCTCTCGATTGCCGTCGCTGACTGCCTACTGAACGGCGGGAGCTACGGCCCGATGTTCCATCTCTATTACGAGCGGTATCCGTACGCGGGATATGGATCCTGGTTTGCTGAGTGGGCGAGGAGCCGGTCGGACCGTCCGTACGGGAGTTTCGGCAATGGCGGAGCGATGCGGGTCGTGCCCGTGGGGTGGGCATTCGACTCGGCCGATGACGTGCTCCGCGAGGCGGAACGGTCGGCCGCGGTCACGCATGATCACCCTGAAGGAGTGAAGGGAGCGCGGGCGGTCGCGCTTGCCGTCTTTCTCGCCCGAAGCGACGGGACCAAAGGCGAGATCAGAGATGAGCTG
>DATKCA010000027.1:0-14277 GCA_035544675.1 Thermoanaerobaculia bacterium | reverse complement strand
GATGGTGGCGGCCTGCGTCTGGCCGACGCCGAGATCGACTGCCGGCGTGAGTACCTGGATCTGATTCGCGTTCGACGAGGTGACGAGCGCCTCGCGCAGCACGCCGCTGCCGAGGTCGAAGAAGACGCGGATGGGTCCTCTGAAGTTGCGGCCGGTGATCGTGACGATCTCGCCGCCTTCCGGCCGGCCCTGATTCGGCGCGACCGCGGTGATGGCCGGGGCCCCGTCAGGACTGGGCGGGGTCACCGGCTGGCTCTGGAACGTGACGGTGATCTGCTGCTGGACGTTGTTCACGACGGCCGTCACGGTGACGGTGCCCGCGGTCGTCGAGGTCAGCGTGGCCGTGGCGACGCCGTTGGTGGTCGTTCGAATCGTCGTATTGGCGCCGGTGTCGGAGAAGCGGCCGGTGCCGCTGGCGCCGAACTCCACGGCCGTGCCGTTCGGAGCGGGATTGTTATCGACTCTCACGTTCGCCGTGATGATCGTCGTCGAGCCCGCGAGCGGATTCGGATTCGAGGCCGAGAGCGTGATCGTTGCACCCACCGGAGGGGGCGTTCCACCGCCCGACCCGCCCGGCCCGCCGCCGACCGGTGGCGCAGTCGGATCTTCGCCCCGGCATCCGCCGAAAACGACGAGCAGCGCGAGCAGCGCGAACAGGTATTTCCGCTGTCTGAGAACCTTCATCTAAAACCCCCGTCTGCTTTCCTCACACCCAACGAGCCCCTCAGCACGAGAGCTGCTCGCAAACTGCTAACCGCAGCCTCCGCAGTCGTAACAGAATGTCAGCGGAAAACGCGTGCTGCCCGACACGTTCGAACCGGCGATCGTCTCGCCGAAGACTTCCAGGACGACGTCCATCGAAACGGTGCGGCGACCCGTCTCCGGATCCCGGCCGCCGTTCTGCGGCAGCAGGGCCGCGAATGGCGCCTGGTTGATTGCCTCACGCTGGAACACCCGGAACGTTCCGAGATTCGAGGCCGCCCCGCCCGCCGCGATCAGCAGGTCCTGCGAGAGAACGAACGACGCAGGGACGAGCGTGCCGCCGTCGGTGCGCCGGTACGAGACGCGATATCGATCGATCCGCACGTCGTTGAACCGCTGATCGACGTTCGACGGATTCTTGAGAATGGCCTGGATCCGAACGGTGCCGATGCTGGTGTCGCAGCCGCCCGCACCGGGCAGAAGATCGATCGTATCGATCTGCTGCGTATTCGAGAGCACGAGCAGCACCGGCGATGTGCTATCCACGAACTCGTTAGTGCACGAGAGCGAGAGCATCGCGACGGCCACTAGCACGGCCGCCCTGATGTCGTTGCGCCTGATGAACTTCATGAGACCTCCGTTCCTCGCTTCACACCCACCCCGGAAATGCGTGCCTTTCATTTATGAGCCTCGAACGATGCGCGGCGTGATGAAGATCAGCAGCTCGTCGTGCTGCGTTCTCGACGAGTTGGACCGGAACAGCGCGCCAAGGATGGGAATCTGGTGCAGCACGGGCACGCGACCCTGGGCCTCGGTGTCGCTGGCCTGATAGATCCCGCCGATCACCGCTGTTCCGCCGTCGCGAACCATCACCCGCGTGCGCGCCTGACGCGTATTCAGCGGCGTTCCGGCAGCATCCGGGATCGGCTCGCCGGGCGTCACTTTCTGCACCGCGATATCCATGATGATCGTCCCCGCCTCGGTGATCTGCGGGGTCACCGCCAGCCGCAGCGTCGCGTCGATGTAGGCGACCGTGGTCGTGAAGTTGACCCGGGTCTGATACGGAATCTGAACGCCGCTCTGGATCTCAGCCTGGGTGTTGTCCTGCGTCGTGATCTTCGGCGCGGAGATGACTCGAACCAGGTTCTCGGTCTCGGCCGCCGCGAGCGTCAAATCGAGATCGAAGGTCCCCAGGACATCGCGGAGCGAGATACCGAGAATCGGATTGGAGCCGCCGGTGAAATCGAACGGTCCCCCCGTGAAGCCGATGCGGTTCGGGAAGATCAGCCCGGTTCCCGTTCCCAGCGCCGGATCGAGTAAGGCGTTGAAGCCCCATGAGAAGCCGTACGCGAGCGTGAAGGTCTTCGTGGTCTCCACGATGCGGGCCTCGATCGAGACCTGACGGTTCGGGATGTCCACCGTCTCGATCAGGTTGCGCATCGTCTGCAGGTACTGCGGCACCTCGCTGATGATGAGCTGGTTGGTGCGCGCATCGACGATGATCCGGGCCCGGGGCGAGGCCAGGTCCTTGAGCAGCGCGGAGACTTCGGTGGCTCGCGCGTAGGACAGCTTGAATCCAATGGTGGTGAGCGGGACGTTCAGCCGCTCTTCCTCAGCCAGGCGGCGCGATGCCGCCGTCTCGGCGGCCAGGCGCTCGATCGTGCCGACGCGCATGACGTTGCCTTCCAGAATGAAGGTCAGCCCGTTCTGCCGGAGGATGATGTCCAGAGCCTGATCCCACGGAACGTCGACGAAGTCGACCGTGACCGAGCCGCTGACCTGCGGATCGACCGCGATGTTCAGGCCCGTCAACTCCGCGAACGTGCGCAGCACGTCCTTGATGTCGGCGTCCTTGAGGTTGAGCGAGATCGGATCGCCGGTGAACACGCGCTGAGTCGCGCTGAGCGTGCGGCCGCCGATGGTCGTCGGCTGCGGCGGGGCGTCCTCGAAGACGTTCTCCATGGTCTGGCCGGTCGCTTCCGACGCGGTGAGGCGGCGCCGCGACGTGTCCGGCGGAGCCTGGTCCAGGGCGTTGTTGATCACCTGCCGCGCGCCATACGGCTCGCTCGTCACCGGGACCTTCCACGTGGCCTCTTCGACCACGGCCGGGATCTCGGCGATCGTGGCCGCAGGCATCGGTGGCGGCGGCGTGGCCGTGACTCTCGGTTCCTCGGGCCTGGGAGTGGTCACCGGCGCCGGCGTAGTGATCGTGGTCATCGACGGCATGGGGAGGTTCGTGCCGAACGTGACGCGCAGCGTGCTCCCATCCGGCGTCACGGTGAATTCCGACTTGCGGGAGAGATCGACCACGACCCGCGTGACAGGCTCCGCTCCGCCTTTGAACTGGGCGATGCGAACGCGCTGCACGAGATCATTGCTCACTTCCACTGCCGGGCGCGGGACCGCGTTCCGGCCGGGGATGTCGATGACCAGACGCGCCGGATTGTCGAGCCGGAACGCCTTGTGGCTCAAGGCACCGTCGCCCGCGATCTGAACCTCCAGAGCCGTGCCTTCACCCCTGGTGAAAACCCTTTTCACCGATTTCGCCGGATGAGCCGGCGGCGGCTCGAAGACCGCGATGACCTCGGTCGCGACGGGAGGCTCGGAGACGGTCATCGGACGCGGCTCGGCCAATTCGACGACGGCAGCCTCCACCGGGGCAGGCATGGCGGGAGCCTCGGCGATTGACTGCCCGGGCATGGAGATGATGACAGCGTTGTCGCTTGCAGAGACTTGCAGGGCCGCCTTCCCGGCCAGCCGGATGGTCACACGGGTGAGCCGGCTTCCCATCTCGATCGCTTCTTCCGCGGCGATGGAGGTAACCGCCTGCGGCAGAGTGGCCGGGATGGACAGATCGGCCGGTCTGGTCGTACCGGTCAGGTCGACCACGAACACGTCCGGCGCTGGACTGTAGGACGTGTAAGCGGGAGTGCCGCTGGTGCGAAGAACGACGGAGGATCCGTCGATCTCGACTGCGGTGAGCGTCATCGCTTCAGCGGCCGGGCTCGCTGCTGCCGGCTTGGACCTTCTCGACCACAAGCCGGCCGACAGTCCGTTCGCCGTCACGAGGAGCACCGTCGTAATCAGCAGGATCCGGTTGCCTCTACTCATACTTCCCACCTTCATCTCACCCTCCACGCAGCCCCAGACCTCACACACCCGGCGCTCTTATCTTCTCTCCGACGGCGGGGTTAGATCCTTGACTACCTCCCGATACCGCTCGATTCGAGTCGGATCATTGACCTCCTGCCGGAAGACCACGGAGGCCTGAGTAATGCGGATGATCTCTCCATCGAGGACTTTGTCTCCCACGCGCACGAGATAGCTCTTGTTGTCGGGGGCGGCCAGCATGGCCACGAGCCCCTGCTTCGTGCGGATGACGCCCTGCAGTTTGATCTCGTCGATCAGGAAGCCGGCCATCCCTGGGGGACGTGCGCCTTCCTGGATCTTGGGCGCGGGGCCGACCAGGGAGCGGAACGGATCGCGGCGGCCCTGGGGGTCGTAGCGATACGTGTCGGCGCCGGTCGGCTCTTCGAGGATCTCCTCGAGGCTCTGCTGCACGTTGGCGCCGGCGGCCGGCGCCGGCTGCGTCTGCTGCGCGATCACGGTGGCCACCGCGGCGACCACGATCAGCAATGACAGGAGAAATCTGGAGACGCCCAATCCCGCTCGTCCGCTCATACCCCACCCGGCTTCCCGCTCTTGTCGTCCGCCGGCGCATCGGCCGGCGGCTCGACGTACACGAACGTCTTGGCCACGAAGTCAGAGGTGATGGTCCGGTCCGTCTGGTCATTGCGCGCAGTGATGTTGATCTGCTCGACGTTCATGATTCGCGAGAAGTTGCTCAGGCGATTGAACAGGATTGCCAGGTCGTGATAGCGGCCGTCGACGGTGACGGAGATGGGCCACTCGGCGTACGGATCGGAGCTCTTCGTGGTGGTGAGCTTCGGGAACGTCAGGCGGCGAAGAGCGAAGTCGCCCTGATCGACGAGCGACTTGAACTTCTTGATGATCTCTTCGGTGTTGCGCGTGGAGGGGAGGATGCGGCGCAGCTTCTCGAGCTCGAGCGCGAGGCGGCGCACTTCCTCGCGGAACTGGGGAAGCTTGCGCTCGGCGGCCCGTCCCTGTTCGATCTTCCTGTCCAGCTCCGCGATCTGGGCATCGGCTGCCGCGATCTCGTCTCTGATCGGCTTCACCACGTAGGAGTGCATGACGTAGATGATCACGATGGCCAGGACGAGGCCGACGGCGAACGCGACGTACCAGGGCTTGTCGTTGAGTGTGAGCGCCATCGCCGCCTCCTACCTCGCCGCCCCGGCAGCCGGCGCACCGGCGCCGGCCGTCGTCGTACCTGGCGCAGTGCCGTCCGGCTGGCCGGGCGTCTTCGGCAGGTACGTGAACCCGAAACTCATGTCGAAGCCGTAGACCAGCGGCACGGGAGTCATCTCGTTGACCGCGCCGAGCTCCGGCTCTTCGAAGTACGGGTCGTTCTTGATGTTGTCGACGAAGTTCGCGATGGCGTTCGGATTGAGACCGCGTCCGTTGATCACCACGCGACCACCGGCCACCGTCAACTTGTCCAGCCACACCAGGTCCGGCAGATCCTGGCTGATCCGGTCCATGATCCGGACCGGGCCCTTCTGGTTCTGCTTGAGCTGGTTGATGAGGTCGATCCGGTTCTGCAGGCTGTCCTTCCGACGCTGGAAGGCCTCGACCTCGGCGATGATGGCCTCGAGCTTCTGCGCCTCGGCCTGGCGGACTTGCACGACGTCCTGGCGGTTCCCCAGCGTGCGGCCGTTGATCAGCCAGTAGGCCACGGAGCCGAGAATGGCCAGACCGACCAGGCCGAGGATGACGAGGTTGTTGAGATTCGGGGCCCCGGCGGCTGCTCCGAGCCCCGGAATGGAGGCCGCGGGAGCTGCTCCCGCTCCGCGTACCGCCCGCCCTTCCCGCACCAGATTGATTTTGATCAAGCGTCCCCCAGCTTCCGCATGGCCAGACCGACTGCGATCGCCATACTCGGCGCCATCTCGGCCAGTTCCTCGGGGTTGAACGCGCTCTCGTCGATGCTGACTCGGCGGAACGGGTCCATGATGGTGACCGGAATGCCGAACTTGTCGCGCAGGATTGCGTCGAGGTTGAGCACTCCCGATCCGCCTCCGGCCAGAACGATCTCGTCGACCCGCTCCGCTCCTGAGGTGGCGGTGAAGAAGTCGAGGGTCTTCCGGAGCTCTCCGGCGAAATCCTCAGACACCGAGTTGAGGATCGGAATCACCTGCTGGATCGTGTGGTCGCCCTGGGCCCGGCCTCGCTTCAACTCCTCGGCCTGCTCGAACGAGAGGCTGAGCTCGCGCTGGATGGCATCGGTGTACTGGTTGCCGCCGAACGTAATGTCGCGCCAGAACAGCGAGTTCGTGCCCGACAGCACGTTCACGTTCGTCACCGATGCGCCGATGTTGACCAGCGCGATGACCCGGCCCTCGTCCACATCGTTGTTCATCTCGTAGGCGTTTTGAAGGGCGAACGCGTCCACGTCGACCAGCACCGCCACCTTGCCCGTCTGACTGATCACCGACGTATAGTCGTTGATCTTTTCCTTCTTCACGGCGACCAGGATCACCTCGATGTTGTCCCCCGTGCCCGGAGACGTCAGCGGGACGTAGTCGAGGTTGACGTCGTTGATGTCGAACGGAATGTACTGCTCGGCTTCCCACTGGATCGACTCGGCGAGCTCTTCCGCGGACATGGCCGGGAGGCTGATCTTCTTGATGATCACCGAGTGACCGGAAAGCGAGGTGGCGTAGTTGGAATTCTTGACGCCTTTTTCCGAGTTCAGCCTTGAGATCGTCTCGACCACCATGGACGAATCCATGATCGAGCCGTCGACGATCGCCTCAGGAGAGAGGCGCTCCACTCCCATCTTGACGAGAGAGTAAGTTCCACCCTTCTTCTCCTTCAGCTCGACGAGTTTGATTGCTGAGGAGCCGATATCAAGGCCGACTACATTTTTGCTCTTTGAGAAGAACACCGCTCACCCCATCCATCTCACTCACTTCTCGCTGGCTCCGGATGTAGAAAGGTGATGCGAAATTACAACGTTTAATTTCAAGTGTCAACTCTACAGGAAATAGATAAGTGAAACGCTTACGCCAGTTTGACCGCAAAAACGGCCTCCCTGGTTGCGCGGAACCGGTGTCGGTGGCACAATCCACGCCTTTCGAATTATTTGAGGAGTCTCGATCCATGGCCAAGATGTGTGAAGTCTGCGGCAAGGCCCCGGTGACCGGTCGCCGGGTCAGCCACGCCCACAACGTTTCCAGCCGCCGCTGGCTGCCCAACCTCCAGCGCGTGCGCGTGATGGTCGGCAGCGCCGTGAAGCGTCTGAACGTCTGCACCCGCTGCATCCGCACGGGCAAAATCCAGAAAGCCGCTCGTTAGGCCTTAGTCCTTAGTCCTTAGTCCTTAGGGCTTAGGGCTTAGGCCTAGGCGTTCGGCGTCCGGCGTCCGGCGTCCGGGCGGAATTCTCGTGGATGGGCGGCGCCCCCCCCAACTAACGCCTAACGCCTAAGGACTAAGGACTAAGGACTAAGGAGGACTAAGGACTAAGGACTAGTCAAGCGGTGGCGTGGCGGATGTGGAACTTGCGATCGACGCGCATGACACCCTCGAGGCCGGCCAGCGAGCGGGTCACCCTCTCCAGATGTTTGAGGTCGGCGATCTCCAGAACGAGCTCGGTGGTGGCCTTTCCCTCGCCCGTGCGCGTCTCCATCTGGCGGATGTTGGTCTTGAGATTCGCGATCGTGGAGACGACGCGGGCCAGGATGCCCTGGCGGTCCTCCATCACGATCTCGAGCTCGACCTGGAACTGCGACTGCCGCTGGTCGGCCCACTCCACGGCGATCTCGCGATCGGGGTTGAACATCAGGTTCTTCACGTTGGGACAGTTCCCGCTGTGGACCGCCACGCCCTTGCCGCGCGTGATGTAGCCGACGATCTTCTCTCCCGGCAGCGGATTGCAGCACTTGGCGAGATAGGTCATCAGATCGTCGTAGCCCTTGACCTTGATCGCGGTGGCGGCCGACGTGAAGGGGAAGATCCTGCGCACCGCGGCCTGCAGCACCCCTTGATCGGATGTGACCCCCTTCTCCTTCTGCTCGTCGCTGGTGAAGCGGTCCACGACCGAGCGCGCGGACACCTTCCCGTAACCGATCTCGGCATACAGGTCCTCGAGCCGTCCCAGCCCGTGCTCGTGGAGGATTCCGTCGAGCGCGTTCTCGGCCACCAGCCTCCGCCATCCGACCTTGAACTTCTTCGCCTCCTTCTCGACCAGCTTGCGTCCCAGCTCGATGGAGCGGTTCTTCTGCTCCGCATTGAGCCAGTGCCGGATCTTGTGGCGGGCACGCGAGGTGACCACCATGTTGACCCACTCGCGGCTAGGGGTCTGCGTGGTGCCGGTGAGGATCTCGACGATGTCGCCGTTCTTCAGCGCGGTGCGCAACGGGACGAGCTTGCCGTTGACGCGCGCGCCGACGCAGCGATGGCCCACGTCCGTGTGGATCCGGTACGCGAAGTCGAGTGGAGTGGCACCCCGGGGAAACGCGAACACGGCCCCTTTGGGCGTGAACGTGTAGACCTCGTCCGGATAGAGATCGATCTTCAGCGACTGCATGAAGACGCGCGGGTCGGTGATCTCGTGCTGCCACTCCACGAGCTGGCGGAGCCAGAGGAAGCTCGCGTCGTCGTTGGACGCGCCCACCCGCCCTTCCTTGTATCTCCAGTGGGCGGCGATGCCCTGCTCCGCGATCAGGTCCATCTCCTTCGTACGGATCTGCACCTCGAAAGGCTGGCCGCGCTCGGCCACCACGGTCGTGTGCAGAGACTGGTAGAAGTTCGGCTTGGGCATGGCGATGTAGTCCTTGATCCGGCCGGGCACCGGACGCCACATCTGATGAATGATGCCGAGACACGCGTAGCAGTCCTTGAGGCTGTTCGTGGTGATGCGGAACGCCAGGTAGTCATAGAGCTGCCCGATGTCGATCTCCTGCCGCCGCATCTTCGACCAGATCGAGAACATCGACTTCACGCGCCCGGTGACCTCGCCCTCGATCTCGTTGTCCTTCATCTTCCCGCTCAGGATGTCCTTGAGCCGGTCCACCACGTCACCTGATACCGCCAGCTTCTCGTTGACCGCATTCTGCAGGTCGTCGAACTCGCGCTCGTGCATGTAGCGGAACGACAGGTCCTCGAGCTCGTTCTTGATCCGCCCCATGCCCAGCCGGTTGGCGATGGGCGCATAGATCTCCATCGTCTCCGTGGCGATGGTCTGCCTCTTCTCCTCGGGCAGGTACTGCAGCGTGCGCATGTTGTGGAGCCGGTCAGCCAGCTTGACCAGCACGACCCGAAGGTCGGAGATCATGGCCAGGAGCATCTTGCGGAACGTCTCCGCCTGCTGCTCCTCCTTCGAGACGTAGGCGTAGCGCGAGATCTTCGTGACGCCGTCGACCAGCTCCGCCACGTCGTCGCCGAAGATCTCCTGCAGTTTCTCCTTCGTGGTCAGCGTGTCCTCGAGGACGTCGTGCAGAAGTCCGACGGCGATCGACGTCTCGTCCAGGTGCATGTCGGCGAGGATCCAGGCCACGTTCAGGGGGTGGACCAGGTAGGGCTCCCCCGAGCTCCTGACCTGCCCGCGGTGCTCTCGGGCCGAGAAGATGTAGGCTTTCTGGAGCAGTTCCTCGTCGAAGCTGGGCTTGTAGCTCTCGACCCTGTCCAGGATGTCTTCGAAGCGGATCATCAGCGTGATGTAACCCGCTTGTCATGCTAGCAGTTCCCTGTTGCCGGTTCCCGGTTGCCGGTTGCCGGTTGCCGGTTCCCGGTTTCCGGTTGCCGGTTTCCGGTTTCCGGTTTCCGCTTGCCGGGCCGCATGGTCCGGCTCTTGCTCCCTGCGCTCAGTTGAAGCCGTCTGCCCGTGACCGCCCCGCGGCACGGGCCGCCGGGATGATTTGAATAAAGGAGGTTGTCCGTGTCCAAGCGTCTCATCTTCGTCTTCGCCCTTTTGGTTGTCTTTGCCGCAATCCCCGCGTTCGCCGGCCCTGTCGCCTCGAAGACCGCCCCGAACCAGAGTCTCGAGTCGCGTGATGCCGACATCGCCATCGTCCGTGACGTGGCCGCCAATGACCAGGTGGCAAAGGTCCTGGCGTCGAACGGTTTCACCCAGGAAGAAATCGACCAGCGCCTGGCCCGGATGTCGTCTTCTGACCTGCAGCAGCTGGCGAACAATCTCGATCAGCTCCAGGCCGCCGGACTCACTCGTCAGGAGTGGACCTGGATCGGAATCGGCGCACTCGCTGCGCTCATCCTCGTCATCGCTCTGACCGATTGACGAATTCATCCGGCGTGAGGTGTTAGGCTTCATCGGGCGGGCCCAGGCGGGCTCGCCCGATCCATCTTCGATGAGACATCTGGTCCTCCTCTTCGCCCTCACATCGGTCTCCTGCGTCGCGATCACCCCGCGCTCGGTGGCCACCAGTCCCTCCGCCAGGGCCATCGGCGAGATGCCGATGCACAAGTGGGATCCGACCTCGTGCGGCGCGGGCGCACTCTCCACCGTTCTGCAGCACTACGGCGATCCGACCACCATGGCCACCTGGCAGGCCACGCTGCCGAAGGTGCGCGGCGGCGTCATGACCGTGGACATGCTGCTGGCGGCGCGGCAGAAGGGCTACGACGCCCGGATCGTCACCGGCGACCCCGCCGCCATCGAGGCGGCCGTGCAGCGCGACGAGCCGGTGATCCTCATGCTGAAGGTCGTGCAGAGCGTGGGCGAGAGGTTCGACTACTTCCACTACATCGTGGTGGATGGCTACGATCCGGTCCGGAATCTCATCCGCACGCAGTTCGGAGACGGGAAGGCGCGCTGGACGAGCTTCAGCCGGATCGACTCGGCGTGGAAAGGCGCGGGCCGGGCCGCGATCTTCATCAAGCCGAAGGCGGCAGACCTGCCGGCCGATCTTCGCGTCGCGGTCGCGCTCGAGCAGCGCGGCGAACATGCCGAGGCCGCGGCGGTGTACCGGGCTCTGCTGCGACAGAATCCTGACTCCGCGCTGGTGTGGACCAATCTCGGCAACGCCGAGATGCATCGCGGTCGCTCCGTGGAAGCGGAGAACGCGTTCCGCAAGGCCATCGAGATCGACGCGACTGCGGCCGATGCGTTGAACAACCTGGCCTTCTTGCTGTACGAGCAGAAGCGCCTCGAGGAGGCCGAGACGCTGGCGCGCCGCGCTGTCGACTCCCCCGCTCCCGATTCCTGGACGAGGCTGGACACGCTGGCGCGCATCCAGCTCGAGCGGGGCGCGTGCGGCGATGCGGTGAGAAGCTGGCAGAAGGCGCTGCAGTCGGTCCCCGAGACGCGAAGCAGCGAACGAGCGGACATGAGCCAGCAACTCGCAGTCGCGCGAGCGAGCTGCCGGTCGTAGTGTTCTCGCGTCGAGCGGAGTGGAGCGCTCGCGTCAACCGTCTCACGCGCGTGCGCCGGGAGCTCACGCGTGCCGGCGCCGAAATTCTCGATCTGACGATCTCCAACCCCACTCAGGCAGACTTCGACTATCCCAAGGACGAGCTGGCCGCCATCATGGCCCGCGCCTCGCGCGCACCCTACCGTCCGGAGCCCCTCGGCATCCTCACTGCCCGCTCCGCGGTGGCCGAGCACCTCGGCTGCAGCGCCGCGGACATCGTTCTCACCGCCTCGACCAGCGAGGCCTATTCACATGTCTTCAAGCTTCTCGCGAACCCCGGCGACGCGATTCTCACGGCCACTCCCTCTTATCCCCTGCTCGATCATCTGGCCGCTCTCGAGCTCGTCCGGTTGCGAACGTTTCCGCTCGAGTTTCACCGGCGGTGGGAGATCGACCCGGCCGCGCTGCGCGAGAGCATGAGCGCGGAGACGAGGGCGATCGTGGTCGTGAATCCGAACAACCCCACCGGGTCGTACCTCTCCGGCCAGGAGCAGGCGGCCATCGCCTCGCTCGGCGTGCCCGTCATCTCCGACGAGGTCTTCTTCGATTACCCGCTGGCTCCAGTCCACTCTCCCGCCTCGTTCGCCTCGCTGGCCTCGACGCTCGTTTTCGTCCTGGGCGGCCTGTCGAAGAGCGCCGGTCTGCCGCACTACAAGCTCGGCTGGATCAGACTGGCCGGGCCGGACCTGATGAAGCGGGAGGCGCTCGCGGGCCTGGAGCTGATCGCGGACAGCTTCCTCTCCGTGTCGACGCCGGTGCAGGAGGCGTTGCCCGAGCTGCTCGTGACCGGGGCACGGATCCGCGAGGCGATCGCGCGGCGTACGGCGTCGAACCTCGACCACCTGCGCAACGAGGTTGCGGCGGCACGCGGCTCATCGGTGCTGCCGGTGGAGGGAGGATGGTCGGCGGTCATCCGCGTCCCGCGGACGAGCTCGGACGAGGAGTTGGCCATCGTTCTCCTGGAGCGCGATCATGTGGCAGTGCATCCGGGGTACTTCTTCGATTTCGCCAGCGACGGGTTTCTGGTCGTCTCGCTTCTCACGCCCCCTGACACGTTCGCGGAAGGTGTCGCCCGCATCCTGAAGGGACTGCCGTCGTGAAACAGCACTGGACGCTGCAGGGCGACATCGTGTTCCTCAACCACGGTTCGTTCGGCGCGACGCCGCGCGCGGTGCTCGACGTGCAGCAGCAGTACCGGGCCCAGATGGAGCGCGAGCCGGTCCGCTTCTTCAAACGCGAGCTGGAACCGCTGCTCGAGGCGGCGCGCCGCGACGTGGCGAGGTTCATCGGCGCGGATCCCGAAGGCGTCGCTTTCGTCACGAACGCGACAGCAGGCGTGAACGCGGTGTTGCGTTCACTCGACCTCGACAGGTTCGACGAGCTCGTCGTGACGAACCATGAATACAACGCCTGCCGCAACGCCCTCGAGTTCGTGGCCGAGGCGTGGGGGTCGAAGGTCGTGGTGGTCGATATCCCGTTTCCGTTGCGATCGGGAGACGACGTAACGGGACGAATCCTCGATGCGGTGACCGAGCGGACGCGGCTCGTCCTCATCGATCACGTCACGAGCCAGACGGCCGTGATCCATCCGATCGAACAGATCGTTGCGGCGTTGAACGAGCGGGGCATCGATACGCTCATCGACGGCGCGCATGCACCGGGCATGGTGCCGCTGGACATGGCGGCACTGGGAGTTGCCTACTACACGGCGAACCTCCACAAGTGGGTCTGCGCGCCGAAAGGCTCCGGCTTTCTCTACGTGCGTCAGAACCGCCGCTACGGAATCCGCCCGACATCCATCAGTCATGGTGCGAACAGCGAGCGGACCGATCGCAGCCGTTATCTGATCGAATTCGACTGGACCGGGACGTTCGATCCGAGCGCCTGGCTGGCCACGCCGTCCGCACTCGAATTCATGTCCACGCTCGATGGCGACGGTTGGCCGGGCATCATGCGCCGCAACCACGAGCTGGTGTTGCGAGGACGCGACATCCTGGCCGGCGCGCTGGGGGTAGCTCCGCCCGTACCCGACGCGATGCTTGGATCGATGGCATCGCTCCCGCTGCCCGATGGGACCGCGCTCTCTGCGCCGGCCCTCTACGGCGACCCGCTGGAGGACCGCCTGCTCGAGGATTTTCGGATCGAGGTGCCGGTCATCCCGTGGCCGCATCCGCCGAAGCGACTGATCCGGATCTCCGCGCAGCTCTACAACCAAAAGTCGGATTACGAGCGACTGGCGGCAGCACTTGGGTCCTTAGTCCTTAGAGAACCGGAAACCGGTAACCGGAAACCGGAAACCGGAAACCGGTAACCGGAAACCGGAAACCGGAAACCGGAAACCGGGCACCGGGCACCGGGCACCGGGCACCGGAAACCGGAAACCGGAAACCGGAAACCGGAAACCGGGAACCGGGAACCGGGAACCGGGAAGCGGAATGGCGGCATCCATCACGATCCGAGAATGGAGCGCGGGTGTCCTCACCCGCGCCGTTGGCCTCCCGCCCCGCCCAGGGCGCCGGTGAGGACACCGGCGCTCCATCCGTCAATCCTAGAACCACGGTTGACGGTTTCCGGTTTCCGGTTTCCGGTTTCCTGGACCCGGTTACCGGTTACCGGTTTCCGGGAACCGCTGAACTACGTACTCGTTGGCGGCGAGGCGTTCGTCGAGGGGGGCGGCTCTGACGTATTCGTCGACGGCGGCGGACCGGTGTCCGTGCGTGGGGGCGGAGGCTGAGGCTGCGGTTGCCGCTGCGGCGGCGGCTGCGGCTGCGGCGCCGGCTCGCGCGGTTGTGGCTCGGGTGGCGGAATCGCTCCCGAATTCACCGGCAGCGGCGGCAGCGGTTGCGGGGCGGGCGGCGGGGCGGTGTCGAGCGGCGGGAGCGGCGCGATCGCCGATGGCGGATACATCCCCGTGGTATCCGTGGAGAACGCGGTGTCGAGCGCGATCGGATTCCCCCAGGCGTCGACCATCGGATACGGCTCGACCTGCGGCGTGTGCAGCGGACAGGGCTGGAACGGCTCAGTGCCGGCCTTGAAGGCCTCGTTCACCAGGACGTTGGCCGGG
>DATKCA010000026.1:0-76149 GCA_035544675.1 Thermoanaerobaculia bacterium | reverse complement strand
CATGTTCGAGGAACACTTCGGATTCACCACGAAGCCTTTCGGCAAGACGCCTGACCCGGCGTTTCTGTACGAGAGCCCCCAGCACAAAGAGGCGCTGGCGCGGCTCGAGTACGCCGTGGAGGAGAAGGAGCTGGCGCTGCTGACGGGCGATGTCGGCTCGGGCAAGACCACGCTCTCCCGCGCGCTGATCGACCGCCTCGGCGACTCCCGGCCCATCGTCCTGCTCATCAACCCGCGGCTCACGCCGACGCAACTGCTTCGCTCGATCGCCGCCGGTCTGGGCATCACCCCGGCCAGATGGCGCAGCGAGCTGCTCGATCAGATCCACTCCAGCCTGTTCGCCCTCTACGAGGAGAAACGCGAGCCGGTGGTCATCGTCGACGAGGCGCAACTGATTCCGACACGGGCCACGTTCGACGAGATCCGGCTTCTGACCAACTTCCAGCTCGACGACCAGAACCTGCTGTCGCTGATCCTCATCGGCCAGCCGGAGCTGGAGGCCCGGCTGGACCGGAAGGCGTATTCGGCGCTGCGTCAGCGCATCGGGATGCGGTATCAGCTGCACGCGCTCTCGCTCCAGGAGACGGTCGAGTACATCGACCACCGGATCGGTGTCGCCGGCGCGAGCCGCAATCCCTTCAGCGCTCAGGCCATGGAAGAGATTCACACGCTGAGCGGCGGGATCCCCCGGCTCATCAATACCCTGGCCACGACGGCCCTCCTCGACGCCTTCGGCGAAGACTCCGACACCATCGACGCTCCCCGGGTGGAAGCGGCCGGGCGCGAGCACCGCCTGGAGCACGCCCATGGTTGACCTGGTCAAGATCCGGAAGAAGGCGAAGGAGAGGAAGGAACGGGGGCCTCAGGAGGAGACCGCGGCGCCCGCGAAAACAGATGGAGCGCCGGTGTCCTCACCGGCGTCGGCGGCCGTCAAGGGCGCCGCTCCCCGGAAAACGAAGGGCGCCGCCAGGAAGGGCGCCGCTCCACCTGGCGGCGCTCCCTCCGAGAGGCTGTCCCGATTCCTCGAGACCGCCGGACAGCGCCAGGTCACCGCGGCCGCCAGGGCTGAGGCGACCGCAGCGCAGATCGAGCTGCTCACCTTCATCATTGCGGGGGAGCAGTACGCGCTGGACATCGAGCACGTCTCCGAGATCGTCACCCCGCGCCCGGTGACGCGGGTGCCCAACACGGAGGACTCGATTGTCGGGATCTTCTCCCTGCGCGGGAGCATCGTCACGCTCATCGACGTTCGCGGGCGGCTCGGTCACGGCAGAGAGGGCGAGCCGGGACCGGAAACGCGTATCGTGGTGGTGCGGCAGGAGAGTGAGAACATCGGCTTCGTGGTGGACAGGGTGCTGCGGGTGGTGAAGGTCGACGTGGATGCGGTGGAGCCGCATCCCGTGACGCATGCGACCGAGCACGACGAGTCGGTTCGCGGCGTGTTCCACCAGGCCGGCGCTCTGGTCATCGTTCTCGATCTGGACAACCTCGTTCATGGAACTCACGTGTAGGCATTGCGCATCGAAGTTCCGGGCGGCGGTGCAGGTTCCGCTGACGGCACCGGTGCGCGTGGCGTGTCCGTCGTGCACGAACGTGATGGTGCTGAAGCCGCGGGCGGGGGCGCTGCCTGCGGCCGTGGCACGCGCCGGTGGGGACAGCCAGGCCCCAACCGCACCGCGGGGCCGCCTGGCCGCCATCGCCGACGAGCCGCGGCCGTTTCGCGAGTTCCTCGGCCAGCAGCTCATACGCCTGGGATTCGAAGTCGTCTTCTTCGAGAACGGCGAGCCGATCCTCGAATACATCCGGCGCAGCAAGGCGGCGCTGGCGATCGTCAACGTCTATCTGAAGGGAAAGCTGGGAGTGGAAGTGTCGGAGGAGATCAAGTCCGATCCCTCGCTGCAGGAGACGCGCGTGATTCTGATCGGCGCGCTCTTCCGGGCCAACCGCTTCCGCGCCAACCCCACCAATCTCTACGGCGCGGACGAGTACATCGAAGAGCAGATCCCGGAGAAGGAGTTCCGCCAGATCATCCGCAAGCTCTTCCCCGAGGTCGGCGAGACGACGCACCCGGAGCTGGTCGAGCCGCGCGAGTACGATGAGGCGCGCCGGCTGGCCCGGCTCATCCTCTCCGACATCATCATCTACCACCCCGGGAAGGTGGAGCATTCCATCCGTGACAACAACTTTTTCGAAGTGCTGCACAAGGAGATCGAAGAAGGACGCCAGTACTACGATTCGCGTGTGCCGATGCGCGTGCGGCGCGACAGCGAGATTTACACTGAGACGCTCCAGCAGTTCGTGCAGATGAAGCGCGAGGAGCTGGACACGCGCCACACCGGAACATGACCGCAGACCCGCAGATCCTCGCCCAGGCCCGCTCGGCCGACCCCGACACGCGGCAGAAGGCGGCCCAGACGGTGGCCCAGACCGCCGGCGCGGGCGACCTCCCCCTCATGTTCGAGCTTCTCGGCGACCGCGACTGGCGCGTGCGCAAGACCATCGTGGACGGCCTGGTGCGCGAGCCCTCGCCGCGCGTGGTGGAGGGCCTCATCAACGCCCTGGCCGATGGGGAGAACGCCGGCAAGCGCAACTCGTCGACCGAGGCGCTGATCCGGATCGGGCCGCCGGCCATCCAGCCGATCGTCGAGCGCCTCCGCGCCGAGTCCGACGCCGACGTCCGCCTCTGCCTGGTCAATCTCCTCGGAGACCTGCGAAGCGAGGATGGCTTCGCCATGCTCCTCGACATCATCGATCGCGAGGACGACATCAATCTGGCCTCATCGGCGGTCTCGTCGGTCGGGAAATACCGTGATGCCGCGGCGCTGCCCCGCCTCATCGGCGCGCTCCGCCGCCGCGACGACCTCTGGCTCAAGTTCCACATCGTCGAGTCTCTCGGCGAGATCGGCGATCGCGCCGCCCTGCCCAGCATCCTCCCGCTGTACGCGGAGAAGTCGCTGCGCAAGCCGGTCCTCGAGTCGATCGGCAAGATCGCCGACGTCGGCACGGTCAGCTTCCTCCTCCGCATCATCGCCGATGAGGAGAAGCTCAACCTGACCGCGCTCAGGGCCCTGGTGCGCATCGCCGAGACCTCGAAGCCGCGCATCGTGGAACAGGCCGAGCGCGCCCTCATCCAGCGGAAGTTCCGGGAGTCGTTTCCCCACGAGAAAGTCCAGCCGCTCATCGAGCACCTGCACACCACTCCGAAGCGCGACGTCCGCGCCTTCATCCTCAAGTTCCTGGGATGGTCGGGCGATGCGATGGCCCTTCCGGTATTGCTCCGCTATCTCGAAGAGCCCGATACCTCCGAGGTGGCCGCGCAGGCGTTGATCGACTACGGCAGCGGGGCCATGCCGGCCATCCTCGAGGCCCTCCGCAACGCGGAAGAGGACGAGGTCGTGGCGCTTCTCCTGCGCGTGGTGAACGCGGTGGGCGGCCGCGAAGCGGTGCCGCGCATCATCCAGTTCCTCACGCATGACAATCCGATGATCCGCCGCCTGGCCGTGGAGACGCTCGGGGAGGTGCCCGATCCCGCGTCGGTCGAGTTCCTCCTGGCCAGGCTCGACGATCCCGACGTCCCGTCCCAGCAGGCGGCGATGAACTCGCTGACCGCGCTCGTCAAGGCTCATCCGCAGATCAAGGAGAACGTTCTCACCAGCATCCGCAAGCTGCTGCAGTCGCGTTCCATCCCGGTGAAGCTCAATTCCCTGTCGGTGTACGTCAGCATTCAGGGGGAGGGGTATCACGACGAGCTGCTGCTGGCGTCCAAGGACAGCGACCCGGTCATCCGCCAGAAGGCAGTCTCGCTCATGGGCCGGTTCGCCGAGGAGCAGTTCGGACAGCACATCGTGCTGTCGCTGGCGGACGAGTCGACGGCGGTTCGTCTGGCCGGCATCAACGCCGTGGTGCGGCTGCGTCCGGAGACGGGGCTCGATCCGCTGATCAGCTCCCTCGAGGACAACGACATTTGGATTCGCACCGCGGCCGCGCAGGCGCTGGGTGAATACAGGTCGGACAAGGCGCTGACGCCGCTGCTGCGGCATCTGGAGAGTGACTTCGCGCCGGTGCGCATCGCCGTGATCGAGGCGCTGGGCAAGTCGGAGAGGGCGTCGGTGAAAGACGTGCTCTTCAAATGCGCGGCCGAGCAGGATCTGGAGATCCGCCGCTCGTCGATGCTGGCGCTGGCGCGCGTTCCCGGCCGGGACGTCTTCGACGCGCTCGTGGCCGCGCTGGGCAACGAGGACTGGCGCATCCGCGCCGCCGCGGCGACGGCGCTGGGAGTCCGCGCCGACTCCGCCGCGCTGCCGGCGCTCTACCGCGCGCTCGAGGACAGCGACACGTACGTGCAGCAGTCCGCGGTCGTGGCCCTGGACAAGATTCCCGACCGCGGCTCCTTCCCGCACCTGTTCAAGGCGCTGGAGAACTCCGCCGTGCTCGACGACGTGACGGAGACGTTCGTCCGGCACAAGGACATCTACCGGGATCTGCTCGAGGAAGCGTGGAGAACGGCCGACAGCCGTCGTGAGGTGGTCATCGCAGCGATCCTGCAGTCCATGAAAGGAAAGGATGAAGGATGAGGGATGAAGGATGAACGCGCTGAACACGTTCAGCCTTCATCCTTGAGCCTTCATCCTTCCGCATGGCTTCCCTCGGCCTCTCGCTGAATCATCACCTCGACCTGCCTGACGACATTTTCCGGCAGCTGCGGGAGCAGATCTACAAGCGGACCGGGATGTTCTTCGCCGACTCCTCGAAGTACCTCATCCAGAAACGGCTGTCTCCGCGAGCGAAGGAGCTGAACTTCGACTCGTTTCAGAAGTACTTCTACTTCCTCCAGTACGACCCGCGTTCCGAGGCGGAGTTCGATCAGATCTTCGAACTGGTGACGACGAATGAGACGTACTTCTTCCGCGAGCCGGCGCAGCTCGCGGCGTTCGTGGAGGAGATCGTGCCGGAGATCCTCTCGCGCAAGCCGGTCAAGAAGGTCCGGATCTGGTCCGCCGGCTGCTCGTCGGGGGAGGAGCCGTACTCGATCGCCATGCTGCTGCAGGAGAAGAGCTACTTCGACCGGGCCAGCTTCGAGATCTTCGCCAGCGACCTGAACGGCACCGTGCTGAGCAGGGCCCGGAAGGGCAGCTATCGGGAGAGCGCGTTCCGGGCCACGCCGCCGGAGATGCGCGCGAAGTATTTCACGCAGGAGGCTGACGGTTCGTGGCACATCACCGACGACATCCGCAACCGTGTCTCGTTCGGCCGCATGAATATCTACGACGAGGCGCGCGTGTCACTGCTCGGCCAGCTCGACGTTGTGTTCTGCCGCAACGTCATCATCTATTTCGATGACGCGTCGAAGAAGGTGGTCATTCGCAACTTCTACAACCGCCTGGTCGAGGGCGGGTACCTGCTCCTCGGCCATTCCGAATCGCTGATCTCGCTGTCCACGCAGTTCAAGCTCCGGCATCTCAAGAACGACATGGTTTATCAGAAGTAGTCCTAAGGACTAAGGCCTAGCTTTCACAGAAATGATCAAAGCTCTCGTAATCGACGACAGCGCCTACAACCGGGTGACGATCTCGCGGATCCTGTCGGCGCATCCGGACATCGAGGTCGTGGCCACGGCAGTCAACGGAGAGGACGGGATCAAGCAGGTCCTGCGGCACAACCCGGACGTGATCACGCTCGACCTGGAGATGCCGGTCATGGACGGCTTCGCGTTCCTGCGATGGATCGTGGCCAACAAGCCGACGGCGGTCATCGCGGTGTCGTCCAAGGCCAGCGACAAGAGTGTGTTCAAGGCCCTGGAGCTGGGGGCGATCGACTTCATCGCCAAGCCGGGCGGGCGCGTCTCGCCGCGTCTGCAGGAGATCGAGACGGATCTCATCGCGAAAGTCCTTCAGGTCGTCGACCTGCGCATCGATAATCTCAAGCGGCGCGTCGACGAAGACCTCGGTACTTCGACGGTACCGATCTCGACGGAGGAAGGGTGTGCGGGTGGGCTGGAGCTCATTGCCATCGGGTCTTCCACCGGCGGACCGCCGGCTCTGCAGCATGTCTTTCAGTCGCTCCCGCTCATGCCGATCCCGTTCGTGATCGCGCAGCACATGCCTCCCACGTTCACGCGCCTGTTCGCCGAGCGTGTGAACAAGCTCACCGACTACGAGGTGAGCGAGGCGGAGGACGGCCAGCCGCTCCGGGGAGGACGGGTGCTCATCGCGCCGGGCGGCATGCAGACCGAAGTCATCCGCTCCGCCGATGGACTGCACGTGCGCGTGGTCTCGTCCAGGACATCCGACCTGTACGCGCCTTCGGTCGACCGTCTCTTCCAGACGGCCAGCGAGGCCTGCGCGGACAAACTTCTGGCGGTCGTGCTCACCGGCATGGGTGAGGACGGCGCCCGGGCCATCCGTTCGGTCCGCGATCGCGGCGGCCGGACCATCGCCGAGTCGGCGGAGTCCGCCATCATCTTCGGGATGCCGGGCGAAGCGATCCGCACCGGAGCGGTCGAAGCGGTGTTGGCGCTGCGCGATATCCCTCACGCCATTCAGCGTTTATGCGCGGGCAAAGGATGAGGTGTGCTAGTCTAAATTTCCGGTCCGATCGCGCATGAGTGACGAGCAAAAGGCGGAAAAATTCCTCGAACTCTTCAACAAGGGGAAGGAGTTCACCGAGGAGCTCCTCCGTGAGAATCAGAAGCTGCGCTACCGCGTGGCCACGCTGGAAACCGAGCAAAGCGGTCTCTCCGCGGAGGAGCTGCAGAAGCTGCGCGAGCAGGTCCAGCAGCTGGCCGAGGAGAACCGGCAGATCCAGCAGCGGTACGAGGAAGTGGAGAACGAGAACAAGGACTTCGCGCACCGCTACCTCGAGATCGAAGAACAGAACAACAACCTCGCCAACCTCTACGTGGCCAGCTACCAGCTCCACTCCACGCTCGACTTCAGGGAAGTCATCCAGATCGTTCAGGAGATCGTCATCAACCTGGTCGGCGCGGAATCGTTCGCCATCCTGCTGCTCGATGAGAAAACGAGCGAGCTCCGGACCATCGCCTACGAAGGCCAGGAGATCACGCCCGGCCTGGAGACGCTGTCCATCCAGCTCGGGGACGGGATCGTGGGGCAGGTGGCCAGCACCGGCGAGAGCTACTACGTCAACCACGACGTGCTGGGCGGAGCGGTCACGCTGCAGACCCCGCTCGCCGCTGTCCCTCTCAAGATCAAGGACCACGTGATCGGCCTGATCGTCATCTACCGGCTCCTGCAGCAGAAGGACGCCTTTACCGCCGTCGACTACGAGCTCTTCTCGCTCCTGGCGGCGCACGCGGCGACGGCCATCTTCGCATCCAAGCTTTACTCGCAGTCGGAGCGGAAGCTGAACACCATTCAGAGCTTTCTCGACCTGCTGACCACGAATTGAGAGGCGAACGGATTGGCGATGGATAACGCGAATTTTCTGGTCGTCGAGGACTCGCCGACCATGCGCCAGCTGATCTCCTTCTCGCTCAAGCGCTTCAAGAACGCCAAGATCATCGAGGCCGTCGACGGTGTCGACGCGCTGAAAAAGCTCTCCGGCCCCGACCGCATCGACCTCATCCTCACCGACATCAACATGCCGGTCATGGACGGCCTCAAGCTCGTCTCACTCGTCCGTCAGAACACCCAGCTCAAGAACATCCCCATCATCATCATCACCACCGAAGGGGCCGAAGAGGACCGGGAGCGCGGACTGGCCCTCGGTGCCAACGCCTACATCTCCAAGCCCATCCAGTCCTCGCACCTCATCAAGACGATCTCCGAGCTGCTGACGGGCTGAGTGGATGGGGGGGATGGGGGATGAGTGATGGGTGATGAACATCCTCGTTCAGATCCACCCGCCGGGTTCGAAGGATGAAGGATGAAGGATGAAGGATGAAGGCACGGAATTTCGGAGCTGCTGGCCTTGAGGTGATCGGGGATGAGTGATGGGTGATGAGTGATGAGTGATGAACATCCTCGTTCAGATCCACCATCACCGTTCGCCGCGTTCGAAGGATGAAGGATGAAGGATGAAGGCACGGAATTTCGGAGCTGCTGGCCGTGTGGTGGATCACAGTTCACAGATCACAGTTCCACAGATCACAGGGGAACGATGAACGATGAACGATGAACCAAGGGCGCGTTCAGCGCGTTCATCCTTCATCCTTCATCCTTCAAACGTTGATGAAAGTGGATTGACGCCTCGGAGCGAGGACGTTCATCCTTCATCCTTCATCATTCATCGCCCCGTTCATCGTTCTCCCTCCCCCCAATCACCCGATCCACGATGTAGTTCGGTCTCCCCTTCACCTCTTCATAGATCCTTCCGATGTACTCCCCGATGATCCCCAGGGCCAGCAGCTGGACGCCGCCGAGGAAGAAGGTGGTGGTCAGGCCGTAGGCCCAGGAGAGGAAGGGACGGTCCAGCACGAGCTTGTAGTAGAGCCCGATCGTGCCGATGACGAATGACGTGGCCGCGCAGATCAGGCCGAGCCACGTGGCCAGTTTGAGCGGCACGGTGGAGAAGCCGAAGATGCCGTCGAAGGCCAGGCGGAAGAGATCGCGGATGCGGACGCGCGGTCTTCCGCGATGACGCGGGCCGCGCTCGACGGCGATCCCGGTCTGCCGGAACCCCGCGTACGCGCGAAGGCCGCTGATGTAGCGGTTGCGCTCCGGCATCCTGCGCAGCTGCTCCACGACTTTGCGGTCGAGCAGCGAGAAGATCCCGGCGTCCACCGGAACGGTGATGCCGGAGACCGCAGACTGCAGCCGGTAGAACGTGGCGAAGGCGGCGCGCTTGATGAAGCCCTCCTTCCGCTTCTCCCGGATGGCGTAGACGACCTGGAATCCCTCGCGCCAACGCTCCACGAACCGGCCGATCGCGGCGGGGTCGTCCTGCAGGTCACCGTCCATGAGCACCACCGCGCTGCCGTTCGCGAAGTCGAGGCCGGCGGTGAGCGCGCGCTGATGTCCGAAGTTGCGCGAGAGAGCCACGACCTTGACGCGGCGCTCCCGCGCGGCGAGATCGCCGAGCAGGGAGAGGGAGTTGTCCCTGCTCCGGTCGTCCACGAAGATCACCTCCGTGGAGCGGGGCAGGCCGGCCATCTCCGCTTCGAGGCGCCGCCACAGCTCGGGGATGTTCTCTTCCTCGTTGTAGATCGGGATGACGATCGAGAGGTCCGCCGTCATGATTTTTCCTCTGCCAGGGCGGCCACGACTCGGCCGTCGTTGAAAATCATGCGCAGCGAGAACCGCTCCTCCAGAACCTGCGCCTCGGCCGTGCCGGCCACGCCCATCCAGACGAATCGGGCCGGGAGGCCCCCGAGCTCGCCGCGCAGAACGGCGCGGTCCGACGGAGCGATCCAGCCGGGATGGACGGCCTGTTCGGACGGAAACGCGCGCGTGCGCCGCTCATCCGTCGCGCTGATCAGCTCGAGGTATGCGTAGCCGCTGGCCACGAGCGGCTCGTTCGCGGGCGCGTGTCTGCTGATGAACTCCGCGACGATCCGGTAGGGAGTGGAGGGCTGCGCGGTGTGGCCGGCGGCGGAGCGGATGGCCACCAGCGAGCCGATGGCCACCAGCGCCGTCAGCGCGGCGATCGACGCCTTCCGCGGAATGACCAGCAGCGCCGATGCCAGCAGCAGCGCGAACGGAACCGACAGCGTCGATTCGAAGCGGGTGGGGAAGTAGAACGTCCTGCCGGCGGCGGCGAAGGCGAAGAGGGCGGCGATGGGGACGAGGATGAAGACCGCGAAGAAGCGCGCGGACTCGCTCCTGGTGACGCCGGCGATCACCACGGCCCCCACCACCAGCGCGGAGACGATCTGCAGCAGCACGTGAGGCGTGGTGAGGAACAGGGGCTGGTACGGCGCCGCGTAGCCGAGCTGGAGAAACGAGCCGGCCACCAGCCAGAGCCTTCCGGCCAGGCTCTCCGCGCGCATCCAGTCGATCGAGGCCAGAGGCTGCTGGCTGGCCAGCCAGAAGCCGGGGAGAAAGAGCACGCCCGCCGCCGCCGATGCCAGGAGACCGTGGAGGATGCCGGAATGACGTCGCAACAGCGCGAGCACGAACGGCAGCGGGAAGAAGAGCACGCCGTAGCTGTGCGTGTAGGCGGCGAGCACGAGCGCGAGCGTGCCGGCAATGAGCCATCGGATCGATGAAGCGCCGCTGTTCTCGCCGGCGCCCGCGGACCGCGGCACCCCATTCCACCGGTACAGACAGAGCGCCGCAACCCCGATCAGCATCGCCGCAAGGGAGTACGCCCGCGCCTCGGTGGAGAAAAAGACGTGGGCCGGGTACGCCGCCAATGCGGCCGCGGCCGCCAGACCGTAAAGCCGGAAGCAGAGGATGAGGGCGCCGAGTCCGAAGATCATCGAAAGGATGCGCCCGCTTCCGACGGTGAAGCCCGCCACGAGCTCGCAGGCCCGCGCCACGGCCGTGTAGAGCGGCGAACCGGAGTCGCGGACCAGGATCGACCAGTGTTGCGTGACCGGCTTCTTCGCGTACCACACCGTCAGGAGCTCGTCGAAGAAGGGCTCGCGCGCCAGAAGGAGCGGCACCCGCAGCGCGAGATAAAGAAGGATGACGCCAACCAGGACGCCCGTTCGCCCGTCTCCCCTCACTGCCCCGGATTGTACCGCGGGAGTAGCGAGTGGCCCGGGCCGGTTCTCTTGACCGTTCGGCTACACTGATCGGCGCCTTCGAAAAATGCCACATTTCATTACAGACAAATGCATCGGGTGCGGAGTTTGTGAGGTCAAGTGCCCCACAAACACCATCTGGGGGGAGATGAAGGGGCAGTTCTACATCCACCCCGAGCGGTGCATCGACTGTTCGGTGTGCGGGATCTACTGCCCGGTGGACGCCATCCAGAACCAGCACGGCACGTTCATCCCCCGGGTGAAGCCGAAGGAGATCCCCAAGGCCGAGGTGATCAATGAGCTCTGCACGGGATGCGAGTTCTGTGTGGACATCTGCCCGTTCGAGTGCATCAGCATGGTCGATGCGCACGACGAGACGGTGGCCAACCACTACAAGCTCGCGTACGTGGACAAGCCCAAGTGCGTGGCCTGCCGCCTGTGCGAGTCGGTGTGCGACAAGGACGCCATCGTCGTGCCGCAGGCCCCGACGCAGCTGAAGGGCTACCTGCCGGACTTCATCGTGAACGGCACGGGGCGCTGACTCCCAACCGAGTATGAACGACCTGCCCAGAGAGTCTCCCCGGACCATTCTCTTTCAGTTCGTCCTCTTCCCTCTCGGCGTGGTGATGATCGGCGTGGCGATCTTCTTCCTCTTCGGGCAGATGGCCGCGGAGCAGGAGTCGATCCCGGAGTACCTCAGCGACATCCGCACCGGAAGCGATCACCGGAAGTTCCAGGCCGCGTACCAGCTCTCCAAGTCGATCAAGCGGGGAGAGGCGAAGCAGTATCCGAATCTGCCGGAGCAGGTGATCGAGGTCTATCGCTCGGCCCGGGGCGGCGACCCGCGCGTCCGCCAGTACCTCACGCTGGTCCTCGGCAAACTCGGTGACCGGCGGGCGACGCCGTCGCTGATGGAAGCGTTGCAGGAGCCGCTGGTGGAGACGCGCATCTACGCGCTGCTGGCGCTTTCGGAGCTCGGCGATCGCACCGCGGTGCCGGCGATCATCCAGGCCGCCCGCGATCCCGAGAAAGACGTCCGGAAGACGGCCGTCTTCGTCCTCGGGCTTCTCGGCGACACCCGGGCCGTGCCGCAGCTGGTGGAGTCGCTCACGGACGGGACGAGCGACGTGCGCTTCAACGCCGCCGTGGCGCTGGCGCGGTTCGGCGACGGCCGGGCCTCGCCGGTGCTGGCCGAGATGCTCGACCGGGAGCGTCTCGATCGGGTGCCGGGGATGCGTCCCGAGCAGAAGGATGGGGCGATGATCGCGGCCATCACCGCGTACGCGAAGATCGCGCCGGAAGAGGCGCGCGCGGCGCTCGCGCCGATCGCGGCGCGCGATCCGAGCATGCGGGTGCGGTCGGCGGCCAGGAGCGCGATCGACACGCGCTGAAGTGCGGGGCGGCAGCCGCGCGCGCTTCGCCGCTCGGGATCACTTGCAACACGCTGTCTTCGCAGCGTGTTGCAAGTCACCTTTTTCGTTGACACGTCATACTGACTCCGCCATATTGTTGCCCGCGTTCACCCGTTCTTCTCACAGTTGAATGTCCGAAGAAATCACGCCATATCAGGTGGCTCCGAAGACTCCTCTGGCCGGGAGCGCGGCAGCCGAAATTCGCGATCAGGGAGAGATTTCCAGGCGTAGCTTTCCCGTCGTTCTGACGACGGCCTGGGTCGCTCTGGCCGCCGCGGTGGGCGGTCTCTCGGCGATCATGGGGCGGTTCCTCTTTCCCAACGTCCTCTTCGAGCCGGTGCAGAAGTTCAAGGCCGGCCTTCCCGGCGACTACTCGGTCGGGGAAGTCGACGAGCGGTGGAAAGAGAAGTTCGGCATCTGGATCGTGCGGAACGAAGAGATCATGTACGCCCTGATCACGACGTGCACCCATCTGGGGTGCCAACCCAACTGGCTGCCTTCGCAGAACAAGTTCAAGTGCCCGTGCCACGGCAGCGGCTTCTACCGCACCGGGATCAACTTCGAAGGTCCCGCGCCGCGTCCGCTCGAGCGCGCCAAGATCATCATCGATCCGGCGGACGGACAGCTCGTCGTCGACAAGTCGGTTCAGTATCACCAGGAGAGAGGGGATTGGACCAATCCCGAGTCGTTCCTAAAAATCTAGAGGATCCATGACGGTCAAGGGACTCCAGGAAAACATCGTCAACTCGCAGATCTGGAAGTCGATCTTCCGGGTTGGCATCCCCAACACCAACCGCAAGCGCGTCCTGGCGGTCCTGGGGTCCCTCATCCTTCATCTGCATCCCGTGAAGGTGCGCCGCTCCGGGGTGCGCATGAGCTACACCTGGTGCATGGGAGGGACGTCGTTCTTCCTTTTCCTGGTGGAGACGGTCACCGGCCTGCTGCTGATGTTCTATTACCGGCCCACGATCGAATACGCGTTCACCGACATCATGGACCTGCGCGAGCAGGCGCCGTTCGGGATCATGCGCGAGATGCACCGCTGGGGCGCGCATGCCATGGTCATCGCGGTATGGCTGCACATGTTCCGCGTCTTCATGACCGGCTCGTACAAGCCGCCGCGCGAGTTCAACTGGAACGTCGGCGTGATCCTCCTGGTGCTCACGCTTCTGTTGTCCTTCACCGGCTACCTGCTTCCGTGGGATCAGCTGGCGATCTGGGCCATCACGGTCGGATCGAACATGGCGCGCGCCACGCCTGGCGCTGGTCAGGAGGGCCCGATGTCCTCCCTCATCAAACTGGGCGACGTGCCGCTCATCCACGCCGGTGACGACGCGCGCTTCGCGCTGATAGCCGGGCGGTCCATCGGGGCCGCCACGCTGCTCCGCTTCTACGTGCTGCACTGCGTGGTCATCCCGCTGGCAGCCGGATTCCTCATGGCCATTCACTTCTGGCGGGTCAGGAAGGATGGAGGCATCTCTGGGCCCCTGTAGGGATCTCCACGGTTGCCGGTTGCCGGTTACCGGTTGCCGGTCGATGGAAGGGCAACCGGAAACCGGAAACCGGAAACCGGAAACCGGATCTAAGCCATGGACTTCCTGAAGAACTTCATCAACGTGCTGTCCGTCGCGTCGATCTCGTTCATCCTTCTGTCCGGCATCTTCGCGTTCGTCGTTTTCTTCAACCTCTGCGACGGAAAGCTGCGCTCGCGCACCGGGACGATCTTCACCGTCCTGGGCGTGGTCTTTCTCCTGGCCGGCTTCTTCATCACCCCCCTCATGTACCTGGCCGTGGCGTGGCTGATCTGCCTGTTCGGCCTGGCCAGGCTCGGCCCGCGGCTGTGGGATACGAAGGTCGGACTGTGGATGCTGATCATCGGCGCGGCTCTCTTCAGTCTCTCGATGATGGATCCCAACTTTTTCAAGATCGCCGCGAAGCCGGACAACGTCCCGATCGCCGCCATGATCTTCCTGCTCGGGTTCTTCACCTGGCTGGCGCTGCGCAAGGCCTACCTCAACGACAAGCAGATGGAGGCCGGCGGCATCCCCTGGGAGAAGACCGAGTCGGACGAGAAGCTCTTCGTGTGGCCCGACCTGGTCTACACCGAGCTGCTGTGCATGATCCTGCTCACGATCGTGATGACCGTCTGGTCGATCGGGCTCCGGGCGCCGCTGGAAGAGGCGGCCAATCCGAACGTCTCACCCAATCCCGCCAAGGCCCCCTGGTACTTCCTCGGACTGCAGGAGATGCTGGTCTACTTCGATCCGTGGCTGGCGGGAGTCGTCCTGCCGACGCTGATCATCGTCGGGCTGATGGCCATTCCCTACATCGACACCAACCCGCGCGGCAGCGGCTACTACTCGTTCCGCGAGCGGAAATGGGAGATCGGGATCTTTCTGTACGGATTCATCGTGCTGTGGTCGTTCCTCATCATCACCGGAACGTTCCTGCGCGGTCCGAACTGGAACTTCTTCGGGCCGTTCGAGTACTGGGATGCCAACAAGCTGGAGCCGCTGGTCAACATCGACCTGTCCGAGCTGATCTGGGTCAAGGCGCTGGGCCAGCCGCTGCCGCGCATCTGGCTGATCCGCGAGATCTTCGGCATCGTGCTCGTGCTCGCCTACCTGGCCCTGCCGCCGGTGCTGGCCATGGGTCCGTTCCGCCGCTTCTACCAGAAGATGGGCGCGCCGCGTTACTACGTCGGCGCCATGCTGTTCCTGGTGATGCTGGCGCTGCCGATCAAGATGGTCCTGCGCTGGCTGTTCAACCTCAAGTACATCGTTCACATCCAGGAGATCTTTTTCAACATATGAACCGGCTCTGGGCTCTTGGCTCTGGGCTCTTGGGAGAACCTGGGGTCGCTCTGTTTTTCCCAAGAGCCAAGAGCCAACAGCCAAGAGCCAACAAACAGCCATGAAGCCGCAAGAGCCCATACCGCACAACTACAGCATGAGGAAGCTGAACGCGATCTTCGCGTTGTCGGCGCTGGGGCTGCTCGCGGTCACGGGGGCGATGGTCATGTACGACTACGTCCGCGGCTGGAAGTGGTTCCAGATGGAATTCAACCGGATCCAGTCCGAGCGCATCCAGCGGGAGCTGGAGGCCGCGAACAACGAGGAGGCCCGCCGTCAGCTCGCCGAGATCGACCAGCAGATGAAGGACGCGCAGGCCGAGATCGCCAAAGACCGCGACGCCCTCGTCACCGCCCAGAAGGAGCTGGAGTCGTGGGAAGGGAGGCACTACGCCGCCGACCAGGACTACCGCTTCGCCAAGGCGATCCTCGATGCCAAGCGCTACGAGCTGGAAGCGTCGATCGTGCAGGGACGCCACACCGAGGAGCGCCAGCGCGAGTTTGACGCGCTGGTGGGGCAGGTGGACGACCTGCAGATCCGCCTCCAGGCGGTGACGCGCGACCGCGATGCCGCGCGCGCCCGTGTGGACAGCTGGCTCGGCAGGATCAAAGAGGTCGAGACCCGCCGCAAAGAGCTCACGGCATCGGTCGACCTGCTGAACAAGCAGCTCAAGACGGTGTCGGCGGACCGCGACTTCTTCATCCTCAACGCACCGATGCTCGACTTCGTCAATCCGACCATGAAAATCGAGCAGGTCGTCCTGGGCGACCTCTTCATCGACATGAACTACATGTCGGTCCCACGCGTGGACCGCTGCATGACGTGCCACCGCGCCATCGACCGTCCCGGATTCGAGTCGAAGGTGGAGGCCGAGCGGCTGGCCGGCGAGCTGCGCCTCCGCCTCGACAAGAACCTGATCCCCGCCGACCGCCGCGCCGAGACCGAGGAGCGCGTCGAGCAGCTGGATCGGATCCAGAACGAGCGGCTGATCATGAATCCGTTCCGGACCCACCCGCGCCTGGAGACGTTCGTCGGCTCGGCCTCACCTCATCCTCTTCTCGAGTACGGCTGCACGGCCTGCCATCGCGGCCAGGACCGGGCCACCGAATTCGGCCGCGCCGGCCACACGCCCATGAGCAAGCGGATGGAGCTCCGCTGGAAGAAGGCCTCGATGTTCTTCTTCCCCACGCCCCGCGACTTCGAGAAGCGAAACTGGGGCTACGCCGTCAACCCGTTCCTCGACACCCCGATGTATCCGCGCCAGCACTACGAGGCCGGATGCCTCAAGTGCCACGCCGGCCAGATCACGGTGGAGAAGGCCCAGCACATCACCACCGGCACGCACATGGTGGAGCTGTACGGCTGCCATTCCTGCCACAAGATCAGCAACTGGCGGTTCGAGAACCTGCAGAAGCCGGGGCCGACTCTGGAAGGGATCGCCGAGAAGACCACTCCGGAGTGGGCATTCCGGTGGATCGCCGCGCCGAACGAGTTCCGTTCCACCACGCGCATGCCGTCGTTCTTCTTCCAGCGGAACATGGTCGGGCCGGCGGTGCCTCTCCATGAGCGCGAGCAGAACATCCGCTATCAGAACGCGGAGATTCACGCCATCGTCGAGTATCTGTTCGCCAACTCGACGCGGCGCACCTGGCAGGGGCCGGCCGGCGGCGACGCCGCGCGCGGCAGGGAGATCGTGTCCAGCGTCGGCTGCCTGGGCTGCCACATCGACACCGACACCGTCACCGATGCCGAGGGGAAGACGCGCCTGGCGCACCGGGACGACTTCCCGCTGGAGAGGCACTTCGGATTCAACTTCACCGGCACGGGGACGAAGACGCATCCCGGCTGGGTCTTCAACTGGGTGAAGAACCCGCGCGTCTACGACGCCGCCACGCAGATGCCCGACCTGCGCCTCTCCGACCAGGAGGCGGCCGACGTGACCGCCTACCTGATGACGATGCAGAAGCCGGAGTTCATGCAGAAGGGTGCTCCCGCTCCCGATCCGCAGGCCGTCCGCGAACTAGCCAAGGGCTACCTGATCAACACTCTGACGGATCGCGACGCCAACACCCGTCTGCAATCGATGCCCCTCCGCGAACAGCTCATCTACCTCGGCCAGCGCTCCATCGAGAAGTACGGCTGCTACTCCTGCCACGACATCAAGGGTTTCGACGGTCTCAAGCCCATCGGCACCGAATTGACCACGGAGGGCTCGAAGAACCTGCACCTGTTTGACTTCGGTTACGTGCACGACTACGAGCACGAGGACGGGAGGAAGGAGCACATCCTCCACACCGTCCCCTCGTGGATCTACCACAAGATCCGCAGCCCCCGGGTCTACGACGACGAGCGCACCAAGCCCTACAACGACAAGCTGAAGATGCCGAACTTCAACCTCACCGAGAACGAGGCCCGGACCATCTCCTCGGTGATCCTCGGCCTGACCAAAGAGCGAGTGTCGGAGAACCGCATGGCGGCGCGTGACGCGCACGTGCGGGCGGCCGAGGAAGGTCGCAAGATCGTCTCGCAGCGCAACTGCCGCGGATGCCACATCGTCGACGGCTACGGCCGGGCCATCGGGCCTCTGATCGCCGACGAGAACTTCCGCCCGCCCGATCTCTCGCCGCAGGGCGCGCGGGCGCAGTCGGCGTGGATGTTCAACTTCCTCAAGGACCCCACCACCATGAAGATCCGTCCGTGGATGTCGGTGCGCATGCCGACGTTCCACTTCACCGACGAGGAGGCCAACACCCTGGTGACCGGGTTCGCCGCTCAGGGCCGGGTGCCCGCCTTCGACACGCAGCTTCACAGGGACCCCTCGCCGCAGAACGTGGCCATCGGACGCGAGGTCTTCAACATGCTGCGCTGCGCGCAGTGTCACGTGCTCACGCCGGTGAATCATGCCAACCCGCCGGTCCCGGACATCGCCGACACCACAGCGCTGGCGCCGAACCTCACGCTCTCACGCGTGCGCCTGCGCCACGAGTGGATCGAGGACTGGATCCGCCGGCCGGACGACATGATCCCGGGAACGCGCATGCCGACCAACTTCCCGCGCAGCGCCGAAACGGGAGGCTTCACCTCGCCGCTCGGCGCCGCCATCGACACGCCGCAGTTCGCGGCGTCGAAGGCCCGGCTGCTCCCGTACTTCCGCGGCGAGGACGAGCTGCGCGAGACGATGGCGGACGCCGTCGCCCTGACCGGGTACATGCGTGACTACATCTGGAGCATCGGCGGAACGGAGATGATCACCGCCCGTCCCGATTCCGCTCTGCCCGCTCCACAGGAAATGCCGAGGACACCACCGGCCACGCCCGTGCAGACGGGAGTGCTGGAGACCAGGGGGCCGGCTGTGGCCGGAAACCGGTAACCGGGAGCCGGAAACCGATTGAGGAGAAAATGATGACGCTGAAAAAGTTCGTAACGATGCTCGCAGCCATGACGTTCGTATTCGCCATCGGGTGCGGGGGAGGTCAGGAGCTCTCCGACGAGGAGCTCGGCGAAGACGATGAGGTCGAGGAAGTCGCCGCGGCCGATCCCGCAGGCGGGGCTGCTCCCGCCGCCGCGCCGGCCGCGGCAGCCGATGCCGCCACCATCACCGGAATGGTGAAGTTCGAAGGCACACCCGCGCCCGCGGGCAACGTGCAGATGGCTGCCGATCCGTTCTGCGCCTCGCAGCACTCCACGCCGGTCAAGAGCGAGGAAGTGGTCGTCGGTGCCGGGGGCGAGCTGGCCAACGTCCTGGTCTACGTGAAGGAGACTCCCCCCACGGGCCCCAACAACAGGCCGGCCCTGCTCGATCAGAAGGGCTGCCAGTACATCCCGCATGTCAGTGCCGTGCAGGTCGGCCAGCCGGTGCAGATCAAGAACAGCGACAACACGCTGCACAACGTGCATGCCCTGCCGGCCGTGAACCGGCAGTTCAACGAAGGGCAGCCGGTCATGGGGATGGTGTCGACCAAGAAGTTCGACAAGGTCGAAGTGAAGCCGTTCCGCATCAAGTGCGACGTGCACGGCTGGATGAACTCGTACATGGCCGTTCTGCCGCACTCGTATCACGGCGTCTCCCAGACGAACGGCCAGTTCACGATCGCCAACCTGCCGGCCGGCACATGGACGCTGGTGGCCTGGCACGAGAAGTACGGCCAGCAGGAACAGCAGGTGACGGTGGCGGCGAACGAGCAGAAGCAGGTGGCATTCACGTTCAGGGGATAGTAAACGGCTCCTGGCTCTTGGCTGTTGGCTCTTGGGAAGGAGCGGTTTTGCCCAAGAGCCAAGAGCCCAGAGCCAAGAGCCAGCGAGCCGGGAGGTTGCAGGATGCCGAAGAGACAACTACGAGTCGGGACACAGTGGCTCTACGTCGACGAGGCTGAGAAGATCCTCAAAGGGGCGCTGCGCATCCGCGAGGAAGAGCAGCGGCAGCTTCAGCTCACCGGTCACGTCCAGTCGTGGTGGAGGCGCTACGTCTTCTCCACCGATCACAAGTGGATCGGCATTCAGTACGCGGTGACGGCGCTCTGCTTCCTCATGGCCGGCTTCGGCATGATGCTGCTCATGCGGTTCCAGCTGGCCTGGCCGGGACGCTCATTCCATCCATGGATCGCGCAGTTCCTGGGTGCGGCGAACGCGCCGGGCGGGATCATGCTGCCCGAGTTCTACAACCAGCTCGGCGCCATGCACGGGACGGTGATGGTCTTCCTGGCCATCGTTCCGCTCGCCGTCGGCGCGTTCGGCAACTACGTGGTGCCGCTGCAGATCGGCGCGCCCGACATGGCCTTCCCGAAGCTCAACATGATGAGCTACTGGTTGTACCTGCCCGGCGGCCTCATCATGCTGTCGAGCTTCTTCATCGCCGGCGGCGCCGCGAACTCCGGGTGGACGTCCTATCCGCCCCTGTCGGTCATCGCCACGCGAGGGCAGGACATCTGGCTGTTGGGCATGGTGCTGCTGATCACCTCCTCGCTCCTCGGCGCGGTCAACTTCATCGTCACCATCATTCAGTTGCGGGCCAAGGGTCTGACCTGGATGCGCCTGCCGTTCTTCGTCTGGGCGCAGCTGGTGACCTCGTTCCTGCTGCTCCTGGCGTTCCCGCCCCTCGAGGCCGCCGCGGTGATGCAGCTCAGCGATCGTCTCTTCGAGACCAGTTTCTTCATGCCCAGCGGCCTGGTCATCAGCGGCACGCCGCTGGAGCGAGACGGCGGAGGCAATCCGCTGCTCTGGCAGCACCTCTTCTGGTTCCTGGCCCACCCCGAGGTGTACGTGCTGATCCTGCCGGGGCTGGGGATCATCGCGGAGGTCATCGCCAACAACACGCGCAAGCCGCTCTGGGGCTACCGCTCGCTCGTCTACTCCGTCGTGTTCCTCGGATTCATGTCCTTCGTCGTGTGGGCGCACCACATGTTCATGACCGGGATGGGCACGGCCATCAGCGCGTTCTTCCAGACCACGACGATGATCATCTCCATCCCGTCGGTGATCATTCTCAGCGCGCTGCTGATCACCCTGTGGGGAGGATCGATCCGGCTGAATACGCCGATGATGTTCGCGCTGGCGTTCCTGCCCATGTTCGCCATCGGCGGGCTGACCGGACTGCCGCTCGGACTGGCGGCCTCGGACATTCACCTTCACGACACCTACTACGTCATCGGACACTTCCACTACGTCGTCGCGCCGGGGACGATCTTCGCGATGTTCGCCGGCATCTACTACTGGTTCCCCAAGGTCACCGGCCGGCAGATGAGCGAGCGCCTCGGCAAGATGCACTTCTGGGGCTCCCTGATCTTCATTAACGGCGTGTTCTTCCCCATGTTCCTGCAGGGCCTGGCCGGCGTCTCGCGCCGGCTCTACGACGGCGGCGCTCAGTACGCGCACGCCAAGCCCGTCCTGCACTGGAACCTGTTCATGTCCGTGTCGGCGTTCCTGCTGCTGGCCGCGCAGCTGCCGTTCATCGTGAACTTCTTCAAGAGCATCCTCTGGGGTGAGAAGGTCGGCGCAAATCCGTGGGAAGCGACGACGCTGGAGTGGGCCGCCACGACCTCCCCGCCGCTCGGCCATGGCAACTTCGCCACCGTGCCGGTCGTCTACCGCGGACCGTACGAGTACAACTTCCCCGGCCACGACCTCGACTACTACCCGCAGAACCTGCCGGACCCGGAACAGCCGGTCACCCCCGCGCCGCCCGCGGGCGGCGGGCTTCCGCAGAGCGCCGTGGCGCAGAAGGAGAGCTAGCCGATGGACTCCCACGCGCACGCGGCAGCTGCACACCACGAGATCGAGATTCCCTACACCGTCCATTCACGGCCGGACACGGGTCTCTACAACGCGAAGCTCGGGATCTGGCTCTTCCTGGCGTCCGAGGTGATGTTGTTCGGGGCGTTGTTCTCGGCGCTGATTCTGATTCGGACCAGTGCGCCCACATGGCCGAAGGCGGAGGACATCCTCAACGTCTGGCTGGCCATGGTCAACACGTTCGTGCTGATCTTCTCCTCGGTCAGCGTCGTCCTGGCCTGGGCCAACCTGCGCCTCGGCAACCTGAAGTGGGGCAAGATCTGGCTCTGGGTCACGCTGCTGTGCGGCCTCGGCTTCATGGTCATCAAGGCCGTCGAGTACACCGAGAAGTTCAGCCATGCCTACTACCCCAAAACCAACAACTTCTTCGCCACCTACTACACCATGACCGGCCTGCATGGACTGCATGTCCTCGGCGGCATGATCGTGTTCCTCTACCTGATCCTCACCGCTGACAAGTGGTGGGGGACCAAACGCGCGCAGTTCACGAATCGAGTCGAGGTGACAGGGCTGTACTGGCACTTCGTCGATCTGGTGTGGATCTTCCTGTTTCCGACGCTGTACCTGCTCTGAGTGGAGCGCCGCCGGGGGGCGGCTCATGGAGGGGCTGAATGGCCGAACATACGATTTTCAAACCGCCCGAGCCGCCGCCGGCATCGCCCGCGCCGCCCGAGCCAGCGGCATCGCCCGCGCCACCCGCGCCGCCCGCGGCTCCCGCGCAGGAGCACCACGAGGCCGGGCACGGCCACGGCCACGAGGGCGGGCACGACCATCACGACAGCCCCGAAGCGATCGCCAGGGAGAAACGGAAGTACCTGATCGTGTTTGCGATGCTGGGGATCCTGACCGTGGTCACGGTGCTGGTGACGCGGCTGGATGTGCCGAAGGCGATGGCGATCGCCATCGCGCTGACCATCGCGCTGGTCAAGGGCTCCCTGGTGGCCGCGTACTTCATGCACCTCATTTCCGAGAGGCGGCTCGTGTATGCCGTCCTGGCCTTGACGGTGTTTTTCTTCGGAGTGCTGCTGTGGGGTCCCTGGCATCATCACTACGACACGTTCGGCGAGGACATCCATCAGCCGCTCGCCGAAGACACGACACACGAGACGACAAAGACGCACTGACCCATGTCCCTCAAGGCCTTTCACATCATCTTCGTGGCCGCCTGCGTGGCGCTGTCGCTGTTCGTGGCGCTGTGGGGCGTGCGCCAGTACAGCGGTACAGGGAGCACAACGGCGCTGATCCTGGCCCTGGTGTTCTTCCCGACGGCAGGAGTGCTGGTGGTGTACGGGAAGAAGGTGTTCCGGAAATTGAAGGAGCTGCCGTGAAGCTCCGGGCGTTTGTCTTCGCGGCGCTGCTCGTTCTGGCCCCGGCCATCGCCAGCGCGTGCCCGGTCTGCTTCGGCGACCCGAACTCGGCGATGCAGAAGGCGGCGAACAACGGGATCTGGGTTCTTCTGGGAGTGATCGCGTTCGTGCAGCTCGGATTCGTCGCGCTGTTCTTCAGTTTCTGGCGGCGGGCCCGCGAGCTGCGCCGCCGGCGCGAGCAGTTACGACTCATCGAAGGGGGAGCGTGAGGCATGGAAAAGTTCCTCGGACAGTGGATGCCTGTGAATGCCGCGGAGCACGGACCGCAGCTCGACTCGATCTCCGCGGTCGTGCACTGGTTGATGCTGATCCTTTTCGTGGGATGGGGCATCTACTACGGCTACGTCCTCTGGCGCTTCAACGCCAAGCGGAACCCGCGGGTGAACTACGCCGGCGTGCGGTCGCACTTCTCCACGTATCTCGAGGCGGGCGTGGCGGTGGTCGAGCTGGTCCTGCTCATCGGATTCTCGATCCCGATCTGGTACCGCTGGACGTCGCGTCCGCCCGCGTCGCAGAACCCTCTGGAAGTCCGTGTGGTCGGCGAGCAGTTCGCATGGAACTTCCACTATCCCGGCGGCGACGGCCGGTTCGGACGGAGCGATGCCAGGCTCGTGTCGGCCACGAATCCTCTCGGCCTCGACCCGGAGGATCCGAACGGGGCGGACGACATCGCCACGATCAACCAGCTTCATCTCGAACTGAACCGCCCCGTCATCGCCCGGATCGCGTCGAAGGACGTCATTCACAGCTTCAAGATTCCGGTCATGCGCGTGACGCAGGACGCCACACCGGGCATGGAAGTGCCGATCCACTTCAAGCCGGTCAAGTTGAGCGAGGGGGAGACGTGGGAGATCGCCTGCGCGCAGCTCTGCGGCCTGGGCCACTACCGGATGAAGGGCCAGCTCTTCGTGCACAGCAAACAAGACTTTGAGAAGTGGATGAGCGAGAATACGCCCCAAAATCCGGCCACCGCGGAGCCGAACCCGGTTCCGGAGGCGACGCCGGCCCAGCCAATCGTATGACCAGGTCCTCCCATGTCGATGTCACCCCGCCCTCGCTGCGGCGATTCACGAAGCTCGTCGCGGCTTCGACGCTGTTCCTGATTTTCGCCGGAGCGATGGTCACTTCCACCGGCTCCGGCCTGGCCGTTCCCGACTGGCCGAATACGTACGGCGAGTTCATGTTCAAGTTTCCGCTCAGCAAGATGGTCGGCGGCATTTTTTACGAACACGGCCATCGCCTGATCGCATCGACGGTCGGACTGCTGACGATCATTCAGGCCGTCTGGCTGCAGCGCCGGGAGCCCAGGCGCTACGTCCGCGTTCTCGGATGGATCGCGCTCGCCGCGGTCATCGTGCAGGGACTCCTCGGCGGGCTGACGGTCCTGTTGCTGCTGCCGCCGGCGATCTCGATCGCGCACGCCGGTCTCGCTGAGATCTTCTTCTGCCTGACGGTGTCCATCGCGTTCTTCACATCGCGGTTCCATTCCGGGCTGGAGCGGACCGGGAACACGGCGGTAGGGTCTACGACGGCGTTGTTTGTGCTCGTCTACCTGCAGATTCTGGCCGGCGCGGTCATGCGCCATCTCGGCGCGGGCCTGGCCATCCCCGACTTTCCGCTGTCGTTTGGACGACTCGTTCCTGAATTCGTATCGACGGCCATCGCGGTCAACTACGCGCACAGGCTGGGCGCGGTGGTGGTCGCGGTCGCGGCCGCGATCGTGATCGCGCGGACGCGCAGCTGGCTGCTCGCACTGCTGGTCATCGTGCAGATTCTCCTCGGCGCGTCGACCGTGTGGAGCGGCAAGCAGCCGCACATCACCAGCCTGCACGTGGTGACCGGCGCGGCCACCCTGGCCCTGTCTCTGATCCTGATGCTGAAGGCGCGCGCCACGGCCATTCCCATCCCGGTGTTGCGCGAGGCCACGGCATGAGCGCAATCACAGAGAGCGCTTTGACGCTTCCGCGGCGGCCGGGTGTCGTGGCCGACTACCTCGAGCTATCCAAGTCGCGCATCGTGCTCATGGTGCTGATGACGACGGCGGCGGGCTATGTCGTCGGCGCGGCGGACTTTTCCGGCCTCGTTCTGCTGAACACTCTCATCGGCACGGCACTGGTCGCAGCGGGCACGAACGCGCTGAACCAGTACACGGAGCGGCACCTCGACGCGAGGATGGAGCGCACGGCGCGCCGCCCGCTGCCCGACGGCCGCATCACGCCGCGCGCGGCGCTGCTTTTCGCCACGGCCATCGCCATCATCGGTACGGTCTACCTCGCCGCGGCGGTCAACGTGGCAACCGCACTCCTCGGCGCGTTCACGCTCACCAGCTACATCTTCGTCTACACGCCGCTGAAGCGGCACTCGACCCTCTGCACGCTCATCGGCGCGATCCCCGGAGCGGTGCCGCCGCTCATGGGCTACGCCGCCGCGAACGGAAACCTCGGCCTGGCCGGCTGGATCCTCTTCGCCATCGTCTTCCTCTGGCAGCTCCCGCATTTCATGGCCATCAGCTGGATCTATCGCCAGGACTACGGGCGCGCCGGCTTCGCCATGCTTTCGGTGCGCAACACCGATGGCCGGGCCGTCGGTCGTGAGGCCATCCTCTACAGCATCGCCCTCATCCCGGTCTCGGTTGCGCCGGCGTTCTTCGCGATGGCCGGGCTGGCGTACGCGATCGTCGCCGCGCTGCTATCGACCGCGCTGCTGCTCACCGCGATCCGCTTCGCCGCGGACCGCAGTCCCCGTCGCGCGCGCACGCTGTTCATGACCTCGAACATCTACCTGCTGGTCATGATGGCGCTGCTGGTCACGCTCGTGCGCGGCTGAGTCTTCGCTCTGATGAAGAGATTCTGATGCGGCTGTTCATCACGGAATGGAGCGCGGGTGTCCTCACCCGCGCCCCGGACCTGAAGTGGAGGACAGGCAATCCTGCCTGTCCAGCCGAGGACAGACAGGATTGTCTGTCCTCCACAGAATCCATTCAAGCGACGTCGGTTGCGGCTCTGGGAGCACGAAGAGCGTGACCACCTTCATCGTACTTCTCCGCGGAATCAACGTCGGCGGTCACAAGAAAGTGGCCATGGCCGAGCTGCGGCAGATGCTCGGCACTCTCGGATTTCGCGATGCCACGACGCTCCTCCAGAGCGGCAACGCCGTCTTCAACGCCACGAAAGCTTCGGAGGCTGTCCTGGAGAAGGAAACGAAGAGCTGTCTCGGCGTGGAGTGCGACTACATCCTCCGGACCGCCGATGAGTTGAAGAATGTCATCGCCCACAATCCGCTGACTGCCGCAGCGAAGAACGATCCATCACGTCTGCTGGTGGTGTTCATGAAGACGGAGCCGGGGTGCAGAAGGATCGATTGGCCCGGTTCGGAGATCGTCGATGTCGCGGGCCGTCACGCGTACATCTCGTATCCGGACGGCATGGGCAGGTCCAGGCTGACGCTCGCGCTCATCGAGAAGAGGCTCGGCACACGCGGGACTGCCCGCAACTGGAATACGGTTCTGAAGCTCGATCATGCCGCCGACCTTCTTCGCCAGGCCCGCTGACTTCCGCCGCTGGCTCGAGAAGCATCACCGCTCGGAGAAAGAGCTGTGGGTCGGACTGCACAAGAAGGGCTCCGGACGGCCGAGCATCACCTGGCCGGAATCGATCGACGAGGCGCTCTGCTTCGGCTGGATCGACGGCATCCGCAAGTCGGTCGACCAGGACAGCTACATGATCCGGTTCACGCCCCGCAAGAGCACGAGCGTCTGGAGCAACGTGAACATCGCCCGGGCCAAAGAGCTGATTCGGATGGGACGGATGGAGAAGGCCGGTCTCGAGGCTTTCGAGAAGCGCGACGAGAAGAAATCCGGGATCTACTCGTTCGAGCGGAAAAACGCCACGCTGCCGCCGGAGCTGGAGAGTCAGTTCAGAGCGCATCGTCAGGCCTGGAAGTTCTTCGACGCACAGCCACCCGGCTACCGCAGGCTCATGGCGCACTTTGTCATCAGCGCGAAGCAGGCCGAGACGCGCGCGCGCCGCCTGCGCAGGCTCATCGAGGCGTCGGCGGCAGGAAAAAGGCTGTGAATCGCCGGAATTCGCGCGGCGTCCGTGCGATAGACTCCGCCCCAATGTCTCGAAGTGGTCTCCTTTTTCTCACAGCTCTCCTTCTCCTCGGTTGCCACGGCCGGCCGGATCTCCCGAAGCTGTTCCCGGTGCCGGGGGCGAGCCTCGTCGACGAAAACGGCCGGGCCGTGAATCTCGACTCCATGAAGGGCTACGTCACCGTCTACGACTTCATCTTCACGAACTGCTCCGGCACGTGCCCGATGATGACCGCGAACATGCGCGCGCTGACGCAGAAGATCGACAGGGACGCGCCGGTGAGGTTCGTCTCCATCAGCGTCGACCCGGCCCGCGACACACCGGCCGTGCTCGCCGAATACGCGAAGCGGGTGAGGAACGACGACCGGTGGTTGTTCCTGACCGGCGACCGTGATGAGATCGTGAAGCTGTCCGTGGAGGGCTTCAAGCTCGCGGCCGGCGATCCCGCGCCGGGCGGCGAGGCCCTGCTGCACAGCTCGAAGTTCGCCGTGGCCGATCGCAGCGGGATGATCCGGCAGTACTACGGGGGAACGGACGGCGATGCCGCCGAGCGTCTGTCCGGCACGATCGAGGACCTTCTCCGCGAGTGAGCCCGGAACTGATCATGCTGTTCCCTGCCGTCAACGCCTCCCTGAACGCGCTCAGCGGCGTGTTCCTCTTGAGCGGCTTCGTGCAGATGAAGCGCGGCCGCATCGCCGCGCACAAGCGGCTGATGATCGCGGCGTGCGTGACCTCGCTGGTGTTCCTGGCCTCGTACATCACGTATCACACGCTCCGCGGCGGCGTGGTCACGCGCTTCCCGGGCACAGGGGCGATGCGGCAGCTCTACTTCGCGATCCTGATCTCGCACACGATCCTTGCCGTCGTCATCGTGCCGCTGGCCATCCTCTCGGTCCGCAACGGTCTGAAGATGCGCGTCCCGCAGCACCGGCGCGTCGCGCGCTGGACGTTCCCGCTCTGGATGTACGTCTCGGTGACCGGCGTCCTGGTCTACTTCTTCCTCTATCATTGGTTTCCCTCGCACTGATGGATCGCAAGAGAGAGCTTCTCGACCAGCTCCGGAGCTACGTCCCCGCGGACGTGACAGAGTCGCGTCACCGGGAGAGTCTGGTGGCGCTCGTGGCGGGTCAGGGGGAGCCGTTCTCCCGCGGCGAATTCGAGCCCGGCCACGTCACGGCCAGCTGTTTCATCATCGACGGGAGAGGGAGCCACCTCCTCCTCCACCACCATAAACGCCTGGGGCGCTGGCTCCAGATGGGCGGCCATGTCGACGACGGCGAGACCGTGCTGCAGGCGGCCCTTCGCGAAGGTGCGGAGGAGTCGGGGCTGCCGGATCTCACGCTCCTGGCGACGCGATTCATCGATCTCGATGTCCATCCCATTCCGGCCGGACGGGGCGAGCCCCCTCACCGTCACTTCGATGTGCGGTATGTCGCACGGACGCTGGAGCCGGAGTCGATGCATATCGATCCCGAAGAGTCGTCGGATCTGGCCTGGGTCGATCTGAGGCGGGCCGCCGAGATGATGAACGAGGCCGGGTCGGCGCGGGTGCTCCGAAAGATCGAGAGGTTGTACGCATGATCGAGCTCAAGGAAGCCGACCTCGACGTCAGCCCGTTCGTCCAGTTCGGGCGCTGGTTCGAAGAGGCCAGGCAGGCCCAGCCTCAGCTCCCCGAGGCGATGACGCTGGCCACCGTCGGGGAGGACGGCGTCGTATCGGCGCGCGTCTCGCTCCTCAAGTCGTTCGACCACAACGGCTTCGTCTTCTACACCAACTACAACAGCCGCAAGGCGGAACAGATCCACTTCAACCCCCGCGTCTCCATCTGTTTCTACTGGCCGTCTCTGGACCGGCAGGTGCGCGTGGAAGGCGTGGCCGTGAAGGTGAACGAGGAAGAGTCGGACGCGTACTTCGAGACCAGGCCCCGCGGAAGCCAGATCGGCGCATGGGCCTCCGAGCAGAGCAAGGTGCTGATGGGCCGCGGCGATCTCGACGCGCGCTTCCACGAGCTGGAGGCGAACTATCGCGGCCGCCAGGTTCCGCGCCCCCCGCACTGGGGCGGCTATCGCGTGATTCCGACCTGGGTCGAGTTCTGGCAGGGGAGAGAAGACCGGCTGCACGACCGTTTCGCCTACCGCTTGCGCGAGCCGAAAGACTGGACCATCGAGCGGTTGTCTCCATGAACACAGAATGAAGAAACGTCTCCTCTTCCTCTGTACGGGCAACGCCGCGCGCAGCCAGATGGCCGAGGCCCTGGCGCGTGCGTTTCACGGCGACAAGCTGGATGTCGTCTCGGCGGGATCGCGTCCCGCCGGCTGGGTGCACCCTCTGGCCATCCGCGCCATGAACGACCTCGGTGTGGATATGAGTGAGGCAACGTCGAAGTCCGCGGACCAGTTCATCAGTGAGTCGTTCGACGTCGTCGTCACCGTCTGCGACTCCGCCGCGCAGGACTGTCCAGTGTGGACGGGTGCCAGGCGCATGCTGCACTGGCCGATCGAGGATCCATCGTTCGGGCCGGGTGACCCGGCCACTCGCTACGACCGCTTCATCGAGACGCGGGACGAGCTCCGTGACCTGATCGATGAGCTGGTGAAGTCGCTGTGAGGCGGTGCATCCCGGCTCTCCTTCTGTTGATGGCGTGCGGCACATCCCGGCCCCCGGTGGTGTACTTCCAGTCGCCGCAGGGACGGATTCACGTCGACGACGGCGGCACGGGACCTGGCCTGCCGCTGTTCTTCGTGCACGGCAACGGCGCAAACCTCACGCAGTGGCATGGGCAGTTGACTCACTTCCGCAGGACGCGGCGCGCAGTGGCCATCGACCTGCGCGGGATGGGCATCTCCGATCCGCCGGCGAACGGCGAGTACACGATCGAGGTGATGGCGGACGACGTCCACGACGTGGCGAACTCTCTGGGTCTCGATCGCTTCGTCATCGTCGGTCACAGCTTCGGCGCGGCCGTGGTGGCGCGGTACGCCGCGAAGTATCCGGAGCGGGTGGCCGGGGTGGTGTACGCCGACGCCGCGGGCGACGTCACGGTGGGCCCCGAGCAGCTGGACAAGTTCCTGATGGCGCTGCGTATGGACAAGAAGAAGGTCGTCGCGGAGTGGTTCGAGCCGATCCTCCAGGGCGCGAAGGAGGAAGTGAAGCTGGCCGTGCTCCTGTCGGTCAACCTGACCTCGACCGAGGCGTTCACCGAAGCGCTCGAGGACCTCATCGAGTTCAGGATGCGCAGCAATGTCGAGGCTTACAAAGGCCCGAAGCTGGCCATCACCGCGGCGGGGAACGACAAGAAGACCGCGCTGCACGTGCAGATCCCGTCGATGCCGGCGCGCGCGATCAGCGGCGTCAGTCACTGGCTGATGATGGACCGGCCGGAGGAGTTCAACCGGCAGCTGGAGATTTTCCTGGCCGAGATAGAGAAGTAGGTGGAGCGCCGCCGACCCGGGCGGCCGCCGGGCCTGTGGAGGGCAGGCAATCCTGCCTGCCCGGACAGGCAGGATTGCCTGTCCTCCACCAGGCAGCTGATTCACCACCCTAGCCTAGATGCGCGCGGCGTTCGCTGGCAGCAACACCCGCAGCGACAGCGGCACGACGCGTACCCGCAGCTCCGCGTCCAGTTCGAACGGCTCGCCGTCCAGGTGCACCGGGCCGGGTTGCGGGCGGCGGATGACGACGTTGCGGCCCTGCAGGATCTTCACGCTGCGCGACTTGTGCAGCGTGCCGTTGAAGAGCCGGACCAGCATCAGCGGCGCGCGGATCAGCGACAGCTCCTCGACGATGACCACGTCGAGCAACCCGTCCTGCAGCGAGGCCAGGGGCGCGATCCGCGCGTTGTTGCCGTACTGGCTGGAGTTCGCCACGGCCACGACGAACGCAGTCGAGGTCCATCGCTTCCCGTCCACCTCGATGACATAGCGCTCCGGCCGGTACTGCATGTACGTCTTCAGCCCTTCCTTCACGTACGTGCGCAGGCCGCGGATGCCGCTCGCGGCGAAGCGATGGGCGATCACCGCGTCCAGGCCGGCTCCCATGACGCCCAGAAAGGCCATCCCGTTCACCTCGGCCGTATCGACGGCGGCGATGCTGCCCGAGCGGAGCGGAGCGGCGGGGATGCGCAGGTGCCGCGCGTAGCCGTTCCCCGAGCCGGTGGGCAGGATGCCCAGGGCGGGCGAGCGGCCGATGAGGCGTTTGCCGACCTCGTGAACGGTGCCGTCGCCGCCCACCGCGCAGACCACGTCGAAGTTCTCGCGCTCCGCGCGGGCGATGATCTCGTCGAGGTCTTCCTTGCGGCCGCAGATCACGATCTCGTGCGGCTCGGAGCAGCCTTCCCGGATGATCGCTCCGGCGTCGCGTGGCCGGCGGAGGCCGGAGCGCTCGTTGACCACGAAGAGCGTCTTCATGCCACGACGTCGCGGTGCCGGGATGCAATACCGATTGCGGGGTGGCCTATGAACATGCTCTACCCCGCTCGCATGATATCCAGCATGATCGGCTTGACTCCGTTGATGATGAACTGGATGCCGATGGCGCCGAGGAGCAGGGCCATGATCCTGCTGAAGACGGCGCGGCCGCGCTCGCCGATCAGCCGGGACAGTGGGATCGCGGCGAGCAGCACGGCGTAGCAGACGATGCCGACGCCGACGATGGCCGCCGCCACCGCGATCTTCTGCTCCACGCGTGGATAGAGGTTGACCAGCACCATGGTGGCGGTGATGGCGCCAGGCCCGGACAGCATGGGAATGGCCAGCGGCACCACGGCGATGGAGGCCGGGTCGATCTCGGCCTTCTCGACGTCGTCGTCCCTCATCCGCCGCGGCCCGCCCATGTCGCCGGAGCGGGTGTCGTCCTGCACGAGCGTTCGCAGCGCGTTGCTGAAGAAGATGATGCCGCCCATGATCTGAAAGGCCGGGACGGTGATGCCGAAGAACTGGAAGACCCAGTTGCCGGCCACGAGAAAGAGAGTGAGGACGACGATGCAGGACATCGCGGCGATGAGCGCAACGCGGAAGCGCGTCGACCGCGAGGCGCCGTCAGTCAGCGCCACGAACGGCGGGATCACGGCCAGCGGGTTCACCATCGTGATGAGCGTGATGAACGACAAGAGGACGACCTTGGACAGCGGCATCGCGCCGCGATTCTACGGCACGGGTACGAGCTCGCCGGCAATCGGCCTGATTGCGTTCCCGGCCGCGACCAAAACGTCGCTGGAATGGGGCGGCGGTGTCCTCACCGCCGCCCCCCTCGCTTCTGTGGAGGACAGACAATCCTGTCTGTCCTCGGCTGGACAGGCAGGATTGCCTGTCCTCCACTTCAGGTCCCGGGGCGCGGGTGAGGACACCCGCGCTCCATTCCGTTCGTTATTTGCTCTATTGTAACTTGCCGAAACAGTGAGCACGGTTCTCGCAAAGATGTACCGTGATGGCAGATGGGCAAGAGGGAAGTTCATGTCGTCGTCATCCGCAAATGGGTGACGTTCGTTCTGCTCGCCCTGGTGTCGGGCGTGATGGTTTTCCTGATCTATTACCTCTCGGGGAAGGCGTATGCGAACGAGTCGCATCCGGCCCGGGACATGCTCATCGGGGCCTTCGGCGGCGCGCGATTCTCGCGGAGCGCCGTGCTGGCCGGACTGATGCCGGTCATCGCCAACGCCCTGCTCTTCGTTCCATGGGGATTCCTCACCTTCCTGGCCATCGACAAGGCGGAGCGGCCGCGATCGCGGACTTATGCGCTCACGGTCCTGGCGGGCCTCCTGTTCGCCGCGGCGGTGATGATCTGGCAGTCGTATCTCCCCACGCGCGTCACCAGTCCGGCCGACCTCTTCGCGAACGGCCTGGGAGCCCTCGGCGGCGCGATCATCGGGCACCTGCGCAAGACGGTTCACGTCCAGTTCGAATTCTGATGGCGAGGCCCGTTTGATTCTGGTGGTCGAAGACGATCCGCAGGTGGCGCGGCTGATCGAGCTGGTGCTGCAGCGCAACGGCTGGAAGTCGAGAGTCGTCGCGGACGGCCATGCCGCGCTCAGCGCGGCGAAGGAGTCGTTGCCGATGCTGATCTTCGCCGACCTCACCATCAAGGGCATGGGAGGAGACGCGCTCTGCAGCGCGCTCAAGGCAGAGCCAGAGACCAGAGGCATCCCCTACATCGTCATCTCCGGGGATCGGGATATCGCTGAAAAAGCGCGGTTGTGCGGGGCGGACGACTATATGGGCAAACCTTTTGAATTTGACGATCTCGTCCGTCTCGTCAGGAAATATGCACGAACTGAAAGCCAAAAAGCCGACTGAGTCTCCGGAGGGGAGCGATCCGGTCTCCCGCCTCATGCAACGCCTTCGCGATGAGGGCTTTACCACCGAACAGCATGAGGAGGACTGGGAGATGGGAGAGATCATCTACCGCCGCAGCGAGAAGATCTCCCTGGCCAGGGGAGAGACCATCTTCATCTTCACCCGCGTCCCGGAGCTGAACGAGAAGATCCTTCGCCAGACCTCCGAGTCGGTCGGCAACACTTACCGCGCCAAGAACGTGCTGCAGAAGGCGCTGACGGTGCTGCAGTCGACGACGGTGTTTCACTGCCTGGTGTCGGAGAGCGACCAGCCCCAGAGCGGGCTGCTCGATCAGTTCGTGATCCGGAGGGGTGGGGCGACGTTCATCCCGGTGATCATCGTCGCCGGCATCAACCAGGTCGTCTATCCGAACCTGGAGGAGAAGATCGGCTCGGTCCGCCCTCGCGTCGAGTACCTCCAGTATCTGCTCGGCGAGCGCCTCGAGTCGGTGAACATGCACCGCCAGACGGTGCAGGCGTTCTGGGTCGCGGTCGGCGTCGTCATCGTGCTGCTGGCGGCGGTGGGGCTGTCGCTGGTGACATGAAATCGTGAGTGGAGCGCCGCCGACCCGGCGGCCGCCGAGTCGGCGGCGCTCCACAGTAATCGGCGGCGCTCCACAGTAAACTGTCGCGTCCATGGACCTGCGGCCCCGCGACATCCACGACGAGCTGCGCAAGACCGTGGTCGGCCAGGATGAGGCCATCCGCGAGCTCTCCGTCGCGCTGGTCAAGCACCTGGTCGGTCACCCCGCGCCGAACATCCTGCTCATCGGCAACTCCGGGTCGGGGAAGACCACGCTCATGCGCGCGGTGGAGATGTTCCTGTCGCAGCGCAAAGGGCTGGGTGACTTCGCCAATGTCGTCCGGCTCAACGCCAACGTGCTGGCCGAGGAGCATCAGGGGTACGGGCGAGTGGTGCTGGGACGGCTCTATCAGAATGCCCGCGTCCTTCTGGGCCGCGACGCGGGAGTGCAGGATGTCCTCCGCTCGGTCGAGCACGGAATCGTCTTCATCGACGAGGTGGACAAGATCCGCTCGCAGGTGGGCGGGTCGGCGAACGTGCGCGGCATCGTGGCGCAGGAGGCTCTGCTCACGCTGATGGAGAACGAGCACGTGCGCTTCGAGGCGGACAACAAGACGCACGTCGTGAACTCGTCGGGCATTCTGTTCGTCGCCGGCGGAGCGTTCGAAGAGCTGTACGACAGCGTGCTGCGGCGGGCCACCATCGGGCAGGACGTGGTCGCGCTGCAGCCTGTCGTGATCGTCTCCGCGTCGGGCGAAGTGCGCGAGGAGCTGCCGTTCCAGCTGCGCGACTTTCTGAAATACGAGGACCTCTTCCGCTATGGGATGACGCCGCAGTTCGTCTCGCGCTTCGAGTCGATCATCGTCCTCAACGATCTGGCCGAGGAGGACCTGGCGCGGATCTTCGTGGAGCCGGAGGGTTCGGTGTTCCGTCTCTCGCGCGACTATTTCAAGGGCTTCGGGATCGACCTGCAGATCACGCGCGGCGCTCTCATCGCCATCGCCTGGGACGCGTCGCGCCAGAAGCGGCTCGGCGCGCGGGCGCTGCGCGAGGTGTTCCGCCGTATCATCCGCAACCTCGAATTCGATCCTGCCGCCGCGGTCACGGGCGCCAGCGGCGTGCTCACCATCGATGAGGCCATGGTCCGCCAGGCCATCTCCTCGCGCGAGCAGGGAGCGGCCACGAAGCGCGGATGACCGACCAGACACTCTTCGACAAGCTCAAGCGCGGCCTCTTCATGACTCACACCGAGATCATCGAGAAGGTGAAGGAGTCGATGACGCCGAACCTCCCCGTCGACCGGAGCGCCATCGATGGGCTGGAGGAAGGACTCCTCGGCGCCGACGTCGGTGCGGAGCTGACCAGCTCGCTCGTGGACCGGCTGGAGGAGCGCGTGCGCACGGAGAACATCTCCACCGTCGACCGGCTCACCGAGGTGCTGCGCGAAGAGACGCGTGCGCTGATTCCGCGTCGCGCCGCCGGGACCATCGACCTCAGCAAAGCCCGGCCGTTCGTGATCCTGGTGGTCGGAGTGAACGGGACGGGCAAGACCACCACCATCGCCAAGCTCGCCGCGCGCTGGAAGGGCGAGGGCAGGAGCGTTCTCCTCGGCGCGGCCGACACGTTTCGCGCCGCGGCCATCGAGCAGCTTCAGATGTGGGCCGATCGCATCGGCGTCCCGATGATCAAGCACAAGGCCGGATCCGATCCTGGCGCTGTGGCGCACGACTCCGTCGCCGCGGCGAAGGCGCGCAACGCCGATGTCGTCCTGATCGACACGGCCGGCCGGCTGCACAACAAGTCGCACCTGATGGCGGAGCTGGCCAAAGTGCGGCGCGTCATCGAGAAGGAGATGCCGGGCGCGCCCCACGAGACGCTGCTGGTCATCGACGGCACCACCGGTCAGAACGGGGTCAGCCAGGCCTCGGCGTTTCTGGAGGCGGCGGGGGTCACCGGGATGATCGTGACGAAGCTGGACGGGACGGCCAAGGGCGGAGTGATCCTGTCGATCATGCGCCAGTTCGACATCCCGGTGAAGTTCATCGGGGTGGGGGAAGGGGCGGACGACCTCATTCCGTTCGACCCGGCCGCGTATGTCGATACGCTCTTCGAGTGAAACTGGTCCTTAGTCCTTAGTCCTCAGGAGACCACCACCCGCCCACGACTCCCGGTCGGTCTCCTAACGCCTAAGGACTAAGGACTAAGGACTAAGGACTAAGGAAGGACTAAGGACTAAGTAAGGCCCGAACTACACTATGCTTCCCGCACACCAGAAAACGGCCGGCCATGGAACTCTCTCCGGGGCAGGAGCTGTCGCACTTCCGCATCGTCGAGAAGTTCGACGAGGGCGGGATGGGTGTGGTCTACCGAGCGCGCGATCTGCACCTCGATCGCGACGTGGCCATCAAGGTCCTCTCGCATCGCCACGCTGCCACAGGCTCGTCCGAGAGCCGCTTCCGCCGTGAGGCTCTCGCGCTCTCCCGTCTGAACCATCCCAACATCGCCTCGGTGTTCGACTTCGACGTCCAGGACGGCATCCGCTTCCTTGTGATGGAATGGATCGCCGGCCTCACACTCTCCACGAAGCTCGCCGTCGGCCCGCTTCCGGAAGGCGAGATCCTCCACTACGGTGACCAGATCACCTCCGCTCTTGGCTACGCGCACGGCGAAGGCGTCATTCACCGCGACCTCAAGCCGGCCAACCTGCGTATCACGGCCGACGGACGGGTGAAGATCCTCGACTTCGGCCTGGCCAAGCTGAAGCCGGTGAGCGACAGCGCCATCACCGAGACGCTGCCCGATGCGCGGGCGGTGGCCGGGACACTCCCGTACATCGCACCGGAAATCCTGAACGGACTTCCAGCGACGCCGGCCAGCGACGTCTACTCGGTCGCCGCCGTGCTCTACGAGATGGCCACCAGCCGGCGCGCGTTTCCCCACGAAGATCCGGCCGCGCTGACGATGGCCATCGTGACCGAGGCACCGCGGCCGCCGCGGCAGATCAACAAGGAGATCTCGGCGGAGCTGGAGCACGTCATCCTCCGCGGGCTCGGCAAGAATCCGGAGCATCGCTACGTGACGGCGTCAGAGATGCGCGGCGATCTGCGCCGGATCACCTCAGGCCTGCCACTCATCGTGCCGCGGCGACGCTCGTGGCCGCTGCAGCGTTTCATGCCCTGGGTGGCCGCGACCGCCGTCGTCGCGGCGCTGCTCTTCGCCGCTCCCGGTCTTGTCGGCCGGCGCGATCCGCCGCGGTCGCCGGTGATGCGGCCGATCGTGACCTGGCCGAGCGTCGAGCGCAGCGCGCGGCTGTCACCAGACCGGCAGTGGATCGCGTTCGTCTCCGACCAGGGCGGGACGAATTCCGTGTGGATGCAGCGGGTCAAGGGAGGGGAGCCGCGGGTAGTGACGTCGCAGCCCGGCCTCGCGGACGCCCTCTGGTCTCCCGACGGCGAGAGCCTCGGCGTCCTGGTCAGCAATCTCGGCGCGGTCTCATTCGAGATCGTCGCGGCGTTCGGCGGCCGTGGGGTGACGAGCCTGGCCCTGCCGAAGGAGCTGGGAAACGCTGAGTTGCTGCGCTGGTACGGCGCCAATGTCTACCTGCATCTGCCGCGGAGCGGCGTGTGGCGGTTCGACACCGCCAGCGGGAAGGCGGCGCGCATTTTCGAATCGCAGGGACCGGAGGGGCTTCGCGAGCAGTTCGACGTCCATCCGGATGAGAAGCGCGTGGCGTACTCAATGCGAACTCCTCATCAGCTGACTCTCTGGATCACGGACATGGCCACGGGGAAATCGGAACGGATCAGCGGCTCCGACAATGAAGGAGGAGCGCTCTTCGGCGGCCAGTCGCTGTTCTTCACTTCGGACCGATCCAATCAAGTGGACTTGTGGCGCCTCGATCTCCGCAGCAGGGAACGCGAGCAGATCACGTTCAGCCGCAGCGTCGAGTACACGCAGAGCGTCAGCGACGACCTCTCGCTGCTGACATTCGTGGAGAAGCAGGACGAAGCCGACCTCTGGATCTACAGCCCGCCGACAGGACAACACCGACAGCTGACCGCCGACATGCTTCGCGAGGACTGGCCATCCGCGGCGGACGACCAGGTGGCCGTTCAGCGCCAGAAGCCGGTGCTCTACGCCCCATCGAGGAACCTCCATGCCGACATCCTGGTGGGGGCACTTCTCCCGTCGGGCGGTGTCGCGACCTGGAATCGCGTCGCGGAAGGAGGAATGCCGATGCTGTCGCCTGACGGCCGGCGCATCGCTTACGCGCGCCCCGCCGAGCGGATGTTCGAGTATGTGCTCCACGTGAAGGATCTCGACACCGGCGTGGATGGGACCGTCACCCGCGGATTCCGCGTCCCGAACTACTACCCGTGGCCGCGCGACTACGAGCGGAGCTCTCTGGCGTGGCGCGACGACGGCGCGCCGGTCTTCATCGTGCGATCGGAGGCCGGCCTCGACGAGATCCGCTCGCCCGGTTCCACGCTCTACTCCGCTCCGAAGGGGACGATCATCCGCGAGGTCTACACCGACGGCGGCCGCATCGCCTTCATGACCGAGACGTCGCCGGAGGCCGGACCGGCCGAGATTCATCTGATGGAAGGCGGCGCCGACACGATCCTCGATTCGATGCAGCGCGACTGGAAGCGCACGCTCTACATTCGCGGCCCGCTTCCCGACCGCCGGTGGGTCGTGCTGCGCGCGTCGCTGAACCCCGACTTCACCGAGCGTGCCGAGGTCCTGGTCATCGACGCCGGCGGGAAGGCGCGCCCGGTGGGAAGCATCGATCGCGTCTGGGCCGGCACCGCGGAGCTCGACGCCGCGGCCGGAGTGATCTATTTCACGGTCGCCGACGAGAGCCACGTGCACAACGTCGTCGCCTTCTCGCTCGCCGGCGGCGCCAGCCGGCCCATCACGAACAACAGCGTTCCGGGAATCAGCTTCGCGGGATTCGAGGTCACCCCCCGCGGCGATCTGCTCTACGTCCTTCAGAAAAACAGCCAGGACGTATGGCTGATCGATTTCCAACCCGCCCACCGAAAGGAGAGAGAGCCATGAAACGAGACTGGATCGCCATCATCTTTCTATGTGCCACGGCCGTCGGGTGCGCAACCGCACGGACTACAGAGGTGCAGACCATGGCCACTCTGATGGGGTCGCTCAAGACCGTCGAGGCCGCGGCGTACATGCGCGTGGCCGCCGATCCTCGCGAAGAGGTCTATCGCGATGTCGCCGGCATCCTGACCAGGACCGTGGGAGACCTGAAGGCGAGCGGCTGGCCGATGGGCCTCGCTCCGATGCCGTGCAGCAACGTCGCCATGCACTGCCCCGACAGCAAGTGCCCGTCCATGAAGTTCGGGGACGCGATCTGCAATCCGGTGCTGGACTTCACGCGCGGGCTGGGCAGGGCCGAAGGGCTGGCCGGAACGATCCGCATCCTCGAGGCGGAGATCCTGCTGCGGTTCGCGCACGCGCCGTCGCCGGCCATGATGGAGTATCTCGACGGCCGGCTGCGGCAGACCTACGATCAGCTCGTTGCGGTCAAATGACAGACAGGGTCCGCGGCCCGGTCACGGTCACCTCGCAGTGCAACAGCTCCATACAGAAGCGGGCCAGGTCCTCGTTCGTGAAGTCGTCCCAGCCGCGGCAGGTCTCGTAACGCTGCCACTGCGCATCGCAGCTCGTCATCGAGCCGCTCTCGACCTGGCGCCGCAGCTGCCAGTAGCTGGCCCTTCGCTCGAGCTCGAGCCGGGTCACGCCGGGGTCGCGCCCGCCCGCATACGGAAATCGCGCGCGCAGATCCTCGTTGCTGTAGCGGCTGAAGCCCCGGCAGAAGACGCCACGCTCCTGCACGGTCTGACACGTCGACTGGCCCGGCTTCGTCTCCGTGATCAGCTTCTGGCGGAGCAGCGCAATCGCGGTCTCGCGGCTGATTGTCTGCATGCTCATTCTCTTTCGACCATCTGAACATGCCCGGGCGGCGCCGGTCGCTCCTCCGATCACGACGCGGCGTGATGTCTGTCACGGTACGGCGGGCCTCGGGCCTCAGGCCTCAGGCCTCAGGAGAACGATGGCGGAAAGGGACACCGGCGCTCCATCGATCACTTCTGCTACTCTCCGCGTCGCTTGCGCCGGTTCAGCCCGCTGCTCGGGATCGTCATCTGTATCGCTGCCTGGCAGATCGCGATCATGGCGACACGCTCGCCGCTGATTCCGGGACCGTGGGAAGTTGCGCTGGCCATCGTCGAGCTGGCCCGCCGCGGCCTCCTTCTGAAGTACGTGGTGGCGTCGCTGTTCCGCGTCACCTGGGGCTACACCGCCGCGCTCGTCCTGGCCATCCCCCTCGGCCTGATCCTCGGGATGTGGCGCCGCGGCGAGGACGCCGTGAATCCGGTCCTGCAGGTGCTCCGGCCGATCTCGCCGCTGGCCTGGATCCCGATCGCCATCCTCTGGTTCGGCGTGGGCGACGCCTCGGCGATCTTCCTGATCTTCCTCGCCTCGTTCTTCCCGATGACGGTGGCGGCGATGAATGCCGTGCACAACGTCGAGGCGACGCATCTCGCCGCCGGCGCGAACTTCGGCCTCACGCGAATGCAGCTCGTGCGCTCGGTCGTCCTGCCCTCCGTTCTGCCGCAGCTCGTCATCGCCATGCGCGTCACGCTCGGGATCGCATGGCTCGTCGTCGTCGCGGCCGAGATGATCGCGGTGAGCTCCGGCCTCGGTTTCCTCATCATCGACGCGCGCAATGCCGGGAACCGCTACGACCTGGTCATCGCCGGCATGGTGCTGATCGGCATCGTGGGCGTGATTCTCGACCTGGTGATGCGGCGGCTGGAGACGCTGGACTTCGTCCGCTGGGGTTACGCGAATTGAAGGTCGAGATCAGCGCCGTCAGCCACTCGTTCGGCGCCATGCGCGTGCTCGAGGACATCGAGCTGACCGTGTCCGCGGGCGAGCTGGTCGTCATCGTCGGCCCCTCCGGCTGCGGCAAGTCGACTCTGCTGAACATCGCCGGCGGTTTCACGCCGCCGTCGCGGGGGCAGGTGAGGATCGACGGCGAGCCGGTCGTCGGCCCCGATCCGCGGCGCATCTTCGTGTTTCAGGAGCGCGGCGTTTTTCCCTGGCTGACGGTCGAGCAGAACATCGGATTCGGACTCTTTCGAGTGACCGAGGAGGAGCGGCGCCGCCGGATCGCGCATTACGTGCAGCTGGTCGGGCTCTCCGGGTTCGAGCGCTCGTTTCCACGCGAGCTCTCGGGCGGGATGAAGCAGCGGCTGGAAGTGGCGCGTGCGCTGGCGGTGAACCCCGACGTGCTCTACCTGGATGAGCCGTTCGGCGCGCTCGACTCCATCACGCGGCTGCAGATGCGGCGCGAGCTGCTCCGCATCTGGCAGGCCGAGCGGAAGACCATCCTCTTCGTCACGCACGACATCGACGAGTCGGTGCAGCTGGCCGACCGTGTCGTGGTGATGTCGCAGCGCCCCGGGCGCATCCGCCGGATCCTCACGATCGACATGCCGCACCCGCGCGACCTCAGCGACCCGCGCTACATCGCGCTGCGCGACAGCATCTTCGCGGAGATCGGACTGGCCCATCACGTATGAGAAACGTGGAGCGGCTCGTCCTGCCGGTTCTCTTCGCGGGAGTGCTCGTGGCGATGTGGCACTTCGCCGTCGTGCTGACGGCGACGGCGGTCTTCCCTTCACCGGCCGATGTCTTCCGCGGCATCGTCACGCTCGCGGAGCGGGGGACGCTCTGGTCCTATATCGGCGACTCGCTGCTGCGGGTCGGTGTTGGCTACATCGCGGCGGTTCTCTCGGGTGTGCCGGCCGGCCTGTGGCTGGGCTGGCATCCCGGGCTGGCCCGCGCGCTGAACCCGGTGATCCAGATGCTGCGGCCCATCTCGCCGCTGGCGTGGATGCCGCTGGCCATCATCTGGTTCGGCGTGTCCAACGCCGCGCCGATCTTCCTGATATTCCTCGCGTCGTTCCTGCCGATCGTCGTCTCGATGATGAATGCCGTGCAGAACGTGCCGCAGGCCTACCTGCAGGCGGCGCGCAACTTCGGCCTCTCCACACCCCAGATGATCCGCCGGGTGATCTTTCCCGCGGTGCTTCCGCGCGCGATCGTGGCGCTGCGCATCGCCTTCGGCATCGCCTGGATCGTTCTCGTGGCGTCGGAGATGATCGCCGTCGATTCCGGACTCGGGTACCTCATCATCGATGCCCGCAACGCCGGCATGCGTTACGACCTGGTCGTCGGCGGTATGCTGCTGATCGGAGTCATCGGATTGTTTCTCGATGTCGCCATCCGTTCCGCGGAGCGGCTGCCCTCTGTGAGATGGGGGTTCCGTGAGTAGCCCTGAGCCCGGAGCCCGAAGCCCGAAAGGAGGTGATCGGTCCTGCGAAAGGTAATGCTCGCTGTCGGGGCATGGGCGGCCGTCATCACGGCGGCGCACGTCGTCCTCAACGTCGACTACAACGTGCTGCTGAATGACCGGCTGCCGATCGACAAGCGGAAGCTCTACGTCGCCTACATCCCCGTGACGTGACATCTCGCGTGCCCGGTCACCGACTACATCTCCGCCCATTCGAAGTCAGGGCATCTGTTCATCCCCAGGATGTTTCAGGGGTTTCCGGAGATCAAGGAAGCGCTCCTCTCGAACAGGATGCAGGCGGGATTCATGGTCGCGCCGATGGCAATCGCCCTGCGTGCTCAGGGCGTCCCGATCAAGATCGTCTACCTCGGGCACCGCTACGGAAGCGCCGTGGTGGTGAGCAAGGATGGTCCGGTCCGGCAGTTTTCAGATCTGCGCGGGAAGACCGTGGCCATCCCCAGCCGCTTCTCCGATGAGAGGCTGATCCTCTTCCGGGCCATGGAGAAGCACGGGATGAAGGCCGGCGACATCAGGATGGTGGAGATGGCTCCGCCTGACGTCGCGGGCGCGCTGGCGGCAGGCGCGATCGACGCGTTCTCGATGGGGGAGCCGTTTCCGTCGCAGGCCGAGATCGGCGGGTTCGGCCGCGTGCTGTTCCATGCACGCGAGTACTGGCCGGACTACATCTCGTGCGTGCTGGTCGTCCGGCAGGATGTGATCGACAGGCGGCCGGAGGCGGTGCAGGTGCTCGTCGACGGCATCGCGCGGTCGGGCCTCTGGCTCGACAACCCGCCGAAGCGGAAGGCGCGGCGCGAGCACGCCGCGGACTTCGTCGGCCGCTACTACTTCCGCCAGGACCCCAAGCTGCTCCGGTGGGCCCTTTCCAATCCGCTGGACCGGGTGGAGTATCAGCCGCTCACGCCGCTGCGAGGCGACTTCGAGCTGATCGTGCGCCTGATGCGAGAGACGGGCGTGCTCGATCGCGCCATCGACTTCAGCGAATACGTCGATCCCCGTTTCGCCGAGGGGGCGCAGCACCAGACGGAATGGCGGTACGAGCCGGGGGACAGCAGGGCGGAGTGATGGTCCCCCCCGCCCGGAAGCCGGGCTCGGGCACGGGCTCGGGAAAGTCAAAGGCCGGGCTCGCCGTTCATCCTTCATCCTTCATCCTTCATCCTTCATCCTTCTCCCGTGCCCGAGCCCGTGCCCGCGCCCGCGCCCGGCCTTTGACTCTCGTCTCCCCCCCGCCCCCCTTTGCCACCGTTCGTTCACTTGACATGCTACAAACGTAGCACTATGTTACATCCATAGCATGATCAAACTATCCAGACGCGAGCGCGAGATCCTGGATGTCCTCTTCGCCCTTGGCGAGGAGTCGTCCGCCGAAGAGATCAGAGAACGGCTGTCCGATCCGCCCAGCTATTCGGCCGTCAGGGCCATGCTGGCGAAACTCGAGGCCAAGGGCGCCGTACGGCACAGGGAGAAAGGTCTCCGCTACGTCTACGCGCCGACGACGTCGCGCTCCACGGCCCGCAAGTCCGCGCTCCGCAAGCTCGTGGACGTGTTTTTCGAAGGCTCGGCGGGACAGGCGGCCACGGCACTGCTCAAGGACGAGGCTTGGTCGGACGACGAGCTCGAGCGGCTGGCCCGCGAGATCGATCGCGTCAGAAAAGGGAGGAGATCGTGATGATCGGAATCGCAACGCTCGTGCTGAAGGCGACGCTCGTCATTGCCGCCGCGTTTGCCGTGGCAGCAGTGGCGCGGCGGGGACGGGCCTCGCTGCGACACGCCGTCTTTGCGGCTCTGTTCGTGACGCTTCTGCTGCTGCCGGTGGCCCCGCGATTCGTCACGGCCACGACGGTGTCGATCCCCGCGGCGCTCGCTGATACGGTGGCTGCCCCGCAGACGCCGCCTCCCGCCCTCCCCGTGCCCGCCGCGGAGCCGGCGGCGCCGGACCTCCCGCGTTCGGCGTTCAGCCTGTTCCATGCCGCGCGCAATCTCTATCTCGTGGGCGTGGTGTTCCTGCTGGCCTCGCTCGCCGCCGGCGTGTGGCGTCTCCGGCGCTGGGGCAACGACGCGGAAGTCTGGCCGGAAGGAACGAGAATCGCCGCCGATGTGGCGTGTGAGAGCGCGATCCGTCGCGCGGTCCTGGTGGTGATCTCCAGCGAGGTGGCCGTGCCGCTGACGTTCGGATTCCGCAGGCAGACGATCGTGATGCCGGCGTTGGCAAGAGAGTGGTCGATGGATGCGGTCCGGCGCGCCATCCGTCACGAGCTGGAGCATGTCCGCCGCGACGACTGGACCATGCAGCTCGTGGCGCGCATCGCCTGCGCGCTTTACTGGCCGCATCCGATGATCTGGCTGGCGTTCCGCCGCTTCTGCCTCGAGGCCGAGCGAGCCTGTGACGATGCCGTGGTGAACGCGTCGGATGCATCGACCTACGCCGAACAGCTCGTGACGCTGGCCCGGACGCTCGGACCGCGCACGGGAGTGCCGGCTCTGGCCATGGCCTCGCCGAGCCGCCTGTCCGAGCGCGTGCACGCCATCCTCGATCCCGCGCAGCCGCGCGGCCCGCAGAGCCGCGCCGCAATGCTTCTCACGGTGAGCATCATGGTCGCGGTCGTCGTCACGTTCGGGTCGGTCCGGCTGGTCGCCGCGGCCGCGGAGCCCTCGGAGTCGACCAGAGGCGATGCCATCGAGGACGGCGTGCGCGAAGGCGTGGCGGGCGCCATGGAGGAGGACGGCATGTACCGCGACGCGGTGATCGAGGCCGCGCGGAAGGGCGACATCGATGCACTGGACTTCTTCGCGGGCCAGGGCATCGACCTCGATGCCGCGATCATCGGCGACGGCACGCCCCTTCTCATCGCCTCGCGCGCCGGCCGCAAGGAAGCGGTCCGATGGCTGCTCGATCGCGGCGTCGATCCGAACGTCCCCTCGCCCGGCGACGGCAACGCGCTCATCGCTGCGGCCGGAGCGGGCCAGACCGACGTCATGAGGATCCTGCTCGATCGCGGCGCTCGCATCGAGGACGTCGTTCCCGGTGACGAGAACGCGCTCATCACCGCGGCGGGCCAGGGAAGCGACCAGGCCGTGAAGCTGCTGATCGCGCGCGGCGCCAACGTGAACGTCCGCGTCTGGGCGGACGATCGTGAGTGGCGGACGCCGCTCAACATGGCGCGGCGGAACGGCCACGGCGACATCGTGCGCATCCTCCGCAACGCCGGCGCCAGCGAGTAAACGTCAGCAATTCAGGAGACTGCGATGTCATTCATACGGCTCTGGTCCGTCCTGCTCGTGGTGTGTGCCTGCAGCTCGGCAGGCGCGGTCACCGTCGGAAAAGCGACCGGTCCCATCCGGATCGACGGAGTGCTCGATGAGCCGGCGTGGCAGGAGGCCACACCGTTCGCCATCGATCGGGAGTGGTTCCCCGGCGACAACATCCCGGCCGCCGTGAGCACCGAGGTCTTCGTCTTGTGGGACGACGACAAGCTGTACGTCGCGTTCCGCGCCTTCGATCCGCAGCCCGGCCAGATCCGCGCCCGGTACGCCGAACGCGACGCCGCGCTCAATGACGATACGGTCGGCTTCCTGGTCGATCCGTTCAACGACGACCGCATCGCCTACCAGTTCCGCGTCAATCCGCTGGGCGTGCAGGCGGACGCGATCAACAGCGACGTGGAGGGGAGTGAGGACTTCTCGTGGGACGCCATCTGGGACTCGGCCGGACGGATCACCGGCGACGGATTCGTCGTCGAGATCGCCGTGCCGCTCCAGCAGCTCCGGATTCCCGCCGGCGGCGTCCAGCCCGTGTGGGGCTTCATGGCCATGCGTGACTATCCGCGCAGCGTCCGGCACCGCTTCCGCTCGGTGGTGACGGATGAGAATCGCAACTGCTTCATCTGCCAGTTCGCCGACGTGGACGGCTTCGGCATCACGTCCGTCGGGCGGAACGTGGAGCTCACTCCGACGCTGACGGCGAATCTGCAGCAGGACCGCTCGTCGGGGACCCTGGCCACCGCGGACCGGGGAGTCGATCCGGGGATCTCCGGCCGCTGGGCCATCACACCCGGCACCTCGCTGCAGGCCACGATCAATCCTGACTTCTCCCAGGTCGAAGCCGATGCCGCGCAGCTCGACGTGAACACGCGCTTCGCCCTGTCGTTCACGGAGAAGCGGCCCTTTTTTCTGGAAGGATCCGATTTCTTCGAGACACAGCTTCCGCTCGTCTTCACGCGGACGGTCGCCGATCCGGTGGCCGGCCTGAAACTGACCGGAAAATCGGGCTCGAACGCCTACGGCGTGCTCCTGGCCCGCGACGGGATCACGAACTTCCTCCTCCCGGCTGACGACTCCTCGTCGACGCGGTCACTGCGTGACCCATCCACCACGGCCATCCTGCGCTACCGCCGAAGCCTCGGATCGGCTGCCACGGCGGGCCTGCTCGTCACGTCGCGCACCGGGAATGGCTACGACAACACAGTGCTGTCCGGCGACTCGTTTTTTCGGATGACCGAGCAGGACTCGGTCCGCGTGCAGCTCGCCGGGTCGCGGTCCGGCTATCCGGCTGCGATCAGCGCGTCCGGCGCGATCGACGGCCACGCGCTGCTGGCCAGCTACGACCACAGCGATCGCGACTGGTTCTGGCGCGCCGAGTACTCGGAGATCTCGCCGGGGTTTCGCGCCGACGCGGGACTCTTCAACCAGGTCGCGGTGCGCGGCGCCAAGGCCGGCGCGCAGCGGCGTGTTCGAGGCGGGCCCGATCGCTGGTTCCGCAATCTATATTTCGGCGTCTCCGGTGATGCCAGACAGGAGTACGGAGGCGAGTGGACCGAGTGGGGCTCCGACATCGTGGCCACGTTTCAGGGGTCGCGCCAGAGTTACGTCTCGTTGCTGCTCGCGCCGAACCAGGAGTATTTCAACGGGCGGACGTACCACAACATGCGCTACAGCATCGACACCTTCATCCAGGCCACGCGCGACGCCAGCGCCGGACTGTTCACGAACTGGGGAGAGTCGATCGATTTCACGAACAACCGGAAGGCGGAGTTCGTTACGCTGATTCCCTACACGACCTTCCACCTCGGCCGCCGCTTCAGCGGGCGCGCGTCGTGGGTGCGGCAGGTGTTCCGGACTCCGCAGGGTGCGGAGATCTTCACCGCGGACATCCCGCAGGCCAGGCTGCTCTATCACCTGAACCGGAGGACGTTCGTGCGCGCCATCCTGCAGCACCGCAGCGTGGAGAGGAATCGGTCGCAGTATGTGGTTCCCGTGAATCGCGAGAGCCGGGCGCTGCTCTCGCAGCTGCTCTTCTCGTACCGGCTCGACGCGCAGACGGTCTTCCTCTTCGGCTACTCCGACAACCACGCCGGCACGGAGGTCGTCGACCTGACCCAGACCAACCGGGCCGTGTTCATCAAACTCGGCTACGCCTGGTTGTTTTGAGGGGGGGGTCAGGTCTTGCCTTTTCCCTTTTCCTACTCCTCGTAGACATCCCGAGAGAGACTGCTCTCCGAGATGTAGACGTGCCCGCATCGCAGATCGCTCGCGTCTCAGGGAACTCTACCTATTGTGGGAAAAGGGAAAAGGCAAGACCTGACCCCCTCGACCTCCGCGAGGGAGAGCTGTTCGGCCCGGATGTCGGGGTCGACCCCCGCGGCGGTCAGCACCGGCAGGATGTCGGCGCGGGTGAGGCCGCGCCAGCCGATCAGGTTGTTGATCAACTTCTTGCGGCGCATGCGGAACGACGTGCTGATCAGCTCGAGCAACCCCTCCCGATCCGTCGTGCGCGGCTGCGCGAGAGGGTCGAGCACGACCACCGCGCTGTCCACCCGCGGCGGTGGATAGAACGACTTCGGCCCGAGCCTCATCAGGATCCGCGCCTCAGCGAACACCTGCCCGTACAGCGTCAGGTAGCCGTACTGCTCGGTCCCCGGCTTCGCCACCAGACGGTCCGCGACCTCCTTCTGCAGCATGAACACCGCCCGCCGGCAGTTCGGGTCGGCAATCACCCGCCTCAGAATCGGGGTCCCCACGTTGTACGGCAGATTCCCGACCGCGCGATACGGCCCCTCGGGCAGCGGCGCATCGAGCGCGTCGGCGGTTCTCACATCGAGCCCGGCGAAGCGCGCCGCCAGCCTCCCGGTCAGCTCCGGATCGATCTCCAGCGCCACCAGCGGATGCCCCAGCTCGAGCAGCTTCCCGGTGAGCACACCCTCGCCCGGTCCGATCTCCACGATCACGTCCCCCGGCTCCGGCTCCACGGCGGCGACAATTTTCTCGACCGCGCCGCGGTTTCGCAGGAAGTTCTGGCCCCACTTCTTCTTCGGCTTAGCCATGGGAGTGCGGGTAACATTCTGACCTGATGCCACTCAACGAAACAGCGGTAACAGCGAACATCGCAGCGGCCCAGGAGACCATCGCCCGGCTGCGCCAGGAAGTGGGCCGGGCAGTGATCGGGCAGGGGGCCATCGTCGACCGGCTCATCATCGCCCTGCTCGTCCGCGGCCACGTGCTCGTGGAAGGCCTGCCCGGCCTGGCCAAGACCCTGCTCGTCAAATCGCTTGCCGGCGCGATCCACGCCTCGTTCAAACGCGTGCAGTTCACGCCGGACCTTCTCCCCGCCGACATCACCGGCACGCTCATCTTCGACCCCAACGTCCGCACGTTCAATGCGCGCTTCGGGCCGATCTTCGCAAACCTGGTGCTGGCGGACGAGATCAACCGCGCTCCGGCCAAGGTGCAGAGCGCGCTCCTGGAGGCCATGCAGGAGCGGCAGGTCACCATCGGCGACACTTCGTACCCGCTCCCCGATCCCTTCGTGGTCATCGCCACGCAGAACCCGATCGAGCACGAAGGCACCTACGCGCTGCCCGAGGCGCAGGTGGACCGGTTCGTGATGAAGCTGCGGGTCGACTATCCGACTCCAGAGGAGGAGCTGCGCATCCTCAGCCTCTACCTCGACCCGACCGCGGACGACGTGTCCATCCGGCGCGTGCTCCGCCTCGAAGAGATCGAGGGCATCGCCCGGCTCGCCGCATCGGTCCACGTCGACGATCGCATCAGCCGCTACATCGTGCAGGTCGTCACGGCCACCCGCAGGCCGGCGGAGGTGCGGCTGGGATCGCTCGAGCCCTTCATCTCCTTCGGAGCATCGCCGCGAGCCACGCTCGCTCTGGCCCACGTGGCCAAGGGCTACGCGTTCATCCAGGGCCGTCCGTACGTGATCCCCGAGGATGTGAAGTCGATCGCGCATGACGTGCTGCGCCACCGCCTGGTCCTCAGCTACGAGGCCGCGGCCGAGCAGATGACTGCCGAGCGCATCATCGACCAGATCCTCGGAGCCGTCGCCGTCCCATGAAGGCCAGGGCTCAGGGCTCGGGGCTCAGGGCCAAGACCATGAAGATCTTCCGCCGCAAAGCCCCGCAGCTCCAGACTCCCACCGCGCGGCGCGTCGCGGACCTGGAGATCGTCAGCGGCCGCCTCATCCGGGCCGGTTTCGCGGGCGACTATCACTCGGCGTTTCACGGCCGGGGCATCGAGTTCTCGCAGGTGCGCGAGTACCAGCCTGGCGACGACATCCGCACGATCGACTGGAACGTGACCGCGCGCAGCGGCGTCCCGCACGTGAAACAGTTCGTGGAGGAGCGCGACCTCACCATCATCATCGCCGTGGACATTTCCGGCTCGATGGCTTTCGGCTCGGTCGACTGGCGCAAGTGCGACATCGCCGCGGAGCTGGCGTCGGTGTTCGCGTTCGCGGCGGTCCAGAACTCCGACCGCGTCGGCCTGCTGCTGTTCGCCGGCACGGTCAGCTCGTACATCCCGCCGCGCAAGGGACGGGAGCACGCGCAGGTGATCGCGCGCGCGGCCGTCGACGCGGCCATGCGAGGCACGGGAGGCGTGGCCGATCTCGGCGCGGCATCGCGCTACCTCGAGCACGTGAACGCCAAGCGCGCCGTCGTGATCCTGGTCTCGGACTTTCTGGAGCTCGACTTCGAGAGACCGCTGAAGCGGCTGAACAGGAAGCACGACGTCATCGCGCTGGCCGTGAGCGACCCGCGCGAGGAGCACTTCCCGGGGCGTGGCCTCATTGCCGTCGTCGATGCCGAATCGGGTGAGGGGCGCCTGGTCGACCTCACCCGCAGCGAAGTCGGGCTCCGCTCCGGCCAGTGGCGCGCGCTCCTGGATCGGCGTTTCCGCAGCGGCGGCGTCGACTGGATACCGGTGTCGACGGCGGTTCCCTACGATCGCGATCTCATCCGATTCTTCCGCGGACGGCTGGCGCGCAGACGATGATCCTGGAGCTCCTTCTCGTGACGGTGACGTTCCGGCCGGCCGCGCCGACGGTGGGCGACCCCATCACGCTCGACTTCCAGGAAGCGGTGCGCCTCGATGCGTCGCCGTCGTACGAGATCGTCTCGCAGGAGGGGCGCCGCGCCGTGGTCCGCACGTTTCAGCCGCGACCGATCTCGCTCTCCGGGCAGGCCGGCAATGTCCGCTTCCGCAACCTCGACATTCCGGTGCGATCGGTCATTCCGCCCGGCGACCAGCTCGAGCCCTCTGCTCTGAAGAAGCCGCTCGTGGTTCCGGCGCCACGGCGTCCGCTCATGGCGATCGGCATCGCCGGGCTGGCATGTCTCATGGCCTGGGCCATCGTCCTGTTTCTGGCGCGCGCGAAGGAGAAGGTGGAGGCGCTGCCGCCGGAGATGCCGGCGGCGGACCGGTTCCGCGCCACCGTCCTCAGCCTGATCAGGAATCCGCGCGGGCAGCGCTGGGCCGCGCTGGCCGACGCCACGCGCCGCTACCTGGCCTCGCTCACCCCATACCTGGGCGCCGACCTGACCACGTCGCAGCTCTTGCCGCGCATCGATCGGGAGCACAGCGCGCTGGTGAGGGAGATCCTGCGCCGCGGTGACGCCGAGAAATTCTCGCCGTGGGGCGCACCTCCCGGCGACTTCGAGGCCATCGCCACGGGCGCGCTCGGTCTCATTCCGGCGCCGCCGCAGGAGATGGCGGCATGATCCGGTTCGCCACGCCGCTGTGGTTCGCGCTGGCGCTGCTCGTCATCGGGCGCGTGGTGCTTCTCATCCGCGACAGGCGGCGGCAGTTCGCGTTCTTCCGATTCTCGTCGCTCGATCTGGTGACGGCGAAGCGCTCGCCGCGCGTTTCCCTGGCCTGGCTGCCGTTCGTTCTGGAGACGATGGCGCTCCTGCTCATCACTGTGGCGCTGGCGCGACCGCAGCGCGTGGAGCGCGCCGCCGCGAACGATCGATTCGGCGTGGACATCGTCGTGGCGCTCGACGCGTCGGGCAGCATGGCCGCGGAGGACTTCCGCCCGCGCAATCGCTTCACCGTGGCCAAGGACCTCATCGGCGATTTCATCGAGCGGCGCGTGGACGACCGCATCGGCATCGTCACGTTCGGCGTCCGCGCCGTCACGCGCGTTCCGATCACGTTCGACCGCGACATCGCGCGCTCGATCCTGGCCAAGGCCGAAGTCGGCGAGAACGGCAACGGCACGGCCATCGGTCATGCCGTGGCCACCGCGGTCAACCGGCTGCGCACCTCGCGCACGCAGAGCCGCGTGATCATCCTGGTCACCGACGGCGTGAACAACGCCGGGTCGATCGACCCGCTCGTGGCGGCCTCGCTGGCCGCGAAGTACGGGATCAAGGTCTACACGATCGGCGTGGGCAGCGAAGGGCCCGTGCCGCTCCCCATCAAGCGGCAGAACCCGTTCACCGGGGAGATCGAGACGGTGTACCAGCACATCCGCGGCGAGATCGACGAGAAGACGCTGTCGGGCATCTCGTCCGCCACCGGCGGCGAATACTTCCGCGCCACGGGCGCGCGCTCCCTGGGCGACGTGCTGAAGCGCATCGACAGCCTGGAGAAGACTCGCCTCACCGCGCCGAAGACCGACGTCGTCGATGAGCTGTACACGTGGCCGCTCGGCGCGGGCCTCTCGCTCCTGCTCGCCGCGCTGCTGGCCGGCGAGACGTTGTGGCTGAGGGTGCCGGCGTGAGCTTCCGCTCTCCCATCTGGCTGTGGGCCGCGGCGGCGGTGCCGGTCGCGCTGGTGTTCCTGATGTCGCGGGAGGCGCTTCGGGCGCGGATCGCGCGCCGCTTCTCGGCCGAGCGTCTGCGCGGTGTGGCCAATCCTCTCCGCGCGGCGCGCCCCATCGCGATGTCGATCGCCATCGCCGCGGCGGCGCTGGCCCTGGCTGGTCCGTACGCCGGATACACGACGGTGCCGATCGTGAGCCGCGAGTCGAACCGCGTCATCGCCATCGACGTATCGCACAGCATGGCCGCCGAAGACGTCGGCGCGTCGCGTCTGGCCGCCGCGAAGGCGCTGGCCAGGGTCCTCCTTGAGAATCACGGCGGTCGCGTCGCCCTCGTCACGTTCGAGGCGGCGGCGGAAGTCGTCTCGCCGCTCACCAACGATTCCGACGCGGTGCTCGCTCTTCTCGACACTCTGCAGCCCGGCGAAGTGGGCGTGGCCGGGTCGGACCTCGGCGCGGCCATCGAGAAGTCGCTGCAGCTCGTGCAGATCGACTCCGGCCAGAAGGCCGATGTCATCCTCATCTCGGACGGCGAAGAACAGGGCCGCGGTCGCATCGCCGACGCTCTCCGGTTCGCGAGAGCGCGTGGAGTGAGCGTGTCGGCGATCGTCGTCGGAACCGCCGGCGGCGGCACGATCCCCGCCGGTAACGGCGTCCTTCGCGACGAGTCGGGTGAGATCGTCACCACCCGGGCCCGCTCCGAGAACATGCAGCGCATCGCGCGCGATACGGGAGGGACGCTCCTCCAGAATCCGTTCTCCGAGAGTGCGCTCGATCCTCTCATGCAGCGCGGCGCCGGCGGCGCCTCGCGCGAGAAAGACGTACGCGTCCCGGTCGACCGATACCAGTGGCCGCTGGCGCTGGCGTTCATGGCTTTCTTCTGCGGCTCTCTCCTGAATCGAGGGGCGGAGTGAGGGGCCAGGGGCCTCGGGCCTCGGGTTTCGGGAGGTGGTCCGTTGTGATCGCCATCCTCGCGCTCACGCAGGCCGGTGGAGCGCCGCCATTCCCGGCGGCCGCACCCGAACGTCTTTCCGCCTTCTGGAAGCAGCTCACGCGCGAGACGAACTCCCACGCCGCGTCGACGCGCGGGGAGCAGCAGTACGCGACCGGCCGTTTCGAAGAAGCGGCGCGCTCCTATCGCACCGCTTCCGGCATCGCTCCGAATCCGCGTTCCGCGTTCAACCTCGGCACTTCGCAGATCGCCGCCGGCAGACGCACGGAGGGCTCGGCCACGATCACCAGCGCGATGAGCGACCCGTCGCTTCGCTCGGGGGCGTTGTACAACCGCGGGAACAGCGCGCTGGCATCGAAGGCGTTCGAGCACGCCATCCGCGACTACTCCGAGGCGCTGCGCCTGGCGCCGGGCGACCGCGATGCGAAGCGCAACCTCGAGATCGCGCAGCACCGTCTCGATGAGGAACAGCGGCAGCGCCGGCAGCAGCGAAGGCAGGGAGGAGGCAGCCCGCAGCCACAGCAGCCTCCGCAGCCCAACCCGGGCGACGAGCAGGAGCAGAAGCAGGGCGGTGAGGCGGATGCGGAGGCGTTGCTCCGATCGGTGCAGCAGCAGGAACAGGAAGAGCTGGCCCGCATGAAGAGGGCCAGGGGAGAGTCGCGGGCGGTGGGGTGGTGAGACGCGTCTCGCTGCTGCTGATTCTTCTGGCCGCGGCACGAGCCTTCTCCAACGACCTCTCCGTCGACCGCCGCTCGGTGCGCCAGGGCGACTTCGTCACCATCACGGTCTCGCTGGAAGGGGAGTTCGCCAAGCTCGGCGACGTCTACGTCCCCACCCGGAACCTCGCCATCACCGGCTCGCCCGCGGTCTCATCCGAGTTCTCATACATCAACGGTGCGATGACGCGACGCAAGGTCTTCCGGTTCCGCGCCCGTGCCACCGGGCCCGGTCCGGCCACGGCCGGCCCGGTGGAGCTGCTCGTACGCGGACAGCGGGCCACGCTCCAGCCGGTGACCCTGCAGGTTTTGCCGGACCGCGCGGCAGCGTCGAACGATCCGATGATCGTGCTGCAGGAGCTGATGGCGAGCGAGCGCGACCCCTTCTTCATCGTGGTGGAAGCGGACAAGCAGTCGGCTTACGTCGGCGAGCAGGTCGTCGTCACCTGGTGGCTCTACAACGCCGCGAACATTCACCAGTGGCAGATCGGATCGATTCCGAAGCTGAACGACTTCTGGGTCGAAGAGCTCGACGTCCGCAGCTCGCAGCCCTCGCCGGTGTCGGTGGGAACGTATTCGATGCAGAAGATGCCGATCCGGCGCGTGGCGCTGTTCCCGCTGCGCAGCGGCAGGCTGGAGATCGGGCCGATGGAGATCGAAGGCGCGCTCGTCCGCCGCTCGGCGCGCAGCGTCTTCGGCATGTTCGAGGGAAGCCTGGCCGAGCTGACCTACGCGTCGGCCACCGTGGCCGTGCAGGCGCGGGAGATTCCGCCCGGCCCGGCCGTGGCCGCGGTCGGCGATCTGATGCTGCGCTGTACCACGCCCGTGCAGAAGAACGGCGGACCGGTCGTGGTGGACGCGGTGCTGTCCGGGCGGGGCAACGTCCGGGCGGCCGGCGCTCCGAGTTTCCGCACCGCGCCCGCGGCCGCGGTGCAGGTCATCGACTCGGGTGTGTCGATGCTCAAGACGGAGAGTGCGCCGGCGATGACGCGCCGCTGGAAGTTCGTCATGTTCCCGCGGCGGTCGGGGAGGATGACGGTGCCGGCGATGGAGCTCGCCGTATTCTCGCCTGCCGCGGGCAGACGGCAGACGCTGCGCTGCGAGGCGCGGACGCTGGAGGTGATCGCGGCAACGGGTGAGGCGGCCGCGGGCGGCGGCGCGCTGGCCGATCGCTCCATCCGATCGCCGCTGCTTCGACTGTCTCTACCGGTGGCCATGGCGGCGATCGTCGGCGTGGTCATCTGGTTCGCGGTGTGGCCGTGGTGGCGAAAGCGCCGTGCCGTCCGGACCGAGCTCGGCGAGCTCACCGCCGATCCCGCGCCGGCCGCAATCCGGGACGCCGTCCACCACCGCCTCGAGCAGCGCGGGCTCAGTCCCGCGGTCCTGCTGCGCGAGGCGTCCGAGCGGGGCGAGGCGTACCGGTCGCTGCGCTCGCTCCTCGACGCGCTGGAGCGCGACCGCATCGCCCTCGAGCGCCGTGACCGCGAGATCCGGCGCAGGCTGCGGGACCTGCTGGTGGCTTGAGGGACTGACATGCGTTTCCCGCATCTCACCACCGACCGCCTGACCATTCGCCCGTTTCGCATGGAGGATGCCCAGCGCGTGAAGGACCTGGCCGGCGCGCGTGAGATCGCGATCAACACGCTGCTCATCCCGCATCCCTATCCCGTGGGAGCGGCCGAGGAGTGGATCGCGTCGCAGGCCGCGAAGCTTCAGGAAGAAGGCTCGCTCAATCTCGCCGTCGACGACGGTGAGCTGGTCGGCGCGATCGGGCTGCGGATCATGAAAGACCACAACCACGCCGAGATCGGCTACTGGATCGGAGTTCCCTACTGGGGCCGCGGGTATGCGACCGAGGCGGTCGGGGCGGTGATCCGCTACGGGTTCGAGGAGCTGAGGCTCAACAAGATCTACGCCGCGTACTTCTCACGCAACGCCGCCTCAGGGCGCGTGATGCAGAAGAACGGCATGCGCCACGAGGGCACGCTGCGCCAGCATCACAGGAAGTGGAGCCAGTACGTCGATCTGGAGTTCTACGGGATCCTCTCCGCGGATTTCCTGAGCCGGAGCGAGGGCACTCACGACCTGGGTTGACCCACGATCACCGTGTGAAACGGCCTCACCCCGGTGCGCAACAGCGCGTTCTCGAAGCGGATCAGCCGCCGCACGGCGTCGTCGAGGCGCGAGGACCTGGCCAGGTTCGCGTAGATGATCGAGAGCAGGTTGCCGCCGTAGTCGCGCCGCTCCAGCACGCGAAAATTCCTGTAGACGGCCGGCAGAATCTCCGCCGCCGCCACCGCCTCGGTCGGATCCTCGCGGTTGACCGGCGTGCGCACCAGCCACGGACGGCGTGATCCGCGGGGCAGGAGATAGTAGGCGAGGTTCACTGGAAACAGCCGGAAGACGTTCCACTGGTGCATCGACGGGCCGACGAACTCGTCGATGTAGAGGATGCCGTCCGGCTTCAGCGCCGCGGCCACGAGTCCCATCAACTCGTCGACGCGATCGAAGTGATGCAGCGACGCATGGAAGAGAATCGCGTCGTACTGCCGCGGGCGCGATCGCAGATACTCGCGCGCGTCGGCGATCTCGTAGCGGATCGAGCCGGCCAGCCCTTCCGCCGCCGCCTGCTGCTCGGCGTATCGCAGCGGACCTTCGACCACGTCGATGGCCTCGACAGCGCTGCAGATGCCCTGCCCGACGATGTCGCGCTCGAGGTTCCCTGTGCCGCAGCCGATGGTGAGCGCGCGCCCGAACGGGAACCGGCCTGCGAACCGATGGCGGAACCAGGTGGTCGGCCACCAGTCGGCGCGCCCGCTGACGCGCCGGTTGATCTCCTCCCGGATGAGCGGATGGCTCATCCAGAAGTTGTCGACGTGCTCCGCGCCGATGTGGTGCTCGACCGAGTTCCAGTACATCTAGTCCTAAGGACTAGACCACCCGCAAGTCCGGCCCTGATTCTGGTCGTCGAGCCAGGTTTTCAGCGGGCGGAAGTAATCGATGATCGCGGTGGCGTCCATCTGGCGTTGTCCGGTTGCCACTTCCAGCGCCTCCGGCCAGGGCCGGCTCGAGCCCATCTCCAGCAATTTCGCCAGACGCGTTCCCGCCTCCTTGTTCCCGTAGATCGAGCAGCGGTTCAGCGGGCCGCTGTAGCCGGACGTCTGGCAAAGCGAGCGATGGAACTGGAACTGAAGGATGCGCGCGAGGAAGTAGCGCGCATAGGGCACGTTGGCCGGGATGTGGTACTTCGCGCCCGGATCGAAGGACTCTTCGCCACGCGCTCCGGCCGGCGCGATCCCCTGGTACTGCGTCCGGAGCTCCCACCATCCTTTGTTGTAGTCGGCGGGGCTGAGGTCGCCGGAGAAGACGCGCCACCGCCACTTGTCCATCAGCACGCCGAAGGGGAGGAACGCAATCTTGTCCATGGCATCGGCCAGGAGCAGGGGGATGTCGGCTGAGGCGGGCGGCTCTTCCTTGATGAGGCCGATCTGCTTGAGATAGCCCGGCGTGACCGACAAGGCGATCGTATCGCCGATCGCTTCGTGGAAGCCGTCGTTCGCGCTGTCCTTGTAGAGGAAGGGCTGCCGGTTGTAGGCGCGCTGGTAGAAGTTGTGACCGAGCTCGTGATGGATCGTGGTCAGGTCCTCTTCCGTCTTCTGGATGCACATCTTGATGCGGAGGTCGTCCACGTCGTCCACGTCCCAGGCGCTGGCGTGGCAGACCACGTCGCGGTCGCGAGGCTGCTTGAACAGCGAGCGCTCCCAGAACGTGGCCGGCAGCGGATCGAAGCCGAGGGAGGTGAAGAATCGCTCGGCGATCTTCACCATGCCCACCTCGTCGATGTCCTTGCGGGCTTCCAGGATCCTGGTCAGGTCGTAGCCGCGTCCGCCGGTCTTCGGAGCGACGAGGTCATAGACATTGCTCCACTCCTGAGCCCAGATGTTGCCGAGGAGATGGGCCGGGATGGGCTGGTCGAGCGGGACGACTCTGTTTCCGTACTTCCTGTTGAGGTTCCAGCGCACGAAGCAGTGCAGGGAGTCGTAGAGAGGCTTGACCTGTCCCCACAGCCTGTCGATCTCGGTGGCGAAGGCGTCGGGCGGCATGTCGTACTTGGAGCGCCACATCGCGCCGGTGTCGCCATAGCCGAGCTCACGGGCGCCCTGGTTCTGCAGCTCGACGAAGCGCGTGTACTTCTCGCGCATGGGCGGCGAGATCGTGTGCCATCCGCGCCAGACCTCGAGCAGCCGATTGGGATCGCGGCTCTCGCGCATGACCTTGGAGACCTCGTTGACGTCGAGGCAGTCGTCCCCGCTTTTTCCGGGCGGGCAGTACCGGCCCGAGCCGTACGTCGCCTCCATCTCCGCGGCGATGCGGGCCAGCTCCTGCGTGAGCGCGGGCTCGGCCGGGCCGGGCGTGGTCAGCTTGAGCTTGATCAGAGCGAGCTTCCGGCGCGTGTCGGCCGGCAGCTGCAGATCGTCGTAGCGGGCCGCTTCCTTGGCCAGCTCGACGCCGGCGTTGATGAAGCGCTCGTTCTCTCTGGCTGAAATGAGCTGCGTGTCTTCGGTGATGAAGTTCGCCGCCACCCACGCCGCCCGCGCGGCGTCGACGTTGATCGATGCCAGCCGCTGCTCCGCTTCCGTCACGAAGCGCATCGCCTCTTCCGAAGTCGGTCCGGCCGGAGGTGGGGGCGGTGTCGCTTCGGTCTGCGTCATCGCGGGCTCAGTGGGAGAGGGCGGCATCGTGGTTGCGCATGCTGAGAAGAGAAGCGCGGCGGCTACAAGGCTAAGGCAGGAGCGCATTAGCACCTCCGGAGGCGGGAGTATAACGGCAACCGGTTGCCGCTAGTTTTTTACGTACTGCTTCAGCCAGGCGTCGAGTCTCTCGATCAGAAGCGGCGCGAATTCGCGCTTTTCGTTCCAGAGTGCGTGACCGGCGCCGGGAGCCACGACGACATCGTAATTCTTCTTGCCGGTCGCGCCGAACGCGTGTTCGACTCTTCGCACGCTCTCGCCGACGGGAACGTTGTCCTCTTCGTCGCGCTCGCCCAGGCCGATGAAGACCGGTTGCTCGACCATCGACCAGTACGCAGTCGGGTCATGAGCTCCAACCTTCCTGAGAAACGTCCAGGCCGGAGCCGCCTTTGAGTCGGGAAAGCCGGCTGCGACCGGCTTCGCGGCGCCCTTCATCGCCGCCGCCCGCATCGCCGCATAGTCGTCCCACGATCCGCCGAGGATGTAGCGGCCGGCCGCCTTGTTGAGCTCGATGATCTGGTTCACGCCATCGGCAGACAGACCGGCCTGCCGTGCCGTGTTCCTCATCTCGAGAAATGACTGCTCGGCGAAGCTCACCGTCGCGCCGGAAAGGTTGACCACGAACGCGACGTCCGGCCTTCGCACCGCTGCCATCGGAACGATCCATCCACCCTGGCTGAGGCCGATGAGGCCGATCCGCCTGGAGTCGACTTCCTTGCGCGACTTCAGGTAGTCCACTCCCGCCGCGGCGTCCTTTGCCAGCTCGTCGAAGCCGGCTACCTTCCAGTCGCCGCCCGACTGGCCGCTTCCGCGCTTGTCGGTGAGCAGAACGGCAACGCCGCGGGCCACGAAGAGGTCCGCGATCGACCGGGCCCACGCGTTGGTTCGATCGGACGATCCCGAGCCCTGGACGATCACCGCCGCCGGCGACGGCCCGGTCCTCTCGGGCAGCAGCAGCGCGGCGGCCAGCGAAACGTCGCTCTGGTACCGGACGTCCTCTTCCGGAGCGGCCTCTGCGGTGGAGGCGGTCAGCAGAAATGCCAGTGTGGCGATGGAGAATCTGTGCATGGGACGGATTACGCGCGGCAGGAGGGTCCAGTTGCAGCCGGCGCGCCCCAACGGTTCGCCCGCCGGCTCCGTATCAGGGTCGATGCGCCGACTCGTTCCGGTTCTGGTCATCGCATTCCTTATCTCCTCAGACTCGTACGCCGGTCAGAAGCGGCGTGCGGTCATTCACGCGATCGGGGAGGCGACGCTGACCGCCAGCGTCGCCGACCTCGTCACGAACAAGCCCGTGCTGTCGGTCGAAGTGGCCGGTCCGGGCGTGTTCGCGCGCTCGGACCGGGCCGGGAACTTCAGCATGAGCCTGCCCGTGGGCCAGCCCGTCGAGCTCACGTTCTCGCGAAGCGGATACAAGCCGCTGATCCAGACCATCACGATTCAGAACGACACCACGATGGCGTTCCGCCTGGAGTCGCGTCCGACCGTCAGGATCACGACCCGCGCAGGCACGGTCTTCGAGGTCGACGAGGAGACCTTCGAGTTCGGCTACGCCGAATTCTTCCTCGGATACCGCCGCGACAGGAAGGCCGAGATGTGCGAGCAGGGCGGGCCCGCATTCACGCTGGACCGCGATGATCTCCGCCGGATCCGCGGACCGAGTTTCTCCTCGATCGATCCGGTCTGCTGCCCGAGCGGCACGCCGGCCGGATTGGAGCTCGATCTCATCGACGGCAGAACCGTGCGCGCCTACTTCCTCGACACCTGCCTGGGGCGGAAGATCGAGCTGATCGCGACCGATCACGTGACGTATCTGCTGGTCTTCGTTCCGATCGGCGACGTGGAAGAGGTTGTGTTTCCCTGAGCCCCGAGCCCCCAGCCCCGCACCGGGAGTAGAATCCGCCCGTGGCCAGCGTTCCCGTCGAAGCTCCCGCCGCCGATTCGACAGAGCTGAAGCGCATCATCAAACTGCAGCGCGAGAACGCGCCACGCGTCGGCGCGCGATCGGCGGCCGAGCGCATCAGGAAGCTCCGGCAGTTCGAGCGTGTGGTCATGCACCGGCGCGAAGAGATCAAGCGCGCGATGTGGGACGACTTCCGCAAGCCTCCCGCCGAGGTCGACCTCTCGGAGGTGTACGCGGTGGTCAGCGAGACGCGGCATGCCGCGAGGCACCTCCGGCGCTGGATGCGTCCCCACAGAGTAGGCGGCCGCCTGGCTCTGCTCGGCACCTCGTCGCGGGTTCTGTATCAACCGAAGGGCGTCGTGCTGATCCTGTCGCCCTGGAACTTCCCGTTCAATCTGAGCCTGGCGCCTCTGGCGTCGGCGGTCGCGGCAGGCAACTGCGTCATCCTCAAGCCGTCGGAGATGACGCCGGCGTCGAGCGCGTGCATGAAGGGCCTGCTCGCGGAGGTGTTCGACGAGAGTGAAGTCGCCGTCGTCGAAGGCGGCGTGGAAGTGTCCGAGGCGCTGCTGCGGGAGCGGTTCGACCACATTTTCTTCACGGGCAGCCCCGGCGTCGGCAAGCTGGTGATGAAGGCCGCGGCAGAGCATCTGGCCTCGGTCACGCTGGAGCTGGGCGGGAAGTCGCCGCTGCTGGTGGACAAGACCGCGAACCTGGACGTGGCGGCGCGGCGCATCGCCTGGGGCAAGCATGTCAACTCCGGTCAGACGTGCATCGCGCCGGACTACATGCTCGTCGACGAAGCGATCCGCGAGGAGTTCGTGCCGAAGCTGCGCGATGCGATCGCCAGGCTCGCCGGCGAGGGGTCGCGCAGCATCATCGTCAACGAGCGCCACGGGCGCCGCCTGCGCAGGCTCTTCGACTCCGCCATGGCGTCAGGAGGCGAGGTCATCACCGGCGGGAAATTCGGCGACGACGAGCGCACGATCGACTACACCGTCGTCCGCGTGACCGACGAGAGCTGCGCGCTCATGCAGGAGGAGATCTTCGGGCCGATTCTGCCGATGGTCACGTACCGGACGACCGACGAGGCCCTCGACTTCATCGCCCGGCGCGAGCATCCACTGGCCCTCTACATCTTCAGCCGCGACCGCGACTTCATCAACGAGGTCATCGCCCGGACTTCGGCCGGCGGCACGGTCGTGAACCATACGCTGATCCACTTCTTTCAGCTGAACCTTCCCTTCGGCGGATCGGGCCACAGCGGCCTCGGACGCGGACACGGCTTCGCCGGCTTCCAGGCGTTCTCGAACACGCGGGCCATTCTCGAGCAGCACACGCCGATCAGTCCGATCGAGTTCCTCACTCCGCCGTACACGCGCCTCAAGGAGAAGCTCATCGAACTGACGGTGAAGTACTTCTGATGCGTCTCGTCATCGCCCTCTTCGCGCTGGCGGCGACCGCCTGCGCGCACACCAGCGCCATCAACCAGATCTTCGCCCCGCATGCCGTCCGCAACCGCCCCGGCTGCGCGGTGGCGGTGGCGGAGGGCGGGCGGACGGTGGCCAGGAGCGCCTACGGAATGGCCAGTCTCGAGCTCGGCGTGCCGCTCACGCCCGACACGATCTTCGAGGCCGGCTCGGTGTCGAAGCAGTTCGCCGCGGCCGCGCTGCTCCGGCTCGAGGAGCAGGGAAAGCTGGCGCTCGATGACCGGGTCCGGAAGTACGTGCCGGAGCTGCCCGAGGCGGCGGATGCGGTCACGCTGCGGCACATGCTCAACCACACCAGCGGACTTCGCGACTGGGGAACGATCGCCGACATCGGCGGCTGGCCGCGCGGCACGCGCGCGCACACGCACGTTCACGTGCTGGACATCCTGTCGCGGCAGCGCGCCCTGAACTACACGCCGGGCCATCGCTACTCGTACAGCAACAGCGGATACAACCTGGCCGCGATCGTCGCGGAACGGGTGAGCGGGAAGTCGCTGCCGGCCCTGACGCGCGAGTTGTTCTTCCAGCCCCTGGGGATGTCGAACAGCTCGTGGCGCGACGACTACACGCGGGTGGTCCCGCGGCGGGCGACGGCATACAGGGCGGGACTCGACGGCAGATATCACGTCGACATGCACGGCGAGAACATCTACGGCAACTGCTGTCTCATGACCACCGCCGGCGATCTCCTGAAGTGGAACGCGCACCTCGATCGCGACGAGGCGTTCGCGGAGAAGATGGAGCGGCAGGGGATCCTCACGAGCGGAGAGACGATCGAGTACGCTCACGGTCTCACGGTGAGCAGTCGGGCCGGCCTGCGCGAGGTCTCGCACAGCGGCGCCACCGGCGGATACCGCGCCTGGCTGGCGCGGTATCCGGAACGCGAGCTTTCCGTCGCGCTCCTCTGCAACGATGGCACGGTCTCTCCAACGACCCTGGGGCGCCGGGTCGCGGACGTCTTCCTCAAACCGCCGCGCGCGAGTGCAGTGGCGGCCGTGCCGGCCGCCGGCTTCTCGCCCGGTCTCTACCGCAACGAGACCACCGACGCGGTCCTCCGCGTCTTCGAGCAGGACGGAGAGCTGCGGGCAGGCTTCGGCCGGAGCGGTCCGCTTCTCAGTGCGGCGTCGCTGGATCCAGCCGCCTACCGCCGGGTCGAGCCGTTCACTCCTTCCGCGGAACAGCTGCGCGACTACGTGGGCGACTACACGAGCGATGAGGCGCCGGCAACGTACCGCGTCAGGACCGACTCGGGCCGTCTGCGCGTCGAGTTGCCGCAGCAGCCGGAGCGCACCCTGGAGCCGACGTACAGCGATGCCTTCCGGCTCGGCAACAGCACGCTGATCCACTTCACGCGCGCCGGCAGCGGCCGCGTGGATGGGTTCGACCTGAAAGCGTCGTTCGACATGACGGGCGGCGTGGCCAGAGTGGAGCGGCTGCACTTCACCAGACGCTGACCGGCTTCCGTTCACCGATCACAGGGGAATGGAGGCGCGGGTGTCCTCACCCGCGCCTCGGGTAGTCCTTAGTCCTTAGGCCTTAGTCCTTAGGACTAAGGACTAAGGCCTACTCTCAATCTGTGATTTCATCTGGGAATTGAACAGGGAGACTGCATGAAAAGAGCTTTGATGGTGGCGGTCACGCTGCTGGCCGCGACGGCGGCGGCGGGGCAGGAGAACCTCACCCGGCTGCTCCGGCAGCCTGACATCCACGGCGACAAGGTGGCCTTCGTCTACGCGGGCGACATCTGGGTGGCCGACGTGCGCGGCGGAGATGCGCGGCGGCTGACATCCGACGAAGGCGTCGAGTACTTCCCGAAGTTCTCGCCCGATGGAACGAGCATCGCCTTCTGCGCCGAGTACAGCGGGACGCGCCAGGTCTTCGTCATCCCGACCGTGGGCGGGACGCCGAAGCAGCTCACGTTCTACAACGACGTCGGCAACATGCCGCCGCGCGGCGGCGTCGACAACCGCGTTCTCGACTGGACGCCGGACGGGAAGCACATCCTCTTCCTTCCCCACCGTCTTCCCTGGAGCGATCGCATGGCCAGGCCGTACATCGTGCCCGTGGCAGGCGGCATGGAGACACCGCTGGCGATTCCCGAAGCGGGTGGCGGGATGTATTCGCCGGACGGAACGAAGCTGGTGTACACGCCGGTCGAGCGGGAGTTCCGCACGTGGAAGCGCTATCGCGGTGGACGCGCGCAGGACGTCTGGATCTACGACCTGACGGCGAACCGCGCCGAGCAGCTCACCGACCATCCCGCCACCGACAACCAGCCGGTCTGGGTGGGCAACACCATCTATTTCACGTCCGACCGCGAGGACGGGAAGCTGAACCTCTGGTCGTACGACCTGGCCACGAAGGCCTCGCGCAAGGTAACGAATCACACCGACTGGGACGTGCTCTGGCCGAGCAGCGACCGCACCCAGGTCGTCTACGAAGCGGGCGGCTACATCTGGCGCTTCGATCCGGCGTCGGGGCGCTCGGAGCGGATCCCCATCCGCGTGGTCGGCGACTTCAAGAACACCGTCCCGCACTTCCGCAACGTGCGCTCGAACATCGACTGGTACAGCATCTCCCCGACCGGCGCGCGCGCCATCTTCGAGGCGCGCGGAGACATCTTCACGGCCCCGGCGAAGCACGGTGAGGTCCGCAACCTCACGCAGACGTCCGGGATCCGCGAGATGGATCCGGTCTGGTCGCCGGACGGGAAGTGGATCGCCTACCTGTCCGATCGCAGCGGCGACACGTACGAGATCTACGTGCGCGCGGCGGACGACCCGGCCGCCGCGGAACGACAGCTCACCAGAGGCGGGAAGGCGTGGAAGTTTTCGGCGGTCTGGTCGCCGGACAGCAAAATGCTGGCGTTCTCCGACAAGGACCGCACGCTGCACATCGTCGACGTCGCGTCCGGCAGCGTGACGCGCGTCGACCGCGACGAGTACGGCGACATCACTCACTACAGCTGGTCTCCTGACAACCGCTGGCTGGCGTACACGAAGCTCAACGAGTCGCAGTTCGGGTCGATCTTCGTCTGGTCGGTTCCGGAGCGGAAGTCGAGCCGTCTCACCAGCGGCCTCACCCATGATCTCGAGCCGGTCTTCGATCCGAAGGGGCGTTATCTCTATTTCAGGTCGAACCGCGACGTGAATCTCACCTTCAGCGCGTTGGAGTTCAACTACGTCGTGACCGACTCGACGCGCGTGTACGTCGCCGTGCTCGCCGCCGACGGCCCGGCGCTGTTCCTGCCGCAGAGCGACGAGGAGAAAGCGCAGAGTGGAGCGGCTGCAGTGCCGCCCGCCGAGCCGGCCGCTGAGGATCTCAAAAAGGACCCGAAGAAAGACGCCCCCCTCGTCGTGAAGATCGATCCGGCCGGCTTCGAGCAGCGCGTCCGCGCCATCCCCGCTCCGCCGGGCACCTACCTCAACCTCAGCGCCGTCGCGAACGGCGTCCTCTACAACAGCGGTCCCCAGCCCCGGCGCTCGCTGAAGATGTACAACATCGAGGACCGCAAGGAGGAGACGGTCCTCGAGTCGGCCACCGGCTACGAGCTGTCGAGCAACGGCGAGAAGCTCATCGCGCGGGTGGGCAGCGACTACGTCATCGTCGCCGCCAAGCCCGGGCAGAAGCCGGCCGACGGCACGCTCAACCTGGAGCGGATGGAGATGCGCGTCGACCCGCGCGTGGAGTGGGCCCAGCAGTTCAACGACGCCTGGCGCATCCTGCGCGACTGGTTCTACGACCCCAACATGCACGGCTTGAACTGGGAGGCCATCCGCCAGCGCTATGGGCAGCTCATCCCGCACATCGCCCACCGCGACGATCTCGACTACGTCCTCGGAGAGCTCGGCGGCGAGCTCAATGCAGGTCACGTCTACGTCAGCACGCCCAGCGACTGGAAAGTGAAGCGCGTCGAGAACGGCCTCCTCGGCGCCGAGATCGTCAACGACCCGTCCGGCTACTACCGCATCGCCAGGATCTACCCCGGCGAGAACTGGAACGAGAGCACCCGCTCACCGCTCACCGAGCCCGGCGTGAAGGTGCGCGAGGGCGACATCATCCTCGCCGTCGACGGCCTTTCGACGCGGGGCGTGGACAATTTCTACCGCCTGCTGGAGAACAAGGCGGGCCGCGTCGTCACGCTGCTGGTCAACTCAAAGGCCGACCGGGCCGGCGCGCGCGAGGAGAAGGTCCGGCCCATCGCCAAGGAGACCGATCTCCGTTACCTCGACTGGGTGCGCTCGCGCCGGGAGATGGTCGACCGCCTCTCGGGCGGCCGCATCGGCTACATCCATCTGCCCGATACGGGGCAGGGGGGCAATCGAGAGCTGTTCAAGTCGTTCTACCCGCTGGCGAACAAAGAGGCGCTCATCATCGACGACCGCTACAACGGCGGCGGATTCATTCCCGACCGGATGATCGAGCTGCTCGACCGCGAAGTGCTGAACTACATCGTCCGCCGCGGCGCGAAGCCGACGTCCACGCCGGCGTACGCTCACGCCGGACCGAAGGTCATGCTGATCAACGGGTACTCGGCGTCGGGCGGAGACGCGCTGCCGTATTACTTCCGCAAGCGCAAGCTCGGCACGATCATCGGCACGCGCACGTGGGGAGGGCTCATCGGCATCTCCGGCAACCCCGGGCTGATGGACGGAGGGGGCATCACCGCGCCGGCGTTCCGCTTCCTCGATACCGAGGGGGTGTGGATGGTGGAGGGGGTGGGGGTGCCGCCGGACATCGAGGTGGTGGACCGTCCCGAACTGGTCGCGGCGGGCCGCGACCCCTCGCTGGAGAAAGGCGTCGAAGTGCTGCTCGAACAGCTGAAGGCGCAACCAAGGAAGGAAATCGTGGTGCCCCCCGCACCAAGCGGGATCTGATTCAAGTCAACGGAATGGAGGCGCGGGTGTCCTCACCCGCGCCCCTCGATCCAGGCGCGCCAGATCCACGGATAATCCTCGACTCGTTCAACTAATCCCGCCCGCACGGGTTCGCCACGACGTATTCGGCCTTTGCACGAAGATCCTCTTCTTCACGAACAATCCGATCGAAGTAACCGGGCTGCCACAGTCGCCGCTGTTTCGCGCCTCGTGCAGACACACTCTTGATGAATTTGATCATCTCGGGCAGTCGCGTCTCGTCGTATGGAGTGGCTTCTGTGGAGGTCAGGCAATCCTGCCTGACCAGCGAGGAGAGGCAAGATTGCCTGTCCTCCACAGGTTCCTCGTGAAATCCGCCTCCATTCCGTATTCACGGTTTCCGTTTCCAGCGATACCGGTTCAGGTCCACGCGATCGTAGAGGTCGAACTCCACGCCCTCTTCTTCGAGCAGGAGGCGCTGCAGCTCGTGCGAGTCGCCGGAGGAGCGAGGGCTCACCTCTCCCTTCGCGTTGATCACGCGATGCCAGGGGACGTTGTCCGGCGCGCGGTGCATGGCGTGTCCGACCAGGCGGGCGCGACGGCCCCAGCCGGCCATCGTGGCGATCTGGCCGTAGGTGGCGACGCGGCCTCTTGGAATTTGCCGGACGATCCGGTAAATGATGTTGTAGTTCATCCGAAGTGTCGGGTGCACAAGAACTTGTTCACCATTTCTACGTGGTGTAAACTGCGAACCCCTATGGCTAGAGCATTTGCGTCGGGTCAGATCGCCTTCGGGCTCGTTTCCATTCCGGTGAAACTCTTCTCCGCGGCCGAGGCTTCGGAGCGGATCAGCTTCAATATGCTGCACGAAGAGTGCGGCAGCCGGATTCAGCAGCAGCTCTTCTGCCCCAGGGACGAGCGCACCATCGAGCGCTCCGAAGTGGTCAAGGGCTATGAGTTCTCCAAGGGACAGTATGTGAGGTTCACCGAGGAGGAGCTCAAGGCGCTGGAGGAGAAGTCGACGCAGCAGATCGACATCGTGGAGTTCCTCCCGAACAGCCAGATCGACCCGATCTACTTCCAGAAGGCGAACTACCTCGCTCCCGACCGCGGCGGCGACCGCGCCTACACGCTGCTGGCGAAAGCGCTGGAGCAGACCGGGCGCTGGGCGCTGGCGAAGTACGCCGCGCGCGGCAAACAGTACCTCGTCGTGCTGCGCCCGGTGGGCAAGGGCCTGGTGATGCACCAGCTCTTCTATCCGAACGAGATCCGTTCCATGGACGAGCTCGAGCTGGGCGAGGCGATCATCAAGGACAACGAGCTGAAGATGGCCATCCAGCTCGCCGAGATGGGCGCGGCCGAGGAGTTCCACCCCGAGAGCTATCGCGACGAGCAGCAGGAGAAGATCCGCTCGCTCATCCAGAAGAAGATCGACGGCGAGGAGATCGTCAGCGCTCTGGCCGAGGAGCCGAAGGCGCAGGTGATCGACCTGATGGAGGCGCTGCGCGCCAGCCTGGGCGGCGGCGCGAAAATGCGGGCCGCGAAGGACTCGCCGCGGCTCGCCATTCGCGCGGAAGGCAAACGCAAGCCCGCCAAGCCGGCGGTGCGCAAGGTCGCGGTCGCGAAGTCACGCGCCAGGTAGCGCCGTAAGCTCTAAGCTCGCGATATGTACGAGGGCGAGCGCCTCAACGCCATCACGCATCTCTTCGGGCTGGTGCTCGCGCTGGTGGGCACGGCCGTACTGCTCGCCGCCGCCGCGCCCTACGAGCCGCGCCGCACGATCGCCCTCGGCATTTACGGCGGGATGCTCGTTGTCCTGTATCTCAGCTCGACGCTCTACCACTCGGTTCGCGGGCCGGCCAAGAAGGTCTTCCACGTCTTCGACCACTGCTCGATCTATCTATTGATTGCCGGCACGTACACGCCCCTGACGGTGGTGATGATGCGCGGGATCTGGGGCTGGTCGATCTTCGCGGTGGTCTGGTCGCTGGCCCTGGCCGGCATCGTCAAGGACTCGGTCTTTCACGGGCGGTATCGCCCCGCCTCGGTCGTTCTCTACGTGCTGATGGGGTGGACGATCGTCGTGGCCATGACGCCGCTGCGGAGGGTGCTTCCGCCCGACGGCGTGGCCTGGCTCTTCGCCGGCGGATTGATCTACACGGTCGGGATCGTCTTCTTCGCCATGTCGCGCCGCGTCGTGCACATGCACGGCATCTGGCACCTCTTCGTGGTCGGCGGGAGCGCGGCGCACTACGTCGTGGTGCTGCGCTACGTCGCGCTGGCGCCGGCGTAGAGAGTCATCTCCGGCGAAGCTCGTCCGCCAGCTTCGCATCCCGGACCATGCGCTCCCCGACGCTCCGGCAGACGGCGTCGCACAGGGTGAACACACTCGGGTCGGTGATGGAGTAGAAGACGCTGTTGCCCTCCTGACGCCGTCCCACCAGGCCGGCCTCCTGCAGGATGCGGAGGTGTTTGGAGACGTTCGGCTGCGTCGAGCCGACCGGCTCGACGAGCTCAGAGACGTTCCGCTCGCCCCCGCTGAGCTCCTCGAGAATCCGGATACGGATGGGCTCGCCGAGGATCCGGAATCGCGCCGCCACGAGGCCGGCAGCCAGCCCAGACAGCGGCTGGTGTGGGCCGGCACTGCTTTTCATGGCGTTCATGATAGACAATCTCGCGTGACTTGACAACTATATAACGATATGCTCATATAGTCCACACAGTAGTTCACAAAGGAGCCGATATGACCAACGAACGTGCCCTCCGCCTCATCGCCGGTACCGCCATCCTCCTCTCCCTCGCCGCAGGCTGGTGGATCAGTCCCTGGTTTTTCCTCTTCACCGCCTTCGTCGGCATCAACCTCTTCCAGTCGGCCTTCACCGACACCTGTCCCGTCAAGGTCCTCCTGACAAAAGCCGGGCTCTCGTGAGCTTCCTGTCGAAAGCGGCCGCCGGCCTGCTGGCTCTCGCCATCGCTCCTCTCGCCTCCGCGCAGCCGATGTCGCTGCAGCAGGCGGTGGCCGAGGCGCTGGAGCGCAATCCGGCGGCGGCTTCCGCGGCGGCCCGGCAACGCGCCGCGCGCGCTCAGCGCCAGGAAGCCCGCGCGGCCTGGCTTCCCCGGATCGATGCCACACACTCGGTGGTGAGGAGCGACAATCCCGTCTTCGTCTTCGGCTCGCTCCTCGAGCAGGGCCGCTTCGGCCCCCAGAACTTCGATCCGGCATTCCTCAACGATCCCGAACCGCTGACGAACAGCCGCCTCGGCCTCAACGTCCGCTTCACGATCTTCGACCAGCTCCGCCGCCTCGGCGCCAATCGTCGCGCCGCGAACGCCGTGGACAGCGCCGCGGCCGGAGCCGGCGAGACCCGCCAGCGCATCCGGGCCGAGGTGATCGCGCGGTACTACGCCGTCGTGGTGGCCGGGCAGCGCCGCGTTGTGGCCGGGGAGTCCGTCCGGGCGGCCGAGGCGGATGCGAAGAGGATACGCGACCGGTTCGAGCAGGGACTCCTCGTGGAGTCCGACTGGCTCTCCGCCGAGGTGCAGCTTTCCGGGTTCAGGCTTCGCGCCATCGAGGCCGATGGAGAAGAAGCGACCGCGCGCGCCGCTCTGGCCATCGCGGTGGGCAGTCCGGCTCCGGCCGTGGCAATCGCGGCGGAGGCGCTGCCGGAGAGAGCGTTCCCGGATGTGCCGATCGACGCCGCGCTGGCGCGGGCGGAGGTTCAACGTGCGGAGCTCGAGATGGCCAGGAGCGCCGTCGAGGATGCGCGGGTGGCTTCGCGGACCGCGCGCGGCTCGCTCCTGCCGCGCGTCGACTCCTACGCATCCTGGGGGGCGAGCGGCAGGGGACTCAATGATGCGAGCTCCGATCGCACCGCCGGGCTCACCGTGAGCCTCGACCTCTTCGACGGGGGGAAGTACGCGCGAGTGGCCGCCGCGGCCGCCGCGACCGCCGCCGCCCGGAGCGAGGCGGCCATGGTCCGTGATCGCGTGCGCATGGAAGTCATCTCCGCCTGGCATCGCGCCCGCGCGGCGCGCGAACGCGTGACCGTCGCGGAGAAAGCGGTCCAGCAGGGGACGGCCGCGGCGCGAATCATCCGCGACCGTTACGAACAGGGACTGACCACGATTACCGAACATCTGCGCGCGCAGTCGGCGCTGGCAGGCACACGCTTCGATCTGATCGAGGCGCGTTATGCCTCGATCGCCGGCCATGCCGAACTGCTGCGCGCCACAGGAGATCTTCATGACGTCGCGATTTTCGAGTAGTGCCGCGAGCGCGCTGTTGTTTCTGGCCGCGTGCTCCACGCCGGACGCGATCGACGACACGGTTGCGATGCAGGCGCCGGTCGAGGTCGTTCGCAGCACGATGATCCCGGCAACGCGCTCCGTGGCCGGCACGGTCCGCTCCAGAACGGTCAGCCCCGTTTCGGCGCGCGTGGCCGGCAACGTGACGCGCGTGCTCGTGTCGATCGGCGACCGCGTGCGCACCGGCCAGCTCCTCGTGGAGATCGACGATCGGGACGGACGCGCCGGCGCGGCCCGCGCTGCTTCCGGCCGTGACGAGCTCGAACAGGCCATTGCCTCGGCGGCCGCGGCCGTCGAATCGGCTCGCGCCAACGCCACGCTCGCCGCGGCCACGTTCCAGCGTTTTTCGGCGCTGCGAGGGCGCGGCTCCGCGAGCGTTCAGGAGTTCGATGACGCCAGGGCGCGTGACGACGTCGCGCAGTCGGAGCTGGAGCGGGCGCAGCGGAGTCATGGCGCCCTCCTGGCCCGTCGCGGCGAATCGGCCGCCGTGGTGACGCAGGCCGCCACGTTTCTCGGCCACAGCAGCGTGCGGTCGCCGATCGACGGGATCGTGACCGCCCGGTTCGTCGATCCCGGCGCCCAGGCCGCACCGGGAGTGCCGCTGGTGACCATCGAAGACGCGAGCTCGTTCCGCGTCGACGCCACGGTCGACGAAGCCGTGCCCGTGCGGGCCGGTGACAGCGTGGTCGTGAAGAGCGGCGCCGAGAGCGTGACAGCGCGTGTGGCGCGGGTGCGCCCTGCCGTCGACGCCGTGACGCGGTCGGCGCTCGTGGAGATCGATCTCCCCGCGCCATTGCGCTCGGGGAGCTTCGTCAAGGTGCTCTTCACCACCGGTGAGCGCGCCGCCATCACCGTTCCGGCAACGGCCGTATCGCGGCGCGGACAACTGACGAGCGTCCTGGCCGTCGGTGACGACGGTGTGGCCCGGATGCGACTGATCAGCCTCGGAGAAACGACGGGCCAGCGGACCGAAGTGCTCGCCGGTCTCGACGCGGGGGAGACGATCGTCCCGGTCAGAGTGCCCGGCCTCCGTGAAGGTGTGCGGGTCAGGAGCGCGTTGTGAGCGATTCCACACAGGGTCTGGCCGGCCGAATCGCCGCGGCATTCATCGAGTCGAAGCTCACGCCGCTCATCATCGGCGCGTCGATCCTCATCGGAGTGGGCGCGGTCGCTCTGCTTCCGCGCGAGGAGGAGCCGCAGATCATCGTGCCGATGATCGACGTGATGGTGGGGATGCCGGGGGCGACGCCGCGGGAAGTGGAGCAGCGCGTCACCAAGCCGATGGAAAAGCTGCTCCAGGAGATTCCCGGCGTCGAATACATCTACTCGACCTCGTCCTCGGGCATGTCGATGATGATCGTTCGATTCGAGGTGGGAGCGAAGGAGGAAGACGCGATCGTCAGGCTGGACCGCAAGCTCTCCGCGAATCTCGATCTGCTGCCTGAAGGCGTGACGCTGCCGCTGGTGAAGCCGCGATCCATCGACGACGTGCCTGTTCTGGCGTTCACGCTCTGGAGCGATCGCTACGATCACTTCACGCTCCGGCGGATTGCCGCGGAACTGCAGACCGAGATCAAACAGGTGGAGAACGTCTCGCACGTGTCGCTGATCGGCGGCACGCGCCGGCGCCTGCGGGTGATGATCGATCCGGCCAGGCTGGCGTCGCGCGGCGTCGCGCCCGCGCAGATCGCGATGGTGTTGCGCTCGGCCAATCGACAGAGTGACAGCGGCGCGTTTGCGGCGGGCGACCGCGAGGTGCTCGTGGCCAGCGGCGGCTTCATCCGCGATGCCGAGGATGCGGGACGGCTCGTGGTGAGCACAACCGGCGGCGGGCCGGTCCTCCTCGGAGACGTGGCCACGATCGTCGACGGTCCGGAAGAGCCGGCCGACTACGTCTTCTTCGGGGAGAAAGGGGAGGTGCGGCCCGCGGTCACGCTTGCCGTTGCCAAGCGAAAGGGAACGAACGCCACCGACGTCTCTCACGCCGTGCAGCAGAAGCTCGATTCGGTGCGCGGGACGATCATCCCGTCCGACGTTCAGGTGGCCGTCACGCGCGACTACGGCGAGACCGCGGCTGAGAAGTCGAACGAGCTGCTCTTCCACATGCTCCTGGCGATTCTTTCCGTGGCCGTCCTCATCGGCTTCACCCTTGGATGGCGGGAGTCGGCCATCGTGGCGGTGGCCATTCCGGTCACGCTGGCGCTGACGCTGGCCGTGTTCCTCCTCCTCGGTTACACGCTGAATCGCGTCACGCTGTTCGCGCTGATCTTCTCGATCGGGATCCTCGTCGACGATGCCATCGTGGTCGTGGAGAACATCGTCCGCCATCACCGGCTGCCGCAGAATCGCCGGCGGTCGCTGCGGGAGGTGGCGGTCGACGCCGTCGCCGAAGTGGGCAACCCGACCATCCTGGCCACGTTCGCGGTGATCGCGGCCATCCTGCCGATGGGCTTCGTCCGCGGGCTGATGGGACCGTACATGCGTCCCATTCCCATCGGTGCCTCCGCGGCCATGCTGTTCTCGCTCGTGGTGGCCTTCATCGTCACGCCGTGGGCGGCGCGGCGTTTCCTGCCGGCGGAGTGCCCGACGCATCACCGTCAGGAAAGCTGGTCGACCCGGATGTACCGGAAGCTCATGGGCCGTATCATCCACGAGCGGCTGTGGCGCAACCTCTTTCTGGCTTCCGTGGCGCTGATGCTCGTCGCGGCGCTCTCGCTGTTCGCGTTCAAGGTCGTGCGCGTGAAGATGCTGCCGTTCGACAACAAGAGCGAGCTGCAGATCATCGTCGACATGCCGGAAGGGACAACGCTCGAGCGCACCGCCGCCGTGACGCGCGAGATCGGAGCGAAACTCGCATCGGTCCCGGAAGTGGCGAACTGGCAGATGTATGCGGGCACCGCCGCGCCGTACAACTTCAACGGCCTGGTGCGTCACTACTTCATGCGACGCGGCTCGAACGTGGCCGATCTTCAGGTCAACTTCGTTCCGAAGGGAGAGCGCGACGCGCAGAGCCACGACATCGCCAAACGCATCCGCACGATGATCACGCCCATCGCCACGCGGTACGGCGCCAGGGTCAAAGTCGCGGAGGTGCCTCCCGGCCCGCCCGTCCTCCAGACGCTGGTGGCGGAGATCTACGGTCCCGACTACGAGAGACAGATCGAAGTGGCCAGGCAGGTGCAGGCCATCTTCGACGAGACGCCGGGGGTGGTCGACGCCGACTCGTACGTGGAGGACGAACAGACCAGGTTCCGCTTCGTCGTCGATCGCGACAAGGCCGCACGCAGCGGCGTGAGTGTCGAACAGATCGACTCCACCCTGTCGCTGGCGCTCTCCGGCCAGCAGGCCGGCCTGCTGCACGATGAGAATGAAGCCGAGGATGTGGCCATCGTGGTGGAGGTACCGCGCCCGCTCAGGTCATCCATCGACGCGCTTCGCGAGATCCGCGTGGCCGGCGCGAACGGACAGCTCGTCCCGCTGGGCGCGCTCGTCTCGATCGAAGAGGTCGAGGCGCCGCGCAGCATCTACCACAAGAACCTGCTGCCGGTCGTGTACGTCACGGCCGACGTGGCCGGGAGCGAAGAGAGTCCGCTCTACGCGATCGCGAAGCTGAACCGCGCCATCGACGCCCTGGAGCTGCCGGAGGGATACGTGATGGAAAGGCTGGTGGCGCGACAGCCGCTCTCGACCGGCAAGCTGACCCTGAAGTGGGACGGCGAATGGCACATCTCCTACGAAGTCTTCCGCGACCTCGGCCTGGCCTTCGCGGTGGTCCTCGTCCTGATCTACATCCTCGTCGTCGGCTGGTTCCAGTCGTTCCGCACGCCTCTGGCCATCATGGCCGCCATCCCGTTCTCGCTGGTGGGGATCATTCCCGCTCACGCCGCCATGGGGGCCTTCTTCACGGCCACCTCGATGATCGGATTCATCGCCGGCGCCGGCATCGTCGTCCGCAACTCCATCATCCTGGTCGACTTCATCGAGCTGCGCCTCGAGCAGGGGATGAAGCTCGATGAGGCGGTGATCGATGCGGGCGCCATTCGATTCCGACCCATGCTTCTGACCGCCGCAGCCGTCGTCGTCGGCGCGGGAGTGATTCTGTTCGATCCGATCTTTCAGGGTCTGGCCATCTCGCTGATGGCCGGAGAGGTCGCTTCGCTGCTGCTCTCACGCGCGACGGTCCCGGTGCTCTATTACCTCAGCGAGCGGCGCCGGCAGGGCACGCCGGAGCCGGAGCTGCTTCCAGTGGGGTATAACGCGGTCCCGACGCATGGCTGAAGACGCATGAGGTCCGCGCCTCAGCTGCCGTGGACCGCACGGCGGCGCCTACTCAAGGTAAAATAACTGCATGTCCTTCTCAGTTCGCGAAGTCTCGGCGATGATCGGTCTCACGCCCGCCCAGATCCGCGACTACGCCACGAAGGGATTCCTCGAGCCGGAGCGCGGCGATCGCGGCGAGCTGCGGTTCGGGTTTCGCGATCTCATCATCCTGCGGACGGCGGGCGAGCTGACCTCGGCACAGATCCCACAGCGGAAAGTCAAGCGTGTGTTGCAGCGGCTGCGCGACCAGTTGCCGGATGGCCGCTCGCTCACCGCGATCCGCATTGCCGCGGACGGGGACCGGGTCGTCGTCCGCGACGGCGAAGCGGTGTGGAATCCCGAGTCGGGACAATCGCTCTTCGACTTCTCCGTCTCGGAGCTCGCCGAACAGACGGCGCCGTTCGTGGCGCGCGCCGCGGAAGAGGCCGAGGGGCGGGCCATGTCGGCTGAGGACTGGTACGAGTTGGCGTGCGAGCTGGAGTTGACCGATGCCGCGCGCGCCGAGGAGGCGTACGAGCGCGCGCTGGAGATCGACCAGAGGCACGCTGACGCGCACGTGAACCTCGGCCGCCTGCTCCACGAGCGCCGCGCACCCGCCGCGGCGGAAAAGCACTACCGCGCCGCAACGCGCGTCGCCCCTCACCACGACACCGCCGCCTTCAACCTCGGTGTCGCGCTCGAGGACCTGGGGCGGGTAGGGGAGGCCATGCAGGCATACCTCCAGGCCATCGAGATCGATCCGGAGAACGCCGACGCGCACTTCAACCTGGCCGGCATCCTCGAGAAGCGCGGCGACAAGGCTGCCGCGCTGGGCCATCTCAAGGAGTACAAGGCGCTCACGCGGGAGCGGTAGGGGGTGGCGGAAACCGGTCACCGTGGAGCGCCGGCGACTGGCGGCAACCCGGCT
>DATKCA010000025.1:0-116167 GCA_035544675.1 Thermoanaerobaculia bacterium | reverse complement strand
GTCCGCATCTTCAAGGCCAACGCGCTCTACCTCCGCGGCGAATCCGACGGTGAGACGCAGGTCGACAAGACCACGGCCAACGCCCGCTACGAGCGGACGGTCTCCGACCGCACGTTCTGGTTCGGTGAGCTGTCCTACCTGCGCGATCCGTTCAAAGCCATCAACTACCTGATCTCTCCGATCGTAGGGGCCGGTTATTACCTCATCAAGACGGACACGCGCACGCTGTCGCTCGACGGCGGCGCGGGCGCGGCCATCGAGAACAACCGCCAGCTCGGCAACAGCAGCAGCGCCGCGGTTCAGGCCGGCCAGTCGTTCGACTGGGCGATCTCCCCGACCAGCAAGCTGACCCAGCGCCTCAACGGCCTCTGGAAGACCCAGGACTTCGACGACGCCCTATACCACTTCGACGCCGGCCTGGCCACGACGATCGCCACGCGCACGGAGCTCAAACTGTCCTATGTTGTCGACTACAAGAACAAGCCGCCGCTGCCGGAGATCGAGAAGGCCGACAGCGCGCTCTTCGCAACAGTGCTCTTCAAATTCTGAATGATCGACAGACTATGCGACTGACCCTTGCCCTCATCACCCTAGCCTTCACCGCCACCGTCGCCGCGCAGGACGCTCAGATCGAGCTGAGACCGATCGCCTCCGGGCTGGCGATGCCGGTGGCGATCACCCATGCCGGCGACTCCAGGCTCTTCATCACGCTGCAGTGCGGACGCGTGGTCATCCACGACGGCATTTCGATCCTGCCCACGCCTTTTCTCGACATCACCTCGATCGTCCGCTGCGGCGGCGAAGAGGGCCTGCTGAGCGTCGCGTTTCATCCGCGCTATCGCGAGAACGGCTTATTCTTTGTGTACTACGTCGATCGGAACGGCGACCTGGCCATCGCGCGCTACTCCGTCAGCTCCGATCCCAACCGCGCCGACCCGAACTCGCGAGTCCTCATCCTCGGAATCGGCCATCCCAACTTCTCGAATCACAATGGCGGCCAGCTTCAATTCGGGCCGGACGGGTACCTCTACATCGGCACCGGCGACGGCGGCTCCGGCGGAGACCCCCGTAACAACGGCCAGACGCTCACCACGCTACTCGGCAAGATGCTGCGCATCGACGTCGACAACGGCACTCCGTACGCGATCCCGCCCTCGAATCCGTTTGCGGGCTTGGGCTCGGCGCGGAACGAGATCTGGGCCTACGGGCTGCGCAACCCTTGGCGTTTCACGTTCGATCGCGAGAACGGCGATCTGTGGATTGCGGACGTCGGCCAGAATCGATGGGAAGAGGTGAACCTGCAGCGGGCCAGCAGCATCGGCGGGGAGAACTACGGCTGGAGGCGAATGGAAGGTGCGCACTGTTTCAACCCGGCCACGAACTGCAATGACGGCTCCCTTGTCCTTCCCGTTCTCGAATACAACCAGGAGAACGTCCCAGCATGTTCAGTAACCGGCGGCTATCGCTATCGCGGCAACGAGATGCTTCGCCTGCGTGGCAGGTATCTCTATGGCGACTTCTGTGACGGCCGGCTCTTCGCGGCCTCCGAAAATATCGACGGCACCTTCTCCTCACGCATCCTCCTGTCGACCGGAACGACCATCAGCACGTTCGGCGAGGACATCCGCGGCGAGGTCTATCTCGCCGACTACGGCGGAACGCTGTTCCGCATAGTCGATACAGCTCCACCGCTGCCGTTCCGGCGCCGCGCGGCCGGTCAGCGGCCCTGATGCCCCGTGGCCGCTTCGATCGCTTCATCACGCGACTGGCTTGCGCCGAGGTCTCCGCGCGCGCCTGCAATCAGTACACGGACAATGCCGTCCGGCGGCGCAATCTCCGTCTGTATCTCGAGGAGATCGCCGCCATCGGCCCGGCCCTGCTGCTCGTCGGCGAGGCGCCAAGCTATCGCGGCGGACGGCTGACCGGCATCCCGTTCGTCAGCGAGACCGTCATGCTGCGCGGCGTGCCGATCGCTTCGCCGCCGGGCACGATCCTGGGCCAGGCGCACGGCTATCGGAAAGCGACGGCCGGGCCTCAGAGATCGACCGAGGCCAGCGCGACGATGGTGTGGGGGACGATTCGGGGGATGGAGCCGCTGCCTCTGCTCTGGAACGCGTTTCCGTTTCACCCGTTCCACGCCGGCGATCCGCACTCCAACCGCGCTCCCGACAAGGGCGAGCTCGCGACCGGCCAGCCGTTTCTCGCCGCGCTGCTCGCGCTCTTCTCTATCGAACGCGTCGTCGCGGTGGGCAACCAGGCGTCGTTCTCGCTTCAGAAAATGGGCATCGATCACGTGAAAGTGCGCCATCCTTCGCAGGGCGGAAAGAACCGTTTCGTCGAGGGAATGCGACAGGTGGAGGACACCATGGCCGGCAAGAAGAGTCAGATCCAGCAGATCAAGGAAGGGCGGTCGATGCACGAGAAGACGTACAACAACCGCAACCAGCCCTCCAGCCCGAAAGCGCCGCTGCCGACGAAAAACGCGGTGAGGCTGTCGACGGTGCCGAGCTCGTCGAACGAGAAGTTCAAGGGCGGCCAGGGCGATTAGTTAGCTAGCCGCCGATGTGGGACATCTCGACTTTGCGCACTGCGGGCGTGGCCGCTGACCGCAGTTCCGAGTAGCGGTCGCTCCGCGCGGTCCAGATCGAGCGAAGACGCTCCGCGAGCGACGCGTCATCGGCACCGCCGCGAAGGAGTCCCCGCACGTCGTGACCATGACCGGCAAAAAGACAGGTGTAGAGCTCGCCGCTGGCGGTCAGGCGCAGCCGGGTGCAATCGCCACAGAACGGCTGGGTCACCGAGGTGATGATGCCGATCTCACCGGCGCCGTCGGAGTAGCGCCACCGGCGCGCGACTTCGCCGGCATAGTTCGCCGCGGCAGGCTCCACGGGCCACTCCGCCGCGATCATCTCGAGAATCTGCGACCCGGTGACGACGTCTTCCATCCGCCAGCCGTTGGAGTTGCCGACGTCCATGTATTCGATGAACCGGACGATGATCCCGGTGCCGCGATACCGCCGCGCAAGATCGGCGACCGCCCCTTCGTTCACGCCGCGCATGATCACGGCGTCGACCTTCACTGGGGAGAAGCCGGCGTCACGGGCGATCTCGATCGCCTCCAGGACCCGCGCCACCGGGACGTGCGTGTCGCTGATGGCGCGGAAGGTCTTCCCGTCGACGGCGTCCGCGCTGATCGTGATGCGCCGCAGTCCGGCATCGCGCAACGCCCTGGCCAGATCCTTCGTCAGAAGGGCGCCATTCGTCGTCAACGCCAGATCGGTGAGCCCGTCGATCGGCGACAACATGCCCACCAGCCTTTCCAGGCGGCGCCGGAGGAGAGGCTCGCCACCGGTGAGGCGGATCTTCTCCACGCCTTCACCGACGGCGATCCGGCACATCCTGGCGATCTCCTCGAACGTCAGCAGCTCCTCGCGCTCGACGAACGCGAAGTCCCGGCCGAAGACCTCCCGGGGCATGCAGTACACGCATCGGAAGTTGCAGCGGTCGGTGACCGACACCCGGAGATCGCGAAGTGGACGCCCCAGGGCGTCGATGGACCGCATGGAGAGACACAACTACCGCGGCGGAAACAAAAACTCCAGGCTTTTCCTCACCCGTCCCGCCCAGGCGTGCTCGCTGTGGTCGCCACGCCGGTCTTCGTAGTACCCGAAGTCGTCGTCGGTCCAGCCGCGATGGCGCAGCCTGTCCCGCAGGAGCCTGGCGTCGCTCAGCGCCTCGGATCCTTCCCGCCGGCCGATGTCCAGCCACAGCCGGGGCCGGCGGGGGCCATGGAAGGCATCGAGGTCTCTGAGAATGGCCCGGTCGTGCCACCAGACGGACGGCGACATCGCGGCGATCGATCCGAACACGCCGGAATGGTGGAACGCCAGGTAGAGACAGAGAAGGCCGCCCAGTGACGATCCGCCCGCGGCAGTGTTCAACATGTCGGGACGCGTGCGGAATCGCGCGTCGATCAGCGGCTTGAGCTCCTCGATGAGCATGCGCGCGTGATGGCCCGCCCGCCCCCCGCCCTTCTTCCGCGGATCGAGCGTCGGGGTGTATTCGTCGATGCGGGCCGGTCCGCCGTTGTCGATCCCGACGATGAGCATCGGCTCCGCCGTCCGCGAGCCGATGGCCTCATCCGCGGCTTCGCGAAGGTGCCAATGCTGGCCGGGGATGAACGCCCGCTCCGGCTCGAACAGATTCTGGCCGTCGTGCATGTAGAGCACGGGAAAGCGCTGCTCCTCCTTCTCGTCGTATCCGGCCGGAAGATAGACGACGACGTTGCGCCGGGCGTCGAGGACCTCTGACTGGAAGGGGATGTGCTCGAGCCGTCCCGGCCGCACCGCGGCCCGGCGATTCTCCAGCCTCAGCGCCCGACGGAACGTCGAGCGCAGTGTGTCGGTGAGGTCGCGCATCCTTCAGGAGATCTGCCGGTAGCTGCTGCGGAAGTAGACCAGAGGAGATCCTTCGGAGGCGTGGATTTCGAGTACTTCACCGACGAAGATCGTGTGATCGCCGCCGGCGAACTGCGCGTGGACGCGGCACTCGATCGTGCAGAGCGCGCCGCCGATCAGCGGAACGCCAGTGGCTCCCGCTTCCACTTTCAGGCCCGCGAACTTGTCTTCGCTCCTGGAGGCGAAGTGTCCGGAGAGGCCGGCCTGATCGGCGCCGAGGATGCTGACGCCGAACTTCCCGGCCGCGGTGATGGCGTCGCGCGAGCGCACTCCGTTATCGATGCAGACCAGAACCAGCGGCGGCCGCAACGACAACGAGGCGAATGACGCCACGGTGAGACCGTACGGCTTGCCGTCGTGCTCGGTCGTCACGATGGTGACCCCGCTCGCGAAGTGCGACATGGCGAGCTTGAACTGCGCATCGTCAACGGGCATGCGGTGCCGGAGTATAACGGCAGGCCTTAGGCCTTAGTTTAGGCCTTAGGCGTTAGGAGAACCGCCACAGTGGGCCGGGCGGCGGCCCTAACGCCCCAAGGCCCAAGGCCCAGCCCCTATTCGTCAAGCATCGCGCGCGCCGCGACGCGCGCGCTCGCCAGCGCCGCGTCCGCCAGGGCGCCTTCCGGTCCTACCCAGTCACCGGCGATGTAAAGGCCACGGATCGGCGTCTCCGGCGCGGGACGCGATGAGTTGGGTGTGCGCAGCGCATTCGACACGGTGATCGCCGGCAGGAAGCGCCGGTGCACGAGCACGTCGCGCCAGCCGGGCTGGGTCAGATCGAGGACACCCTCCAGCTCGCGCTCCTCCGCCCGGGAGGTGGCACTGAGACGCAGCGTATCGCCGTCGTAGTCGTCGGGGCCCTGCGTGGGGTGGCCGTCGAAGCGGTACTTCGCGGTGTGGATGAGCGCTCCGCCGCGTGGTGTGAGCTGCGCGTACGCGGAGTGAACGGACATGTACACCGGACTGTCGATTCCGACGGCGAAGGTCCGCCGCGGCTCCGGCAGACGGGAGAGGGCGATGTCGAGGCAGGTAACCGTGAGCGGGGTCAGCGAGCGCCACTCGCGGGTCAGCGAGTCGTTGGCGACCAGGCCGGACGCTGTGGCCGGATCGACGGCCAGCAGCACCATCGTGGCGGGCACGCGCGTCCCAACCATCGGCTCCTGCACAAGGTCGGGCAGCGCGACGGAGAGCGTCCCGCTTCTCGGATCGACCTCCAGCCCGCCGATCTCGATCGAGCGCATGGCATGGTCGTAGTGAAGACCGATCACGCGCGAGCTGGTCACGAAGTTCACCCCTGCGCTCACGGCCAGGCTGTGCAGGCCGTCCACGAGCTTCTGCCAGCCCTCGTGCACGTAGATGACACCGCGCATGGCCAGCCTGAGCTGCTCGAGGGCGTTGCCGGCGCTCTGCCGTGTGTCCGCGCAATACGTCGTCACGCGCAGGACAGCCTCCATGACCGCGCGCAGCATGGAGTCGGACACATGGTTGTCCAGCCACTGGCGCACCGTGATCGACTCGAAGGCGCGCGTGTTCATCCGGGGCATTCGAAAGAACAGGGACGCGGCCTCCGCCTTGCCCCTTCCGCTGAGGAGCGAGGTCCTGGCGATCGACAGCGGACTGGCGGGGAGCCTGTACAGCTTCCCGCCGACCAAGGCAGTGCCTGCGGCCCGCGGAGATCCGCCGCGCACAGGCACTCCCAGCTCGCGGAGGATCCTGATGGCGGCGCCGGCGCGATACATGGCGTGGGGCCCCAGGTTGAAGCGGAAGCCCTGCCGGAGGTGAGTGATGGCGCGCCCGCCGAGCTGCTTCCGCTTCTCGAATACAGTGACTTTTCTGCCACCGCGGGCGAGGTAGATCGCCGCTGCGAGACCTGCGATGCCGCCTCCGACGACGATGGCGTGCCTGCTCACCAGTGCCCGCATCGTATCGCACACGGTTGCGTATTGCGGACTCACCACACTAGAATCCGGCCAAATTTCTGCGAGTTCTCCGAATCGCGAGAAGGTGCGCCATGAAAAAAATCGTCCTCGGAATTGTTCTGCTCGTGTTCGTAACGTCCGCATTCGCTCAACGTCCCGCGACGCCGGAGATCAACGCGCCGTCGAACGGTGAGGATTGGCTTCGACTCAGCAGCACCGAGAAACTCTTCTGGGCAGTCGGTTACTCGCAAGGCTATCGCGACGCTCTTGACAAGATCGACGTGACGTCCGGCCCGGGAACCCCCTGCGCCAGCCTCGCCGCGAGAACGGAGCGGCAGTCCTCCACCTCGGGCAAGGTGACCGGCTTCGAGCTCGTCTCGGGCCTCGAGCGCTTCTACGGCGACCCGGCCAACACCCGGATTCCGGTTGGCAGCGCCATCCGCATCTATCTCCTGCAGGCCAGCGGCAAGGACCAGATGACGATCCAGGAGCTGATCGACACCGCCCGTCTCCTTGGAGCGGAAACCGGCCGCCGATCCTCCTCCGCTCAACGCTGAGGCGAAAAGCAGTACACTGTTCCCTCCGGGTCAACAAGGGAGGGAACGCGTGCGAAAGAACACCGTCGTTTCGGTCACCCTCGCATTGGCAGTCCTGGCCGCCGTCACCGCGGCTGGACAGCAGGCCATCATCGACCTGCCGCTGGAGCCGCGTCACGAAGCCGCAACGCTGACGCTCGCCGAGGCTGCTGCAACCAACAACTTCCCTGCCTTCATGTCGCTCTATGGCGAGGCCGCGGATGCGGCTCTGTACCGGCACATCCACGAGCTGTGGCAGTACTCGATGACCGATCCGATCGGCGCGTTCTACGGGGCCGGGATGCATGACCGCTTCGCGCGCCTCTATCCCGGATACAGCGCCTTCATCGCCGACTTCGCTGTGGTCGACTCGCGCGGCGACACCTATTACCCGTCTGCCGAGACGCGCGCATTCCTGCTCGACCAGGTTGGCCGCGGAGTCGTCGCACCCGAACAGAAGCCACTGCTGGCCGAAGTGAAGGTTGCGCCTGGAGCGCGGGTGTCCTCACCCGCGCCCTCCGTCGTGCAGATCGCTCCGGAACCCATCGTCCTGGAGCCTGTCGTCCTCGCCGTGGCGGCGCCGCCGCGCGCTCCTCACGACAGCCGCGCTCCATCGATCGTTGCACCCGCTCCCGCTCCTCCCGTGCGCGTGGCGAGCAGGGTGGGACCCATCAGCCGGCCCGATGCCACGCGGGGCATCTTCCTCTCGATTCTCGGCCTGCTCGGCATCGGCATGCTCACGCTGATGCTGCAGACGCCGTCCGAGGACGAGCACGCCGACCACGTCGTTTAAACCTGGCCGGTCCCGCCACGTAGTATGAGTTCGTGGCGCTGCTCCGCGACTGGCTCGATCTCGGAAGGAACACGTTCGGCTCCCTGCGCGCGGACGACGTGACCAATCTCTACAGTCTGGAGTGGCCGGAAACCCGAAACATCCTGATCGCCGACCACCGCTCGGCGATCGAGCGGGAGCGGCGCGGTCTCCGGCGCTGGACCAGAACGCTCAGCGCCATCTTCTTCGGCCTGGCCAAACGGCTCGCGCCGCATCGCCGCATCCTTTTCATCCTCTCCCAGGTCGCCTTCTTCATCTGCGTCATCTCGATCTTCACGCGGATGAAAGACCCTCCGTTCTGGATTTTCGTCCAGCTCACGGCGACGTTCCTGGTGATGACCGTGCTCCTGGCCATGGAGCTCATCGACAAGATCAAGATCCGCGACGAGCTCGCGCTCGCGCGCGAGCTGCAGGCCAGCCTGATCCCGGCCCGGCCGCCACAGGTTCCCGGATATGACATCGCCGCGTTCAACCGCATCGCGAACACCGTCGGAGGCGACATCTACGACTTCGTGCCGCTTGCGGACGGCAGGCTGGCGGTTCTCTTCGGCGACGCCTCCGGTCACGGCATGGCTGCCGGGCTGGTGATGGCCGTGGCCCATGCCGCGTTCCGCACGCAGCTCGACGTCGATGCCTCACCGGCTGCCATCACCGCCAGTCTGAACCGAATCCTCTGCCGCACCGGCGGCTCGCGCTCGTTCTTCTCGTGCTGCTACCTGCTGCTCACACCCGGCGGTGAGTTCGTCGCCACGGTGGCCGGTCATCCGCCCATGCTGCAGATCGATGCCGGCGGCCGGGTCGTGGAACGCTTCGGCCGCGGCGCCTATCCGCTCGGAGTCAAGACCAGGATGGACTGGCAGGAGCTGCGAGGCACGCTGCTCGCGGGGCACAGGCTGGTTCTTCACTCCGACGGGTTGTCGGAGACGCGAAATCGTGACGGCCTGGACCTCGGCTACGACACGGTGGAGAGCATCGCGGGCTGGAACGCCGGCGGTTCGGCCGGAGGCACGGTCGAGAATCTCGTCGCGGAGTGGCGCCGCTTCGCGGGCGGAGCGAGCGTCGAGGACGACGTCTCGATCGCCGTGATCAAGCGGGTGTAGCGCGGCGTTCCACCAGGCCGTCGAAGACCTGCAGCGCCAGGTCGACACGACCCAGCGGAGCCGACACCTGCACGCCGGCCACGGCCCCGCGAATTCTGGCCAGCGTCTCCCGCGCGATCGTCACGCCCTCGCGGAGCCCGAACTCCTTCCCCTTCTCGCTGGCCACGCGCATCCTCTCCATGACCTCGTCCGGCACCACGACGCCCGGAACCTCGTTGTTCATGAACTGCGCGTTGCGATACGAGAGCAGCGGCCAGACGCCGGCCACCACGGGCAGCCTCATGCTCTCGATGCGCAGCAGGAAGCTCTCCAGCTGACGCACGTCGAACACCGGCTGCGTGATGGCGTACTCCGCGCCGGCCTTGACCTTCCAGTCGAGGCGGCGCAGCTCGTAGTCGAGGTCGAGATGCCCCGGATTCACACCGACACCGATCGTGAAGCGAGTGGGCTCGCCGAACGGATTGCCGCCCAGATCGAGGCCGCGGTTCATGAGGCTCACCATGTTGGTGAGACCGATCGAGTCGATGTCGAACACGGCGGTGGCCTCTGGATACGGCCCCATCTTCGGCGGATCGCCGGTGATCAGCAGCATGTTCCGGAGACCCAGCGCGGCGCAGCCGAGGAGATCGGAGTGCATGCCCAGGAGATTGCGATCGCGGCAGCAGTAGTGAAGGACGGTCTCGATGCCGACGCGCTGCTGCAGCAGAACGGCGACGGCAATCGCGCCCATTCTGTTCTGGGCGCGGGGACCGTCGGGAACGTTCACGGCATCGACGCCCGCTTCGCGGATCGCCTTCACCGATTGAATCATCGCATCGGGGTTCGGTCCCTTCGGCGGAGTGATCTCGATCGTCGTCACGAACTCGCCGGCGGCGATCTTCTTTCCCCACTGCGACCGCGACGCCAGCGGCGCCGGCTCGCTGCCGGTGTTCTGGGTGGCCCTGGCGTCACGCTCGATGACGACGAATGTGCGCCGCGGCGAGAGCGGCCGGACGGCGTCGGCCATCACCTTGATGTGCTCGGGCGTCGTTCCGCAGCATCCACCCAGAAACTTCACGCCCTTGTGGATGAGACGCTTGGCGTACTTGCCCATGTAGTCGGGCGAGGCCATGTACATCTGGCGGCCGCTGACGTCACGAGGAAGTCCGGCGTTGGGCTGACAGGAGATCTTTCGCGCCGTCACGGAGCCGATCTCCTCGATGGCGTCGAGCATCACGTCCGGGCCGACCGAGCAGTTCAGACCGATGACATCGGCCCTGGCCAGGTCCAGCCGCTGCGCGATGTCGCGGGGGGTGTCGCCGTAAATCGTGCGGCCGTCCGTGCCGATGGTCATCTGCGCGATGACCGGCAGCGTGCAGATGTCACGAATGGCCAGGAGAGCCTGCTCCATCTCGACGATGTTCGAGACGGTCTCGATGACGAAGAGATCGACACCGCCATCGCGCAGCGCGGCGGCCTGTTCGCGGAAGAACGCGCGCGCCTCCTCCAGCGAAGTCGGACCGTAGGGCTCCAGTCGAATGCCGAGCGGCCCGATCGCGCCCGCGACGTAGACGGAGTCGCGGGCGGCCTGCCGCGCCACCTCCGCTCCGCGGACGTTGATGTCGCGCAACTCATCCTCGAGGCCGAAGCTGCGCAGCTTGACGCGGTTCGCACCGTACGTGTTCGTCTCCAGGATCTCCGCTCCGGCTTTGACGTACTGCTTGTGCACGTCGAGGACGATCTCCGGGTTGCGGACGTTCAGCTCGTCATAGCAGCGGTTGATGAAGACACCCTTCGAATAGAGCATCGTCCCCATCGCTCCGTCGAAGAGGTAGACGTGCTCGTCCGCGATGGCCTGTATGAAGTCCTGCATGTCGATTCACCAGAAAAACAAAAAGCCCCGCCAAAGCGGGGCCGGTCACAAATACGTGCTCGTGCGGCGGCAATTTAGCTTTTTTTAGGCTGGTTGCAAGCGGCCCCAAATCACTCCAGCGGTCATGAGGTTATCACGCCTGGCCCTCACTCGAACAGCCGCTTCAGGCGGTCCAGGAAGCCTTCCGCCTCCTGGCGGTTGCGGTCGACCTCGTTGGCCCATCGCCGGAACTTGTCGAAGGTGATCGCCGCCGGCTCGTCGAAGGTCTCGGACTCGAAGAATACCCGCCGGACGATGCGTCCGAGGACTCCACGGGGGCACTGCCGCGTGGGCGCCGTGCCGTCGAGAAAGACCTCGCGGACCGGGCCCGGACAGCCGCGGTTCCAGACTGTCCCTGTCTCCGGATCGATGTTGCGGAAAGTGACCCCCTCCGGCGCGTCGGGCTCGGTCTTTAGGTGCGGTATGGCGCTCATGTATGCGCCCCACACCGGGATGGCCGCTTCCGCGGAGGAGAGCCGGAGCGGCGCGCCCTTGTCGAAGCCGACCCAGACGGACGTGACGAGGTCGGGTGTGTAGCCGACGAACCAGGCATCGCGATAGTCGCTCGTCGTGCCGGTCTTGCCGGCGACATGACCGAGCCCGTACCGTTTGAGCCGCGACGCGGTCCCGCGCTGCACCACACCGCGCAGCAGCGTATGCATGATGTACGCGGAATCGGCGTCGCAGACCCGCTTCTCCTTCTTCTCGTGCTGGAAGAGGGTCTCGCCGCGCGCGTCCCGCACTTCCGTCAGCAGAAACGGCTCGACGCGCATCCCGAGGTTCGGGAACGCGGTGTAGGCGGCAGTCAGCTCCCGCATCGTCACGTCGACCACGCCGAGCGGCAGCGCCGGAACGGCGGCCATCCCGTCGTCGAAGCCGAACTTCTCGGCGGTGTTGACGACGCGGCCCAGCCCGACCTGCTGGGTGAGGCGGACGGTGGGTACGTTGAGAGACATCTCGAAAGAGTCCCGGAGGGTGACGCGGCCGCGGAACTTCTCGTCGTAGTTCTGCGGCTCCCAGATCTCGTCGTTGCTGAGCTTCACCTTCACGGGAGAGTCGACCAGCAGCGTGGCGGTGGTGGCGCGTTTCGAGGCGATGGCGGCGAGGTAGGCGAACGTCTTGAACGCCGAGCCGGGCTGGCGGCGCATGTTCGAAGTGCGGTCGAACGGCGAGCGGGCATAGTTCGAGCCGCCCACGAGCGTCCGGATGCCGCCGCTGCGCGGGTCGACCGACAGGAGCGCCACCTGCAGCGGCTCCCTTCGCGCCTGGGCGCGAATCCATGAATAGCGGGCCTCCAGCTGCCCGGGAGTACGGCGGATCACGCGCTCCGCGGCGGCCTGGGCGACCGGATCGATCTCGCAGACGATGGTGAGGCGTCCCTCGATGATCCTGCCCATGCCGATGCGCCGCACGGTCTCGGATCGCAGCGCGCGCAGGTAGTAGGGGTACGGCGTGGCGCGCAGGCTGCCCCCCGTGAAGTCGACGCTGCGCGGGACGGCGTCCGCGTGCTGCTCGGGCGTGATCCAGCGCCGGTCGCGCATGATGGCCAGGATGGCGTCCCGGCGGGCCCGCACGATGTCGGGACGCTTGACCGGATTGTCGCGATTCGGAGCGCGGACGATGGAGGCCAGAAGCGCGGCTTCGTCGACCCGCAGCCGTTCCGGCGGCTTGTCGAGATAGAGCCTGGCCGCCTCATCGATTCCGAGCACGGGCGCGCCGGCGTGATGCCCCAGGTAGACGTCGTTGAGGTACAGCTCGAGGATGTCGTCCTTGGAGAAGCGGGCGTCGAGCACGACGGCCAGGATCGCCTCCACGAACTTGCGGCGCCACGTCCGCTCCTGCGAGAGGTAGCGGGCCTTGACGATCTGCTGGTCGATCGTGCTCCCTCCCTGGGTGATCCCGCCGGCCCGGACGTTGGTGACGAGTGCGCGCAGCACACCGATGGGATCGACGCCGAAGTGACTGCGGAACCGCACGTCCTCGGCCGCGATGAAGGCGTCAGGGACGTGCGAGGGGAGCGCGGCCAGAGTCACCGGCGGCGTGACCCGCCAGTCCACGCCATAGAGGCGGACGACTTCCCGCGGCTTGCCTCCGGCGTTGGAGAGGATGACCGTCGGCTCGCGCCAGCTCCGGCCCGACAGCTCGCGGGTGAGGCGTCTGTTGAGGACGAACAGGTAGACGAAGAACGACTGCATCGCGACGAAAAGGAGCACGGCGATGAAAAGGACGATGCGCGGCAGTGGAACGCGTGACAATCGCGACATGTTCGTCTACATTGTTTTTCGTGCAACTAATCCACCAGGTTGCATGCGCAGCGTGACCTCTCGATTCCAAGTACGCCCCACACTTTGAAAAGGAGATATCCCATGGCTGCAAAGAAACGCTCTTCGAAGAAGTCGTCCAAACGGGGCGGCGCGAAGAGATCCTCCAGTAAGAAGTCGTCCAAGCGCAAAGCCTCCAAGTCCTCCTCCCGGAAACGCCCCAGCAGCAGGAAGTCGTCGAAGAAGCGTAGCGCAGCGACATCCGCCCGCCGGTCGAAGTCCGGCAAGAAGGGTGGGAAGAAGTCCAGCGCCAAGCGACGCAGCTCGGCGGGCAAGAAGCGTTCGGCATCCGCCCGCGGCAAGAAGGCAGCGCGCACCAGGCGCAACAAGGTGGCCAGGCGCGCCGCAGTCGGCGTAGCCATCGGCGCAGCGGCCGGCACCGCGGCGGCAAGCCCCAAGGGCCGCAGCGTGATCAAGCGCGTAGTCGAGCAGGTCCGCGAAACCGCCTCGTCCATGCTCCCCAGCAGTGAGGAGCGCGCGCGCAACACCGGCGGCGGATTCGGCGGCGGAACCACCGGCGGAAGTGGTGGAACCGGCGGCGGCGGCGGAACCACCGGCGGCGGTTACGGCGGCGGCGGCTTCAGCGGCGGTCTCTGAGAACGCGAGCGGCGGTGACAGGTCACCGCCGCTTCCCTCTGCCCTAACCGGATGGATTCCGGAACGCGTCGCGAATCCTTCGAGAGAAGTACTTTTCGGGCAGGCCGTTCCTTCCGAAACCCAGCCGGCGTGCCTCCTGGAACGCGCGGTTTGCAGCCGCGCGATACGACTCGTCCGTGTTGAACGCGTATTGTGAGTACTGGGAAGCTCCAAGAAACGCCCAGATCCAGGCATTCCCCCTCAGATCTCTCTCTCGGGTCAATTGGTCGAACGCATCCGTTGCCGCGTCGAATTCGCCCTGGAAGTAACTCTCCAGCGCCTGCCGGACGCGGTTGCTCCAGACAGGGATATCGGGGCCGCCCGGCGGCTGAACCGGCGGCGGCGCAGGTGCCTGAGCGGAGTTGGCAAGAAACACCGCGTTCTCGGCCTTGGCGATCGCCTCGCGAAGATCCTGGTTCGTCCTGGCCGTAGCCTGCCGCGTGTTCGCAGCGGTGAACTCGCTCGACGCGCTGTTGTACTGCGTCGCCCTCGTGGCGCCGCGCTGTCTGGCCCTCTCCAGTGCGGCACGAGCCTCATTGACAGCGGCCTGCGCCTGCGAGCGCAGCACCGGATCGATGACCGGACCGGATGGCGGCACGGGTACGGGCACGGGCACGGGCACGGGAGGCTGCGGCTGCGGCACGGGCACCGGGGGCCGGTTCACCTCGTCCAGTTTGCGTTTCGCATCGCCGATGAGCGTGCCGAGCGGCCCCATGTCGAACTCCCCCGGACCGCTGGTCTTCTCGAAGTCGGTGATGGCCTGCTGATACTTGCCCGTGTTCAGATAGGCGACGCCGCGGTAGTAGTACGGGTGATAGTTGATGAAGATCGCGCCGTACGTGCGGGCCCGGTTGTTCTCGTTGGCATTGCCGGCGATGGCCCTGGTCATCTTGTCGATGACGACGCTCCAGTTGCCGGCTCGCGCCGCCTTGATCCCGTCATCGTAGTCGTCGTACCACGAGGCGTTGGCAATGCCGATCGATGCGGCAATGCACAGGACTGCGATCGATACTGCTCGGAGGCGGTTCATCGTTGCATTTCCCTTCGGATTTCCCTTTGAAGCTCGTCGTAATTCACCGTACCGGTGCGGACCACCTGCTTGGTCTGCTCGCCGGCGGCGATGTTGACCTGAACCGTCCGGGTGCCGTCCGGACCCTTGACCGTGACCGAATACTGACCGGGCTCGAGCTCGATGCGCGTGGGAGTGGAGAGCGCGTCGTCCTCGAGCGCGACGACCTTCTGACTCTGCGAATTGACGATTCGCTCGATGTCACCCCACGGCGTTGCCGACAACAGCAGGATGCCGCGGTCACGCGACACCGGCCCGGAGGCCGTCGTGGTGATCGTGGTGCCGCTCGTCGTGGTCCCCGTGTCCGTGATGACGCCCTTCCCACCGCGGCCGCCCATGAAGAGCGCTCCGGCCCCGATCAGCACGACCAGGACCGCTGCCGCGATTCCGATCATCAGCCCCTTGCTCTTCGCCGGCGGCCGCGCCATCTGCTTCTCCAGCACCGTGGCCTCGGCCGGCTGGCCGCCCGCCCATTTCGACTCCACGATCGTGGCGCTGGCGCTGCCACCCGGCGCGCCGATCCGCTCGACGACCGTCGCATCGTGCTGCGTGCCCGGCCTTCCTGCCGCGGTGAGATTGCGCTCCATCACCGTGGCATCGTTCCCGCCGGTCCGAATCCCACCGGACGAGGTCCCCCCCTGCGTCCCTGTGCCGGTCGTCGTCGACGTGCCCATGGACGTCGGGGTGTACTTCGGGAGGTCGGCCAGAGTCTTCGCCGCCGACAGGGTGACCAGCCGCTCGCCAAGCCCGTATTTCTGGTCGGGGGGAACGGCGGCGCGGACTGCCTCGAGCGAGCTTGCGAACTCCGCGGCGGTGCGGTATCGCACGTCGCGGTTCTTCTCCAGGGCCCTGAGAATGAGCGACTCGAGCTGGGCCGGGACCTTGACGTTGGGATTCAGCTCCGCGATCGCGACCGGCTTCTCCGTGACGTGCTTGAGGATGTAGCCGTGCGGGTTCGTGGCCTGGAACGGGGCGCGTCCGGCCAGCATCTCGTACATGACGATGCCGAAAGAATAGAGGTCGCTGCGGGGGTCGAGGTGCTCGCCCTCCTTGAGGAACCCGGCCTGTTCGGGCGACGCGTACTTGAGCTTGCCGAGGAACATGCCGGTCTGGGTGAGACCGTGGCCGGACTCGCCCTCGGCGAGCGACTTGGCGATGCCGAAGTCGATGACCTTCACCAGCAGCTTCCCCTGGTGATCCTGCGAGATCATGATGTTCTCGGGCGAGATGTCGCGGTGAATCAGGCCCATGGAGTGGAGATTCTCCAGCCCGTGCAGGGCCTGAATGGACATCTCCACCGTCAGGCGCGGCGGGACCGGGCCGTTGGTGGCGATCCACTTCTGAATGTTCGTGCCGTCGATGAACTCCCAGACCATGTAGTAGGAGCCGTCTTCCAGCTGCGCGAAGTCGTACAGCATCGCCAGATTGCGATGCTTGATCATCGTGGAGGTACGGGCTTCCTGAAGGAAGCGCTGTAACCCCTGGTCGTCCGCTGCCACGTTGGGGCGCATGATCTTGATGACGCGCAGCTCGTTGAGGTGGATGTGGCGGACCTTGAAGATCTCGCCCATGCCGCCCACTCCGAGTCTGTCCAGGATCTGGTACTTGCCATCGATTAGACGCGTCGCATACGTCCTCTGGAAACTGGTCACCTTCTCGCCGCACGCCGGGCACTGCTCCAGCTGCTCGTCGATCGGCTCTTTACAGCGAAGGCAATTGATCTGGCTCATGACGACTCCTGGGGGGCATTCATCAGTGATCCCTCAAAACGTAACTGCATGACGGGTCAGCGCCGAAACGGACGACGTCGCCGGCCTTGAGCTTCACACGGTCGACCCGGGTGTTGTTGACGTACGTACCGTTGGCCGACTTCAGGTCTTCCAGGACGGGCGAGGCGCCGGTGAGGGTAATGCGCGCGTGCCGCCGCGAAACGGCCGGATGGGTGAGGACGATGGCGCAGGTGCGATCGCGCCCGACCATGATGTTCTCGCCCTGAATCGGGTATTTCTCGTTTCCTTCGGGCTTGACGTTGACCAGGGCCCACTGCTGCGGGGCCGCCTGAGACGCCTGGGGCGCCGCGAGGTTCGGCGACGAGCCGAACACCGGGGAGGAGGCGGGTGCGGTCGGACCGAGGCCGCCGGCGATGGGCTGGCGGGCCGTGTACTCCTCCAGCTCCTCGTAGAACTCGCGCGCGGTCTCGTAGCGCTGATCGTGACGGGGGTGCATCGACTTGAGCACGATCGCCTCGAGTGCCTTGTCGATCTCGGGGCGCAGCGACGAAGGCACCGGTTTGTCACCGCGATAGATCGCGTCAATGAGCTTCGGAAGCGACCGGCTGTTGAACGGCAGCGTCCCCGTGAGCATCTCGTACAGAACGACTCCCGCGGAGTAGATGTCGCACTTCGCGCCGGCGTCTTTCGGCTCGCGGATCTGCTCCGGCGACATGTAGTGCGGTGTGCCCAGGAGGAATCCGGACTTGGTGAGCACGGTCTGGCCGGTCACGCCGGCGCCTTCCTTGATCTTGGCGATGCCGAAGTCGGTGACCTTCACCGTCCCGCCCTTCTCGCGGATCAGGTTGGCCGGCTTGATGTCGCGGTGCACGATCCCCTTGCCGTGAGCGTAGACGAGCGCCTCCAGCATGCATTGTGTGATGGTGATGGCGTCGCGAAGCGGCAGCGCGCCCTTCTCGGCGATCAGCATGTCGACAGGCATGCCGTCGACGAACTCCATGACCAGCGTCGCTCCGCTGTCGTTGTTGATGAACTCGTAGAAACGCGTGATGTAGCGATGACGCAGCTTGGACAGGATCTGCGCCTCTTTCACGAAGCGCTTGCGCGCCGTCAGCTCGCCGGCCAGCTCTTCGGACATGATTTTCAGCACGACCTGGAAGTCCGTGGGCAGGGTCTCGTTCGCGGCCAGAGTGCGACCCACGTACACGTGGCTCATCCCTCCTTCGCCGAGCTCGCGCTCGATCCGGTAGTTGCCGATGACGTTACCGATCATTTCAACGCGCCCTCATCATCCCAGTAGAAGCCGTCATGACACAGCGGCATGAAGAGGAACCTGTGCGACCCGATGCGAATGACGTCCTTGCCGGCCAGATCGCGCCGCGGCTCGATCTCGCTCTCGTTCACGTAAGTGCCGTTGGTGGAGTTGTGGTCCATCAGGATGAAGCGGCGCTCCTCCGGCCGGAACACCAGATCGGCGTGATGCGCCGAGGCCTGATCGTCGTTGACGACGATGTCCGACTTCTTGTCCCGGCCAAGAACGTTGCGCCCGATCCGGACCGCGTACGACTCACCCCGCAACGCCCCGTTCAGCCCCACCAGCCAGCCGACAACGTATCGCTTGGCAGCCGCTCCGGTCTCCATCTTCGGAACGGCGATGGTCCTCTCCATGGGAGGGGTGGAGGGACGGTCGGCCACCGGAGCGACCGGTGGAGCGGCCGCCGTCGCCGCAGGCTGCGCGCTCACGGGGGCGGTGGGTGGCGGGATGGCCGCCGGCACCACCGCCGGGAGCGGCTGCGGAACTTCGCGCCGGATGGGCGGGGCTGGCGGCACCGCGACGGCGCGCGCCGGCTCGGGCTGCGGTACGGCCCTGGTCGGGCGCACGATGGGGATGTCCGGCTCGACGTTCTCGACCGGGCAATAGGGACACAGATCCCATGACTCGTCGATGAAGTGCCCGTTGGCGCACCGTTTATCAGCCACGACGTCCTCTCCTGCCCATACCCATCCTAAACATGAAACGCCACCGCCACGGCATTGCGCCCACCGAAGTGAATGATGTCGCCGTCTCTGAGATATCGCCGATCGATCTTTTGATCGTTTACGTATGTACCGTTTGAGGAATTCCTGTCGATCAGCATCACCTTGCCGTCGAGCAATACCACTTCGGCATGAAGCCGTGACACCTTTGGATTCTCCAGCACGATCTCGCAGATGGCCGACTCACGCCCGATCCGGATGCCTGACCCGCCCAGTCCCAGCTTCTCGCCAGCGCGAAGGCCGTTGAGGATGGTGAAACGCCCGAGCATCCTGTTGGGCGAGGTTCCCGCCGGCGCCACCACAGACTCCACCGCCTGGCTGTTCAGCACCTCTCGAGGGGCTTTGTGCCGGCGGTTCCCGGCCACGATGGCCACAACCCCGACAAACGCGATCGCCACGGCTCCACCGCCCAGAACCGCCACCGCGAGCGGATACTGCTGCCAGCCCGGCACACGGGTGATGGCGCGGTCGGTGTCGCGGCGGAATCGAATGAGGTCCGGCGAGTTCGGGAAGAGCTGCGATGCCGTGGCCAGGTTCTTTCGCGCCCCCGCCCACCGCCCTTCCGCGGCTGCGTCGAGCGCCGCGCGGTAGTAGCGATCGAAGTCGCTCTCCACGTTCGGCTGCACACCGGCGGACGTGACGAGCGACCGCGCCGCATTGACCGGAACGAGGAATTTGATCTGCTCGGCGCTCGTGTGGCCCCATGTGGAGACACCGATCACCTCGCCGTTGCGGTTCACGGCCGGTCCGCCGGAGTTGCCTCGATAGATCGCGACGTTCGATTGAAATACCGGCGCATTCGCGACATTGCTCTTGATCGCAGTGATCGTCCCCGGGTTGAACGTCGCTTCGAGGTCGCTCTCCCGGGAGAGCCAGCCGCCGATGATGTCGTCGGTGCTGCTGGCCACGGCCGGATAGCCGACGGACCAGATCGATTCCCCGACGCCAACCGCCTCGGAGTCGCCGAGGCGCAGCACCGGAAGGTTCTTCCGGTTGATCTTCAGGAGGGCCAGGTCGTTCCCGCGCTCGGTGAGCGCGGGGGAGAACCGCTGGATCGTGAAAGGCAGCTTCTCGCCGTTCGACAGCTCGACCTCGTTGACCGTTTTGGTCTTGGCGAGGCGTCCCGCCCTGGCCACGACGTCGATGTAACGGTCCAGGACGTCGTCGCGATAAAGCGCGCGCAGCTGGTCGATCGGAAAATGCCGGACCAGCGCGGAGATCGCCCCGTTCCTGCGCAGGTCACGCTCGAGCGAGGCGGCGTCGCGCGTAGGCGCCACCACGTGGAGGTTCGTGAGGATGTACCCGTTCGGATTGACCACGAAGCCGCTGCCCGATCCGCCCGCGCCGGTCTCCACGCCGACCTCCTGATCGGGGATGCTGCGCGGATCGACATCACGGCCGTCGCGCGTGAGTTGCGCGGCGACTTCGAAGATGGCCCGGCCCGAATAGCGGAACTCGGCCGTCGCGAACGCGTTCACGCGCACAACGGCAGGCTTGACGCTATAAGCCATCTTCTGAACCTCGTCGAGCCGCACTTCATCCCTGCGGCAGCCACTCACGCCGACGGCCACGGCGATCAGACCCATTGCACCGAGGGAACGGGTCAACATAGGGTTACCGCCGCTGAGAGGTCGATGACGAATCGGCGAACCCCTGCTGCTGGCTCCAGAACAGCCAGGCGCCCGCCGCGGCGAGCACGACAACAAAGATCAGCGTCCACTTCACGAGATTGCGTCCGGACTTGCGCACCGGCTTCCCCACCGGTCGCTTCGGCGGCGTCGCCGGCATCGTGACCGGAGCAACGCGAATCGTCGCGTCGACGTCGGCCTTCGCTCCCGCGCGCGAAGGTGTTTCCGGCTTCAGAGGCACTTCGGCTGTCACGGCCAGGGCCGGGATCTTGTCCGTGTTTTCCTTCAACGCGACGATCTTTTCCGTCGAGACGTTGCTCTCGTCCTTCGCCGGCGCGGACGGCAGGGGCACTTCGGCCGTGATCGGCAGCGCCCCGGCAGAAGGGAGTGCCACCTCGGCCGTTGCGGCCAGCGGGATCTGGCCCGGCAACGTCGGCGTCGGGACTTCACGCACCGTGTCGTCGGAAATCGTCTCGTCGAACGCGGCCTGATCGAGCGTCCTCCCGTCCAGCGTGGCTGCGGCGATGGTATCGTCGTCAGCAGTGGCGCGCTCGACACGCGCGACGATGACGGTGACGTTGTCCGGCGCGCCGCGCTCGAGCGCGCGCTTGACGAACTCATCCGCCGCCTCGTCGACGCCCATCTGCACCACTTCCTTCAGCTCATCCTCTTTCACCAGGCCATGAAGGCCGTCGCTGCAGAGGATGAACATGTCGCCCTCGTGCAGGTCGATCGGGCCCTTGATGTCGATCTCGACCTCTTCGCCGACTCCGATGGAACGCTGCAGGACATTGCGTCGCGGATGGTTCTCGGCCTCCTTGGCGGTGAGGAGCCCTTCGCGCATCATCGTTGCGACGAGCGAGTGATCGTCGGTGAGCTGCCGGATCTCCTCGCCGCGGATCATGTAGATCCGCGAGTCGCCGACGTGCGCGAACCAGCCTTGATTCTGGCGCACGGCCAATGCGGAGGTCGTCGTTCCCATCCCACGCAGATCAGGATTGGCCTGGGCCTCGGAAAAGATGCGCCGGTTCGCGACCGAGAGCGCATCGCGGAGCGCGGAAGGGATGTCCCTCGTGCTGCTTCCCAGGTACTTCGCCTTGACCGTCTCTCCGGCCAGGCGCGAGGCCGTGGCTCCGCCGCGATGCCCACCCATGCCGTCCGCGACGACGAGCAGCCTTCCACCGGGCTGACTGTTGCGCTCTTCCTGCTCGCTGGTCAGCGTGCCGAAATCCTGGTTTTCCGAGCGCACTTTTCCCACGTCGGTGCGGAGCGCTGCCCGGACAATGAGACGGCTATCAAAAACGGCATTCGCCGTTTGATCTGACATTTGGACGGCTTCCCCTTAGGCGGACGGCTGCCGATTATACGTTATTCATTGGTGTGCAAAGACCTGTTTCGTTTGCGAGGTCTGCTAATCTCGCGGCGTGCAATCCTCGCGGACGGGCGTGCTGGGCGCCGTAATCGTGTTGATCCTGCTCAGCCCCTCGCGTACCTCCGAAGCACAGCTTACAACCGCAGACGCGAGAAAGTCCGCACTCGAGCACCGGGACCGCCGCGAATTCGGGCCGGCCATCGCATTGCTGAGGGTGGTCGTCGCCTCTCCCGAAGGCACCGCGGAAGACGAGATCATACTTGCGGAGACGCTGGCGTGGAACAACGAGCTCGACGAATCCGTGCGGCGGTATCGCGCGCTGCTGGATGGCCCGCTACCACCCCCGCGCGCCCGCCTCGGCCTGGCCCGGGCGCTGCTGTGGAGCGGCCGGTACGCCGAGGCGCGCCGGCAGTTCCAGGCGGCCGAAGGGGTCGAAGCGCTCGAGGGAGGCGCCACCGCTGCGTACTGGCAGGGTGACTACACCACGGCGCTGCGCGAGTTCCGGCGCGTGCTGGCGAAGGATCCGGCCCGCGAGCTGGCGCGCAAAAGCGTGACCGAGATCGAGGCTGCGATGCGTCCCACCCAACGGATCGAGGCAACGGCGACCAGGGACGATCAGCCGTTTCACGCCGCCCTGGCCGGAGTCGCCGCGACCGGGTTCGCCGATCCACTGACGCGATGGGACCTCTCTGCAGGCACGTGGCGGCTGCACCGGCCGTTCGACGGCCGGACGTCGACGGCTCCGCGAATCACGGCCGGAGTCGAGCGCGCATTTCCCTGGCAGCGGCTCACGCTCTCCGCCTCGGCAGGGGCCATCCGGCTTCCGGCCGGCCAGACGGAGCCGATCGGCAGCATCGTGCTCACGTTGCGAGCAGGGCGCTCGGCGATCTCGGCAGCGGCGGGCCAGCGCGAGATCCTCACCAATCCCGCGGAGAAGTACGCCATGGTGCGCAGCACGACGCTGGAGTGGAAGCGAGAGGACGCGAGCGGCCGCAGCGCCGCCGTGCATCTCGAGCGCCTCCAGTACGAGGACAGAAACCGCGGCACGCTGGCGTACGCGTACGGAATCGTCCCGATCGTCCGGCATGACCGGTTCGGCATCTGGGCCGGACTCTCCGCCGCGCACCGGGATACCGATGACGCGCGCTTCTTCGAGATTTCCGTGTCGTCGTCGCGCCTGCCCTCCGGTCAATTCCGGTACACCTATCGCGGCCTTTACATCCCGTATTGGACGCCGGTGGATCTGACAGAGGGTCGCGGCATCATCGGCGGAGAGTTGAAGTGGCCGGGAGGAGGAGCGCTTCGCGCGCAGCTGGACGGCGGCCAGGCGCGCGACAAGGGCATCGCGTTCGCGCCGGGCGCCGGCGCCGAGCCTCTGCCCGCGACGATCGTGCCGTTCGCCTTCGAGCGGGTGTACGAGCCCTTCCGGGCCCGGCTCGACCTCACCACACGGCCCATTGCCGGGTTCTCACTCAGGGCCGGTTACGAGTACAGCCGGACGATCGATTACCAGGCCAGGACCATTCATGCATCCTTGGTCAGACAGCGCTGAGATTTTCCGCCACCGCCGTGCACCGGGGGTGAAGAGCTGGGAGCGCTGGGTCCTCGGCTTCCTGCTCTTCCTCGGCGTGCAGAGCGTGGTCGCATTTGCGTTGTGGTGGTTCCGCCTCGAGCACGTCAACGACCCGGCCCTGTTCATCCTGCTGTCGCTGGCCACGTGGTACGGCGTGTTCCGTCTCATGGTGGGCTGGTACAACGGATTCCACGTGGAGCAGCCGGCGCCGGTTCCGGCGCCACCTGGATTGCCAGTGGCGATCTTCACCACCTCGGCTCCGGGTGAGCCCTACGAGATGTTCGTGCGGACGCTCGAGGCCCTGCGCCAGGTGCGTTACCCGCACACGACCTATCTTCTCGACGACACGCGCGATCCGCGATTCGGCGCCCTGGCCCGTGACATGGGAGCGGTGCACCTGGAACTGCTCGGCGTTCCGGGGGCGAAGGCGGGCAAGATCAATGCGGCTCTGAAGTTGACGAACGAGGAGTTCATCCTCGTCCTCGATCCCGATCACATCCCCTTCCCGGAGTTCCTCGATCGGGTCCTCGGATACTTCGAGGACCCACAGGTCGGCTTCGTCCAGGTTTCGCAGGCCTACTACAATCCGCCGGAGTCGTTCGTGGCCCGCGCCGCGGCCGAGCAGACCTTCGCGTTCTACGGCCCGATCATGCAGGGGATGAACGGAACGGGCACCGCGGTGGCGATCGGCGCGAACTGCACGTTCCGGCGGGCGGCACTGGAGTCGATCGGCGGACATGGCATCGGACTGGCTGAGGACCTGGTCACGTCGATCAGGCTGCACGCGGCGGGATGGAAGTCGATCTACGTGCCCGAGATCGTTTCGCGCGGACTGGTGCCGTCGGATCTGGACTCCCTGCTGAAGCAGCAGCTGAAGTGGTCCCGCGGCGTCCACGATGTGCTGTTTCAGGAGTACCCGCGTGCGTTCCGGCGCCTGAGCGCGCATCAGAAGATCTCGTACTTCATGATCGGGAGCTACTACATGGTCGGGTTCACGACGCTGATCTACCTCAGCATCCCGATGCTCTTTCTCTGGGTTGGCGCGCAGCCGGCGGCGTTCGTTCTCGCCGAGTACCTGCAGCATGCAGCGCCGGTGGGATTCTTCGGGGCGGTGATCTACCGGTTTCTGCAGCGCTGGACGTGCGACCCGGCCCGCGAGGCCGGCTGGCACTGGCGGGGCACGCTGCTGAAGATCGGGTCGTGGACGGTGTACCTGAAGGGTCTGTTACTGGCTATCGTTCGCATCACCGTGCCATACATCCCGACATCGAAGCGGCGGCGGCGAGCGAGTTTCTGGAAACTGGCGCGCGTTCCGATCGGCATCGTTGTAATCTCGTTGCTCACGTTCCTATGGACCCTGTTCATGCAGCTCTTCGTGCTTGCGGAGTCTGAGGTGCTGATCACGACGGAAGTGCGCGTGGGAATGACGGCATTTATGATCATCAATACGATGCTGATGTCAGGGCGGATCTACGCGGCCTGGGTGGATCGGGAGAGATCGGAAGAGTGAGCGCCAGACGCCGTTATCAGATCGCATTCTTCGCGCTGGGATGGCTCATCGCGGTCGGCGTCCTGTTCCAGATCGGATTCGGCAGCGGGTTCCAGGCGTTTTTTCGCTCCATCGCGGAGAGCCTGACGCGCGTGGCGCAGCGTTTCTCCGATGCGCAGGGCGACGCGCTCCAGTCGGTCCGGCGCGGCTCGCGCGCCGAGTACCTCGAGCCTCTGCGCCCCATTCTCGACTCGAAGGCCGCCCTCGCCAATCCGCCCCGGGTTCTCTTCGGCGCTTACGACGGCGGGTTCCCGAACACGTTTGCCGGCCTGGAGACATTCGAGAAGGACATCCGCTACCGGTTTCCGATCATCTCCCTCTATTCGGCGTGGGGAGACAAGCCGCAGCAGCAGTTCCCGGTGCGCATGGTCGAGACGATCAGCCGTATGGGATCCGTCCCGATGATCACGTGGGAGCCGTGGGTGAGCGACTTCGACGAGCGTCTGCGGCGCAATCTGCCGCGTCTCGCCGAGCGCGAGTACGCAAGCCTGGCCGCCATCGCGAAGGGCGAGTACGACTTCTACATCGTTCCGTGGGCCAGGGCGGCTGCGCAGTACAAGAAGCCCATCCTGCTTCGCTTCGCGCACGAGATGAACGATCCGTACCGCTACCCCTGGGGCCCGCAGAACGGCAACCGGCCCGAGGACTTCATCGCGGCGTGGAGACACGTGCACCTCGTCTTTCAGAAGATGAACGCCAACAACGTCCTGTGGGTCTGGTCGCCCCACATCTCCATGCCGTGGTTCGAGTACTACTATCCGGGCGCGGAGTTCGTCGACTGGATCGGGATCGGCGTCCTGAACTACGGCAACGTCGCGCAATGGTCGCGCTGGTGGACATTCCACCAGATCGTGGAGAAGGCCTACCCGGCGCTGCAGAAGCTGAACAGGCCGATCATGGTCTGCGAGTTCGGAACGCTGACCGCCGGGGGCGATGCCACCGAGTGGTACCGGCAGGCGTTCTACATGATCGACCATCACTACGGCCGCGGCATCAAGGCCGTGGTCTTCTTCAATCAGCCCGCCGACACCACCATGTCCTCGATCGCGCTGGACTGGACCGTGACTCAGAGCCCACGCGCATCGGCGCTGGTGGCGGCGGAACTGGCGCGGCGATCGGCGCTATGAGTTCCCTAGGCCTCGATGCTCATGGCGGGCCGGAGGAACCTCTCCTCGAAGTCGCTGGCCTCGATCGGCCGGCTGATCAGGAATCCCTGGATGGCGCGGCAGTGGTGCCGGCGCAGGAAGTCGCACTGTTCTTCGCTTTCGACACCCTCCGCCACGGTCCGCATCTTGAGCTGCCGCCCCAGGAGCAGCACCGCGGCGACGATGGACTCGCTCGTGTTGCGCCGGCCGATGTCGTTCACGAAGCTCTTGTCGATCTTCACCGTGTCGATCGGGAATGACTTCAGGTAACTGAGCGAGCTCTGGCCGGTGCCGAAGTCGTCGATGGCGATGGAGAGGCCGAGGTCGCGGAGGCGGCGCAGCATGCGGAGGGCGTGCTCGCCTTTCTGCATGGTGACCGATTCCGTGATCTCCAGCTCCAGCCACTGCGGCTCGACGTGCGTCTCGTCCAGGATGCGCTTCACCATGCCGATGAAGTCGCGCTGATAGAACTGGCGGGCCGACACGTTCACCGATACCAGCGGCGGCTCGTGTCCGGCACTGCGCCATCGCACGACCTGCTCACAGGCTTTGTAGAGGACACGCTCGCCCACCAGTGTGATCAAGCCGGTGGCCTCGGCGATCGGGATGAAGCCGGCCGGCGCGACGAGGGAGCGGCTGGGATGATTCCAACGGACGAGCGCTTCGGCCCCCGACATCCGACGGGTGTCGAGCTCGACCTGCGGCTGGAAGTAGAGGGTGAACTCATCGTTCTCGAGGGCGTCGCGGATCTCCTGCTCGAGCGTCATGCGGCCGACCACTCCGGCGTCTCCGATCCGGCTGGACAGCCTGTAGTCGTTGCCACCCGATTCCTTGACCCGATACATCGCGGCGTCCGCGCTGCGGACCAGCGTCTCCGGATCCGCTCCGTCCTCGGGATAGATGGCCATGCCGATGCTCACGGTGAGGTGCATTTCGTCATCGTCGACGACGAACGCCTCGAGCAGCGAGTCGTGGATTTTGCGAGCCACGATCGACGCGCCTTCCTCATCCCGAACCTCCGGTAGAAGCACGAGGAACTCGTCGCCGCCGACCCGGGCCACCGTATCCTCGCCGCGCAGCGTGTCCGCCAGGCGGGCGGCCACGCGTTTCAGCAGCTCGTCGCCGACGGCGTGCCCCAGCGTGTCGTTGATGGTCTTCAGGTAATCGAGGTCCAGGAACATCACGGCCACGTGTCCGGAAAGGCGTTGCGCGCGAGCGATCGCCACGCTGACTCGATCCAGAAAGAGGGAGCGGTTGGGCAGGCCTGTGAGCACGTCGTGATAGGCGCGGTATTCCATCTCCCTCTCGGCGCGTTTGCGCTCGGAGATGTCGAGAAGCACACCTTCCAGCGTGGCCTCCCCGCTCTTGGGATCGCGGATGAGGCGGACGTTCTCGAGAGCCCAGAGCGTGCGCCCGTCCCGCAAGCGCAACTCGACCTCCTCGTTCATGACCGTGCCTTCTTCCTGAAGGCGCCGCGCGATCGCCTCGCGCTGGGAGTCGCTGCCGTAGGCCATCTCGCCGCCACTGGAGAGGAACTCCTCGATCGAGTCGTAGCCGAACAGACGCGCGCACGCCTGATTGCAGCTGATGATGCGGAAATCGGGCGTGGCGATGTACGCGCCGGCGAGATTGCGATCGAACAACAGCCGGTAGCGCTCCTCGGAGACGCGCAGGGCGCTCTCGGCCCGGCGCCGTTCCTCGAACTCCTCGCGGAGCTGGGCGGTCCGCTCGTCCACTCTATCCTCGAGGGTGCGGTTCAGCCCCTCCAGCTCGAACTGTGCCGCCGCCAGCCGGTCGACCATGACGTTGAACGACCGGGCCAGCTGCCCGACCTCATCGGTGGAGTCGATCTGCGCGCGCTGCTCCAGATCGCCCTCGGCGATGCGCTCGGAAGTCTCGGCGATCCTGCTGAGCGGCCCCGTGATGAGAGTGCTCAGCAGATAGGTCGCCGCGACGCCCAGCCCGAACGCCAGAGTCGTGACGAGCGCGACCGTGGCCCGGCTGCGCGAGGTCTCCTCATCCACGCTGCCCATCGCCGTACCGACGTAGATCGAACCGACTTGCCGCCCGCGATATCGCACTGGTGAGACAACCTGATACACCGAGCCGTCGCGGGAGAAGCCGCCGCGCGGGGTGGCCTCCCCTTCCCCAGGCGGCTGGCCGCGTTCCCGGCGGTCGGCGAACGCGACTGCCGCGATCGGCTTCATCGGAAGCTCGCGGAAATCGACCGCCTCGGCGTAGAGATCGCCGACCGCAGTCATCAGCATCCCTTTCGCGTCCAGAACCACGAGGTAGGCGACGCCCGAGCTGCGGCGCATCCCCACCAGCGCCTCGGCGACCGCCACCCGATCGTTCCCATTCAGCGCCGGAGCGATGGCGTAGGCCGCCATTTCGCTCAGCACCGCCGTTCTCTCGGTGATGTCGTCAATTCCGCGCTGTTTGAGCCGGGAGGGAAAGTACAGATAAACGGCCAGCGACATGACCGCCAGGATCAAGGTCATGATCAGCACCGTTTTGGTGCGGATGCGAAGGCTCGAGAAAATGCCCATCTTGGCGTCTTTGCACGAGACGGATACACTCATTGTGCCGCGTCATCTCTCTCACCACAACATTGCAATGTTCGCAAGGAAACGGCTGTTCCACGACGCACCCATGACTGTCCAGGACGCACCCATGACTGTCCAGAAATGTGCGGGACGGAAGTACGCCCTGATCGCGGCATTTCTGCTCGCGGCGCAGCCGCTGATCGCGGCGAATGTCGGAGGGGTGGTCCGGGACGGTTCCGCCACGCCCCTGGAGGCCATGGTTGTGGCCGCTTACAACGCAGACGGCACACTGCAGGCCACCGGGAAGACCGACTTCCTGGGCCGCTATGGCCTCGACCTCCCGGCCGGGGACTATCGCGTTCTGGCGTATGACCTCTCCGGGCTCTACGCAACGTCGTTCGATGGGAATGCCGACTCGTTCAATACGTCCCCCATCGTCTCGCTGACCGCCAACCAGTCGAGACTGATCGACTTCATCCTCGTGCCAGGCGGCTCCGTCAGCGGGCGCGTCACACTCCAAGGCGCTCCTCTCCGCGATTCCGCGGTCGAGATCTACAACCTGTCGGGGACGCAGCGCGGCTTCACGTTCACGGACGTCAACGGCCTCTACTCGCTCGTCGCTCCCCCGGGCGAGTACAAGCTCATCGCCTACCACAACAGCGGGCTGTATTCATCCCAGTTCTACAGCGGCAGGCAGACGTTCGACACAGCCGACAAAGTGGTCGTGACGGCCCGCGGAACCGTTCAGAACGTCAACTTCGATCTCCAGCCCGCGGCTTCTCTGGTTGGCAGCGTGGACGATCCGGCCGGCCAGCCCGTCAGCGGCATCCGGATCTTCGCCTTCACGCCCGAGGCGGACGAGGCCGGCTCGACGTTGACGAATGGCGGCGGGCAGTACACGCTCTCGCTTCCGGCGGGCGCGTACCGGCTCGTGGCCACGGACCAGCAGGGCGTTTACGCGACTGCGTACCTCGGCAATTCCACGTCGTTCGAGAAGTCGCCGCTCGTCACCGTCACCGGAGGGGAGTTGCGCTCCGGCCTGTCCTTCACGGTCTCGCCAGGAACACGACTGAGCGGAAGAGTCGTCGACAGCGTCACATCGGCGGCACTGCCGGTGATCACCGTCGGCGCGTACAACCTCGACGGAACGCAGCGCGTCTCGGCCAGGACCTCCGCGGACGGCTCGTACAGCCTCGTGTTGCCGCCCGGCTCCTTCAAGCTCATTGCCTACGACGAGAGCGGCGTGTACGCGACGGCGTTCCATGAGGGCCAGATCACGTTCCACGCCTCGACGATCGTCGCAGCCTCTCAGGACGCTCCGTTGTTCGCCGATTTCGCGCTCGTTCGCTCCGCCCACATCCGGGGAACCGTGTTCGAAGACGGTTCGACGCGGCAGGCGCCCGGTGTCCTGGTCGCCGCCTACACTCTGGACGGGATCATGGCCGGCAGCAGCGAGGCGGATGCCGCCGGACGCTACGGTCTCGTCGTCACTCCCGGCACGTACAAGCTTCTCGCTTTCGACCCGCGGCTCCGCTACGCCACCTCGTACCTCGGGAATGCGCTCACGTTCGAGGTTTCGCCCGCACGCACTCTCGAAATGGGTCAGATCGCCGCGATCGATTTCAGCGTCAGGCGCGGAACACGAGTCTCCGGCAATATCACCGATCCGAGCGGCGCCCAGGTCTCCGGCGTCGAGATCTACGCGCTCACACCCGACGGCGATCGGATCGTGACGACCGAAGGCCTCGGCGGCCGGTTCGACCTGGTCGTCCTGCCGGGCACCTACATCTTCGCGGCCCAGGACCCGGTGGGACGCTTCACGACGGTTTACTACCAGAACGCGCGCGCGCTGCGGGAGGCCAGCCCCGTCACGGTCTCCTCCATGCCGAACGCGACGCTGCACTTCGTCGTCGAACCGGTGACCCGGCGGCGCTCCGCGCGGCACTAGCCCCGGGGTCGGAAAGGTATAATTCGCGGTTCAATGACCGACCAGCTCCAGATCCACTACCTCGACCTCGGCGTGCCCCGGGTGACGGATCTGAAAGGGCCACTCTCCATCGGTCGCACCGAGGGCAATGACATCATCCTGAACCACCCATCCGTGTCGCGGAAACATGCCCGCCTGGAGCCTCGCGACAGCAGGTGGTGGATCATCGACCTGAAGTCGACGAACGGCGTCAAGCTCAACAACAACCTCGTCACCGAGGCGCAGGTCAACGCGGGAGACCAGATTCACATCGGGTCGGTTCAGGTGGAGATCCGCGCACTTCCCTCAGTGGAGTTCCGAGCCGAGTCGATGTTCGACAACCCTTCCGGCACGGTCATCCGGCGCATCTCCGACTTCAATTCCGAGTTCGGCCTCGACCTGGCCGAGGTCGCGCAGCAGTCGTCGGCCCCGGCATCCAGCGCCGCGGCGGTGAAGCCTGCCGACTTTACGCGCGAGAAGATCTTCCAGGTCCTGATCCAGGTGGCCAAGGCCCTTCTGCAGACGGAAGATCTGCAGTCGCTGCTCGAAGTGGTCATGGACATGATCTTCAAGTACCTGCCGGTCGAGCGCGGGCTGATCATCCTCTTCGACGAAACCGGGCAGCCCGTTCCCAAGCTCACGAAGTTCCTCGACGACTCGGAAGCGCAGGACATCCCCATCTCGCGCACGATCCTGAAGATGGTGGCGGACCAGCAGGTCGCGCTGATGACGTCGAACGCTCTCGAAGATGCGCGCCTTCTGGGCGGAAAGTCGATCGCCATTCACGGGATCCGTTCGGCGATGTGCGTGCCGTTGTGGAACCGTCAGCGCGTCATCGGCGCGGTGCAGGTCGACTCGCGCATTCACATCGGCAGCTTCAAGGAAGAGGACCTCGACCTTCTGACCGCTCTGGCGAACTTCGCGGCGGTGGCCATCGAGCGCGCGCAGCTCTCCGAGAAGATCGAGCAGGAGCGCAAGATCCGCTCGAAGATGGAGCGTTATCACTCGCCGGCCGTCATCGACGAGATCGTGAAAGGCATCATCAGCGCCGACGAGACCGAGATCCGCAACGCCGAGCTGTCGATCATGTTTGCGGACATTTCGGGATTCACCACGGTCTCGGAGACGAAGAAGCCGGAGGAAGTGGCGGAGTTTCTGTCGCACTTCTTCTCGTGCGCGGTGGAGTCGATCTTCGCGTACGGCGGCACGCTCGACAAGTTCATCGGCGACGCCGTCATGGCGTTCTTCGGGGCGCCGATCCCGCAGGACGACCACGCCGACCGGGCCGTCCTGGCCGGCCTGATGATGCAGCGCCTCGTCGGGGAGTGGAACGCCGAACGCGAGAAGGCCGGTCTCCAGCAGGTCCGGATCCGGGTCGGCATCAACAGCGGGCCCGCGGTCGTAGGCAACGTCGGCACCGAGAAGCGCGTCGATTACACCGTCCTGGGCAGCGCCGTGAACATCGCCTCGCGGCTCGAGAGCGGCGTGGCAAAGCCGGGGCAGCTCGTGATTTCACAAAACACGTTCGAACGTCTGGCCGGCAGTTTCGAGACCGAGTCGCTCGGCGAGTTCGCGCTCAAGGGCCTGCAACAGAAAATGCCCGTGTACATGGTCAAAGGCACCTCCGCCGAAACGCCGGGCCCGGGCCGCTCGCGCGACACGATGCACGCCACGAGCGGAAGCCGCTAGCTGCTACGTATTTCTAATTCACCACACCAGGGAACTTTCCTCCCCGCCCGTTCGTTTTTCCAGAGAAGCATGCCGCGGCAGAAATCCGTTCTCCGCATGATCCTCCAGCCTCTGGGCGTGGCGATCGTGCTCGCTGTCCTGGTCCGCTCGACGGTGCGGCTCTACGCCATCCCTTCCGGCTCCATGCAGCCCACGCTGAGCGTGGGCGATCACATCATCGTGATTCCATACGGGCCGGCCGGCCCGGCACGCGGTGATGTCGTCGTGTTCCGCTCGCCGCAACGCCCTTCGGAGTGGATGGTCAAGCGCGTCGTCGCAGCTCCGGGCGATCTCATCGACAGCAGGCTCGGCCGGCTGCGCATCGGCGGCTACACCGTCCCGGAGCCCTACGTCCGCCGGCAGGCCAGCACCGAGAGCGTGTCGCCCCAGCTCGTCGGCGCCAACAGGTACTACGTGCTCGGCGACGACAGGGACAACTCACTCGACAGCCGCCACTGGGGCTCCCTGCCGCGACAACTGATCGTCGGCCGCGCGCGCCTCGTACTCTGGTCGAACGGCAGCGGCCGCCGCATCTTCAAATGGATCGAGTGACCTGCTACTCTGGCTTCAGGCTGGAGGTTTTGCATGCATCGATTCCGCGGTCAACGTGGGGAGGGTCAGTTCGGGTGTGTGGTCGGGCTCCTGCTGCTCCTCGCGGGGATCTTCGTCGCGTACAAGATGATCCCGATCAAGGTGAAGGCCGCCGAGCTCAGGAGTGAAGTCGTCAACGAAGCCAAGGCGGCCGGGATGCACAGCGATAAGCGCATCATGGCCACGATTCTGAAGAAGGCAGCCGACCTCGAACTGCCGGTCTCGGAGGACAACGTGAAGATCAGACGCGGCAACAACGACATCACGGTGGATGTCCAGTATGTGGTGCCCGTCGATTATCCGGGCTTCACGTACAAATGGAAGTTCCACCACCGCGCCGCGAATCCGATCTTCTGAGACGACGATGAGCGTCACGATCAAGATCAAGGACAACGGGCCGCTGGTGGTGGAAGGCGACTTCACGCTCGTCGACGCGCAGGGCAACGAGATCCCCGTCGCGAAGAGGGCGCTGTGCCGTTGCGGCGGGTCGACGACGAAGCCCTTCTGCGACGGAACGCACTCGAAGATCGGCTTTCAGGGAGCGATCGCCGCGGTGCAGAAGACCGAAGAGAACAAGTAGCGGGGGAGAGCGAACCTAGTGGCCGTCACAGGCCACTAGTCCTCTGCTTCCTCGTCATCGTCGGCCACCTCGAAGACGACCGACTCCCATCCCGTCAGATTCACTGCCGAGGGCGGTCGTCGCGGGTCCTCCTCAGCTTCCCGGATGACGAAGTCGAGATCCATCGACACGGATCCTGATCAAGAGGCATTCCGCGCGCCCGTACCGTGCGCTGGCCTGCCGCGACGTCAAAAACTTCTGCGCTATCGCTCGATGACCGTCTCGTGGAGCGGCTTGCGCGCAATGTCCGGTACGCGACAGCCATCGGCCGGGTAGCCCGCCGGGATCAGGAGGTACGCTTTCTCGTTCTTCGGCCGGTCGAGGATGTCGCGGAGGAACCCCATCGGCGAAGGGGTGTGGGTGAGCGTGGCAAGGCCGGCAGCGTTGAGCGCCGCCAGCAGAAACCCGCACGCGATGCCGACCGACTCGTTGACGTAATAGTGAGTGATCCGGCGACCGTCCGGCGCCATGCCATAGTCGGTCTTGAACACGACAATGAGCACCGGCGCCACCTCGAGGAACTCCTTGCGCCAGTCCGTCTGAAGAGGCGCCAGTGCCGCGAGCCACTCCGCCGGCATCCGTCCGCCGTAGTTTTCCTTCTCCTCTTCCTCGGCGGCGATCCTGATGCGGCGCTTCAGATCGGGATCGGTGACGATGACGAACGTCCAGGGCTGCATGTTCGCGCCGGACGGTGCAGCCGCGGCGGCAGCGACAGCGAGTCTGACCGCCTCGAGCGGAATGGGCTCGCTCGAGAACTCGCGGACGCTTCGTCTGAGCCGGATCGTGTCGAGAAACTCCCGGGCCGCCGCCACGGCAGCCTCCGCATCGAGTCGCCGGCGCCGGTACGGAATGGTCGGAAACGGTGAAGTCATAGCCACGGCAGCGTAAGCCCGAGGAACCTCCAGGTACAGAGCAGACTGGCCGCGCCTGCGGCGAGCAGCCAGGAGATGGCGCGGCCGCCGCGCACCTCCGAGCGGCGCCGCAGCGCGAGCGAGGTCGTGAGGAAGAGGCCGGAACCGGCGCCAGCCAGAGTGGTCAAGGCAATGGCCCAGAACAGCGGAGCGGGAACGCGTCCGAGGAGCGGAGCGAGAGAGAAATACGCTTCCGATGTGAGAAACGCGGCCAGCGGAACGACCGTCGCGACCCGCAGACGGGCAGCGAGGTCAGGCGGCTGGATGCTCTCGAACAACCGGGACTACGAGGCCGCGGCCTGCAGTCGCGCCGCGCGCGAGGACTCCCACTCCTCCGCCTCGGACGAGAAGAAGCTGATGCGCGACTTCTTGTACTCCTTGGTTGGATAGAGCGCGATCTTCTCGGAGAGGCCGGTATCGATGGCCAGGTCGTTGATGATCGACTCGCATTCGTCGACCGAGCGCCCGTGCACGATGGTGTAGAGGTTGTACGGCCAGTCTTCGTACACAGGCCGGAGATAGCAGTGCGACACGGCCTTGTTCTGCGAGAGTCTCGCGCCGTACTCGTCGACTTGGTCCTCCGGGACGATCCAGACGCCCATCGCGCTGGCCAGGAATCCGGTTTTGCGCGGCTGCACGGTGGCTGTGAACCGGCGGAGCTGACCGCGCTTCTGCATCGAGCGCGCGGCTCCCAGGATCTCGTCCGCGGCGATGCCGGCCAGACGTGCCACGACGTCGAACGGGCGCGGCTGCAGCGGCAGATCGCGCTGGAGGATGCGGACGGCCTCGATCTCGGTCGTGCTGAGCGGCGGAAACTCGCCTTGCGCATTCTCTTCCCCGCTGTGAGCATCGGAGGCATCGGCGCCGGCGCTCTTGAACAACTTCAGCGTGGGGAGGGGGCGGATGATGTCGCACTCGGCCTCTTCGCCGAGGACGTCGATGGTCTTGTCGAGTCCGATCTTCGAGGAGGGGGCCACGGCGATCGTGAACCAGAGATTGAAGTCGTTGTTGCGCCGGTAGTTCTGCGAGACGCCGGGATGCGCGCTGACGACGCCGGCCGCCTCATCGATGTGATCGGCGCGGACGCGGGCCGCCACCAGACAGGAGCGATAGCCAACCGAGCGGGTATCGAAGTGGGCGGAGATCTGACGGACGATGCCCTCCCGTTTGAGCCTCTCGGTCCGTTTGATCACCTCTTTTTCGGACATGTCGATCATCTGTCCGATGACCGCGTACGGCGTGGAAACGAGCGGAAGCTCACCCTGCAGAACACCCAAAAGCTCACGGTCCCGCTGATCGTTATCCTGCATATCGGATCCTCACGCGAGGTGTATTTTTTGAGCTGAGGCGACGACCGGATTGTATCGTGATCCCGAACGGCGCAAGGGAAAATTACCAATTGCTCGACGGTGGCGACACCGATCCATCAGGCGCTATGAGAGCAATTCGCGGATAATCGCCCTCTTCGAGCCGCTGTTGCCACTCCTCCGCATCGACGCGCGCCGCGGTCCACTGGCGGTGCGCTCGCGCCGCCGCTTCGAGCGGCCGGCGGTCCGTGCCGCAGTACGGATGCGGGAACGCACTGAGCCGACGCAGGCCGGCATCGAAGAGCCTCACCGCGCCGCGAAACGTGCCGCGCTGCACGTGATGGTAGGCCGCCGCGATCTGGATCAGCCCCTGCAGGAATTGTTCGGCGTCCGACGCCGCCACGAGCCAGATCGTCTCCCACGACTCGTGCGCATCCCAGAACTCCCGGGCGTTGAAATGCTCCACTCCGCGCAGGTAGTGCGTACTGAAGTCCGGCTTCATGGATCGTAGATCCTCAATCCCCCGCCCTCGTCCCCCGGCGCAGCATGTCGCAGATCGCGGTCGTGAAATCGGATGTGTTGCCCGTGCCGCCGATGTCCCGGGTGCGGTGCTGCGGTCCGGAGTCCAGAAGCCTGAGGATCGCGCTGTGAATCCGATTGGCTGCATCCATCTCGCCGATGTGCTGCAGCATCATGACCGCTGACTGCAGCAGGGCCAGCGGATTGGCCTTGTTCTGGCCGGCGATGTCGGGGGCGCTGCCGTGCACGGCCTCGAAGACCGACCCGTTCTCACCGATGTTGGCGCCGGCAACCACACCAAGACCGCCGACCAGTCCGGCCGTCAGGTCCGACACGATGTCCCCGTAGAGGTTCTCCAGAAGGAGAATGTCGAACTGGTTCGGGTCCATGACCAGCTGCATGCACAGGTTGTCGACGATGCGGTCGTCGGCCGTGATGTTCGGATAGTCCTGGGCCACGGTGCGGAAGCACTTGAGAAAGAGGCCGTCGGACAGTTTCATGATGTTGGCCTTGTGGACGGCCGTCACGCGCTTCCGGCCGTGTGTGCGCGCGTATTCGAAGGCGAAGCGGGCGATGCGGGTGGAAGCGCGCTCGGTGATGATCTTGATCGACTCCACCACGCCCGGGACCACCTCGTGCTCGAGGCCGGCGTAGAGGCTTTCCGTGTTCTCGCGGACGACGATGAGATCGATGTTCTCGTAGCGCGTCTTGATGCTCGGCAGCGACTTGACGGGCCGCAGGTTCGCGTAGAGGTCGAGGCTCTTCCGCAGGCGCACGTTGATGGAGGCGAACCCGGTGCCGACCGGCGTCGTCACCGGCCCCTTGAGAGCCACTTTGTTGCGGAGGATGGAGTCGAGCACCTCCTGCGGCAGCGGGTCGCCGAACCGCGAGATCGCCTCGGCGCCGACGAAGAATTTCTCCCACTCCACGTCCACGCCGGCGCATTCGATGATCGCCACGACCGCAGCCGTGACCTCCGGCCCGATACCGTCTCCGGGAAGCAGGGTGATCTTGTGCTGAGCCATTTCCTCTACGTCTCCTTGATGCTTGCCGCGCGCTGGCGCGCCGCGTCGATCGAGAAATCCATCGGCAGAAGGTCCGAGAGCTGCGCGAACTCGGGCAGCTCCTCCAGACAGCGCCGGATGCTTTCCATGGTGGGGGGGATGAAATCCAGATAGTGCATCCGTCCGCGCGCGATGGGCTGCCTGGCGAACGTTCCGAGAATCTTGATCGAACGCTGCAGCAGCGTCTCGAAATAGCGTTGGCGCACCGGACCGGCGGCGCCGGAGCGCAGCGCATAGTAGTCGATGAGCTCCAGCTCCGTCTCGTCGCGGATGATGCGGCCCACGCCGCGGTCGCGCAGCAGGGACGCCATGTCGTAGGTATCAGGACCCATTCTCAGGTCCTGATAATCAATCAGGAAAAGAGAGTCATCATAAATATGAATATTCTGACCATGAAAATCACGATGACACAGCATATATTGATGTCGTGACAGATTATCAGCAAGCTTCCTGAACAGCGGATCGAGCCGGGCCGCCACGTTCTCGGGCACCGCCATGAGCCTCTCCGCGTAATACTCCCGGGCCATCTCCATCTCGTCCACGAAGAACCCGGCCGTGAACGGCGGGTTGATCTCCCCGGCCGGCGCCCGCTGGAAGCCGACCAACAGGTCGATGGCCTTCCGGTAGAGGCGCAACCCCTGCTGCCGATCGGCGTGCAGCAGATCGAAAAGCGTCCTGTCGCCGACGTCGTGCTGCATCACCGCGAACCCGCAGTGGCGCAGCACCTCCGGGATCCGCCCGTGCGGCGAAACGGCCCGGTACGCATCGAGAAAGCGCCGGAGCTGCGAGCGAACCTCGGGCGGGTAGTACGCCAGCATGTACGTCTTCTCGTCCGGCGTGGTAATCCGGTAATACGCGCGCACGGAGGCGTCGCCCGCGAGCGGCCGGGCCGTCCATCTCTCGCCCAGCCACTCGTTCACGAAGCCAGTGGCCTCGTGCGGAAGTGAAGCCGTTGTCATCCGAGGTCAATCAGATGCACCAACGGTGCACAGAGCCGCGGATTACTTCGCCGAACCGCTCTTCTCCGCGTCCGAAGCAGCGCGGATCTTGATCGCCTGAATGGCCACCGGATCGTTCGGACGGTCCTGCGCTCCGCGCGGCGCGCCCACGATGGCATCCGCGACGTCCATCCCGCTGAGGACCTGTCCGAATGCCGAGTACTGGCGGTCGAGAAAGCCGGCGTCACCCACGACGATGAAGAACTGCGAGGAGGCGCTGTTGGGATCCTGCGAGCGCGCCGCCGAGACGATCCCTCGAACGTGCCGCGTGTCGCTGAACTCCGCCGCCACGTTCTTCCCGGAACCGCCGAAGCCCCACTGGCTCGAGTCGGCGCTCTTCGTGTTCGGATCTCCGCCCTGAATCATGAACCCGGGGATGACACGGTGGAACTTGGTGCCGTTGTAGAAGCCTTTCTCGGCCAGGTCGACGAAGTTCTTGACGTGGTTCGGCGCCTTGTCGGCGAAGAAGCGGATGACGATGCTGCCCTTCGTGGTCTGGATCTCGGCGACCTTGTCCTGGTAATAGCTCATCGGTTTCTCCTCATCGGCCGGCTGCGCCGTTGTCGTCGCGGCCGCGGGGTCACTGCTCATCGTCTCGGTGGTCGTGCTCGCCGCCTGCGTGCCCGTGCTCGTAGCCATGTCCTGACCGGCCGGACTGCAGGCGGCAAGGACGCAAGCGAGAAGAGCGATTGCAAAATGCTGTTTCAAGAGTTCCCCCTTCGCAAAATCTGAGCGCGGATCGTAGCAGAACACCCTACGTCTTTGGCCTTAGGCCTTAGGCCTTAGGCGTTAGGCCCTTAGTCCTTAGGCCTTAGGCCTTAGGGGGGTTAGGCCTTAGGCGGGTCTCCTAAGGACTAAGGACTAAGGAAGGACGAAGGACGAAGGAAGGACGAAGGACCGACTTAGCGAGGCGCGTTCACGACGCTGGTCGCGGACAACTGCGAGGCGATCTGGATCCCGCCGTTCTCGGCGGACAGCTCCACGCGCTCGCCGCCGCCGTTGATACGGCCGGTGGCGCGGATCCGCGTCTTGCCCCCCACCTGGTCCCGCCGCACGGTCAGGCCGGGGAAGTCGGAGCGGATGGCATGCGCGTTGGCGTCGTTCGTCAGGATCGTCGCCTCGACGTCCGCACCGAAACCGGCGCCTACATTCAGCAGCAGATTCCCCTTGAGGGTCTTGGCGCCGACGCGCTGGCTGCGGGAGGCATGGTCGAGCGTGATCGTGATGTCGCCCGAACGCGTCTCGGCGCTGACCGGTCCCGCTGCCCGGCGCACCACGATGTCGCCACCGCCCGACTCCAGCCGCATCGGTCCGCCGCTGTAGAGCAGCCTGATGATCCCACCGCCGGTGAAGATGCTTCCCCCGCGCCGCGCCGACTCCACCACCACGTCGCCGGCCGCGGTCCTCGCCGTGAGCTGGCCGAAGATGTTGCCGAGGCTGAGGGGACCGCCGTTCGACTCGACCTGCAGGTCGCCCTGTACCGATCCGAACTCCACGGAGCCGGCTCCGGTGCGGATGATGGCCCAGCCTCGCACCTCGCCGATGGTTACATCGCCCATCGATGTGGCGTACTGAAGGTTCCCGTTCACAACCGCCTCGGTCAGGCTGCGGGCCACGAGGCCACGCATCGGCTGCTGCTGCGCGGCCGGCGCGGTCGGCTGGATGACGTTCTTCACGGACTGCGCCTGGGCTCCCGTCGATCCGTTCCGCAGCAGCAACACGTTACCGAGGAGCGTCCGCATGAGGATCGTGGCGCGCCCGGGCTCTTTCACGTAGCCGCTGAAGGTGTTCCCGCGGAAGTTGCCCTGGATCGGGAACGTCGTCCGGATGTCGCCCTTGACCGCCTCGGCCACCCACCGGAACGCCGCCTCTGTGGGAGCGTGAACCTCCACGGTGCCGTTGATGGTGGTGAGTTGAATGTTGCCGACTTCAGCCGGCGCCTGGAACGAGATGTTGCCGTTGACGCTCTCCACCAGGACCGCTCCCGACAAGCGCTCGAGCACGATTCCGCCGTTCATGTTGCTGATCCGGACGGTGCCTCGCATGTCGCTCACACGGATGCGGTTGCTCGTCGTCGAGGACACGGTGACGTTGACGGTTCGCGGCACCTTCACGACGTATGCGAAGTCCGCCGACCACCGCCCGCTCCGCATCGGTGAGAGCCATGTCCGCACGATCCTGTGCCGGTCGTCTCCAGTGAAGGAGGGCTGCGTCATCTGCTTGCCCTCGGTGACGGCCGCGTCGTCGAGTCCCCGAATCGTCCGGACAATCGTGATGTTGGCACGGGGCTCGTCGGTGCCGATGATGTCGATGTCGCCCGACGCCTCACGGTTGTCGAGGCTGAACGCGCCTCCGATGAAGATCGGGATCTCGCGATGGAACCGGTCGAGGCCCGAGAAACGGTCCGCCGAGGCCGTCGTGGCGACGGCAATCAGAGCGGCGAAAAGAACGAGTCTCCTGGTCATTGTCACGGACGGATGCTGCTCAATACCTCGGCCGCCTTCACGCGGACGTACAGGTTCTCGTCATCCTGCGCTGCCTTCTGGCGCAGCGTGGCCACGGTTGCAGAGTCGAACGCACTGCCGCTGCGGGCCATGTTGGCCAGCGCCTCCACGGCCTTGATGCGGACGGCCGGATTGGGATCGTTCTTCAGCGCCTCGATCAGGGCGTCGCGCGTAGACACCGAGCCCGGCCCCGACAGCGTCGTCAGCGTATCGACGGCGCGAATGCGCACGCCCTCGTGCTCGTCGTTGCGCAGCACCTTGGCCAGCGCGTTGGCGATCTCCGGATCGACATACCCCGGCTCGGAGTAGGTCTGCTTGACCCAGTCGATCGTGCGTGAGCGCGAGGGCGCCGCGCCGTCCTCGTTCTCGAGAACATACGAGAGGAGGCGCACGAGACTCTTGTCGGTCGGACTCCCCGTCACAGTCATCCTGGACGTGACGTCGAACGAGAGACCGACGGTGTTGTCGTTTGGATCGGCGTCGACGAACTGCACGTTCTGGATGTTCGGCCGCCCTTCGATGTTCGGGTTGATCGCGCTGGCGGAAAGGACCCGCGTCTCGGCGATGGAGAAAGGGGTTATCGAGCTGATGACCGGTCCTGTCGGAGCGAGCGTGACCGGCACCGTGCGGTGTCCGGCGAAGTAGGCACCGCCAGCGATGACGACGACCGCGGCGGCCTGGGCGAGCCACCTGGCCGCGCTGCGGCGGTGGAAGGCAACGACCTGCGCCCCTCCCACCGGAGCGGCGGCAGCGGGCGCGCCGATCGCAACGAGAAACCGGTCACGGACGCGGGCCGGCACTTCCACCTTGGGCAGCTCGCCCAGGACGCCCCAGGTGTCCCTGTACGCAGCCCATTCGCTGCCGCAGACTGCGCAGCTCTCGATGTGCTGGTGTGTCTGCTCCCGCTGGTCGCGGTCGAGCGACTCGGTCAGCAGGAACGGCATGCTCTGTCTCATCACACTGCATTCAGACATCTGTCACCTCCACGCGACTCGCCGGTCAGAGTCTTCTTCAGCGTCTCCATCGCGCGAAACACCCGCGTCTTGACCGCACCCTCGGAGCAGCCGGCGATCTGGGCGATCTCGGCATACGACAACCCCTGGTAGCGGGACAGAAGAATCGCTTCTCTCTGCTCAGGCGTCAGCGCCGACAACGCGCGCTGCACGCGTAACTCGTCTTCACGTCTCTCCAGATTCCGTTCCGGCGACAGCTCGGGGGGGGTAGGGAGCTGAATCAGGACGTCCTCCGCTTCCTTGGCCTTGTTGTCGGACTTCCGCAGGTAGTCCCGGCACCAGTTCGCGGTGATCGAGAACAGCCACGTCGACAGCTTGGCGTCGCCTTGAAACTGATTGGCGTGCTTCATCATCTTGACGAACACTTCCTGAGTGGCGTCCTCGGCCGCTTCGGCGTTCTTCAAGAATCGAAACGCGAAGTTATAGATCCGCGCACTGTACCGGTCGTAAATCTCGGATGCAGGGGAGTAGTCACCACCCTGAACGATACGCATCAGCTCCTGATCGCTCAGGTGTTTCATTTCCCCAGCGTCTCTATGTTGTTCGACGGGACCATGTCTCAAAGGTTACGAACCTGCTGGAACAAGGGAGGGGGCGGGTTCATTCGGGGCGGGCTCGGGCGTGGCCTCCAGGGAGGCCACGATCAGGGCGAAATACTCGAGCATCAGGTAGAAGACCTCGGCATCCCCGAAGTTGAACTCGAAGAGGCCCGCGCAGGTCAGCCCCACCGCCACCACCACCCCTCCCTCCGCCCACATCCGCCCGCCCCCGCGCCACCCCCGCGCGCATTCCCGCAGGAACAGCCCCAGGAGCAGCAGATACGCCGAGAGGCCGAGGATTCCGCGCTCGGCCCAGATCTGGACCACGTTGTTGTGGAGGTGGGGCGGGCGGAAGCGGGGGGCATCCGGCTTGCGGTAGAGGGGGTAGATCTCCTTCACGTTGGCCGGGCCGACGCCGGTGGTCGGGTAGTCCTTGATGATCTCCGCGCCGGCCTCGACCATGCGCACGCGGTCGAAGTTCGACGTCACCTCCAGATCGAAGGACGAGATCAGCCGGCCGAAGAGGTCGAGCGGCATCAGCGTCACGAAGATCAGCAGCAGAGGAACGGCGAACATCAGCCACCGCGGCCGTGTGAGCGCGAACAGGGCGAGCGCGGCCACCGCCCAGGCCACCCATACGCTCCGTGTGAACGTGAGGAGAAGCGCAAACGAGGTGATCCCTGCCGCCGCCCACAGCCACCAGCGCTGGCGGTGAATGGCCAGCACCAGGAGAAGGAGTGACGCAGGCAGCAGCAGCCCCGAGTACGTCATCACGTGCGTGGAGGTGCCGGTGATCCGATGTTCGAGGTCGCGCCGATCGAGAGCGAAGTACTGGTACAGACCGACGAGGGCGATGGATGTCGCGAACACGATCTGCGCGCGCAGGGCGAGCTCTCTGGTCTGGGGGACCTGGCGGAAGATCAGCAGCGCGGCGGGGAAGATGAGCATCTTGAACCAGATGCCGGCGTCGGCGAACCGATGGATCGAGACGCCGTTGGCCAGCGCGGAGAGACTGGAGGCGAGACCGTAGAGCGCGAGCGGGAAGAAGAGGATGTGGAACGATGCGCGCATCTCGCCACGCGCGATGGACCAGCCCAGAAAGAGGATCGTGACGAACGCCGTGATCTGCAAAAGCGCGATCTTGCCCTGCAGAAGGATGTGGAGGAGATAAAAGACGACGGCCACGCGGAGCGCCGGGGAAAGGCCGCCGAGGAATCTAAGGGAGATCACAGTTCACGGTGAACCGCCGAGCTACCCCTCATCAAACGCTTCGTCGACGAGCATCACCGGGATGTCGCTGACGACCGGGTAGATCCGGCGGCACTTGACGCACTGCAGGCCCTGCTCGACGACGGGCGCTTCGCCGCGGAACTTCTCGCGGTATTTGTCGCGCACGGCATCGCTGCGCACTGCGGAAAGAGGAACGAGCTTCACCTCTTCCTTGCAGATGGGGCAGGCTAGAATCTCCAGCAGTTCCTGGTCGACCGCCATGGAGGCGCCACTATAACCCATGATGAAAATCCTTCACCTGGCGGCCGGCAACCGCTGGACCGGCGCCGCGGCGCCGGCATTCGCCGAGGTCGAAGCGCTGCGCGCGGCGGGAGTCGAGGCACACTACGCGTATGTCGGCGGCTACCGTCTCCAGACCAAACTGGCCGGCGCCGGCTTCGCGCATCCGATCATCGAAAAGGCCCAGAACCCGGTGGCTTTCGTGAAAACGGTCGCGGCGGTCCGTCGCATCATCGACCGCGAGCACATCGATTTCATTCACGCGCATCTCACCTACGATCACTCGCTGGCGCGATTCGCGGCGCGCGGGCGCAAGGTGAAGATCGCCCGCACGTTTCACTCCCGCCGGACGCTGCGAACCGACGCGTACACGCGAACGCTTCTCCGCCGCACGGAGCGCATTCTGGTCGTCAACGACACGTTCCGAACTTCGCCCGGCCTGGGCGGGCGCTTCGCGCACTACACGCCGCCGCCGCTCGACGAGCGTCTATTCTCCCCGGACGGTCCCAACGCCCGCCGCACTCTCGGCCTGGACGAAGGAGTGCCGGTCGTGGCGGTGATCGGCAAGATCGTGCCCGGCCGCGGGTTCGAGTCGGCGCTGCGGACGTTCGCGCACGCACGAACGTCCACTCCGGGCGCGAAGCTGATGATCATCGGGCACGCCCGTCAGCACAAGGCCGCTCTCGAGTCGCTCGCGTACGAGCTCGGTGTCGGTGGCGACGTCATCTGGGCCGGCTATCACGAGGAGGACCTCGCCGAGTACTACCGAGCCGCCAACGCGCTCCTCTTCACCGCGCCCGGATCGGATGAAGGACACCGTGCCGTCATCGAGGCGCTGGGGTGCGGCATTGCCGCCGCGACCTTCCCCGTCGAAGGGGTGGAGGCGGTTCTTGGCCCGGCCCTCACGCCGCGGCTCATGGCCCGCACGATGGAGCCGCAGGACCTGGCTCAGATCGTGGCTTCCGTTCTTCGGGACGGGACTCCGTTGCGCGCCCAAATCATTGAGCGCGCAAGACATTTTCACTACGCCCCTTCCGCCCGGAGACTCATCGCCGCGTACCAGGACTCAGTGTGATGAGCCCGCTTTGCAAACAAAGGTTATCCAGAGCACAATCGCCGAGGGTCGCCAGGAATGCCTGAGTTGAAGCTTGCCGCAGGCTTGAGCTTTACCGCGCAGATGATCGGCGCGGCGGTCATGGCCTGCCTGCTCCTCAGCTTCTACCTCTCCTACCGGAAGACCTACCTGCTTCACTGGACGCTGTCCTGGGCGGCGCTCACGATGGTTCACCTGGCGGTGGCGATCTCCGGAACGAATGCCATCGGGGCCGGTCTGGCCGCGGCTCACCCGGCGCGACTGATCCCGGCAGCGATTGCGATGGCGGGCAGCTACCTCTACGTCGGCTGGGTCCTGTTCGGCGTCTACGAGTTCACGCGCCGGCGTCCGGTGAGGATCGTCGAGTCGCGCCGGATTCTCATCGGTCTTGCTGTGTTCGGATCGCTCACGGCGCTGCTGTTCGTGACGGCGGATTCGTCGCCGCTGGCCCGGCATTTCGCGCGCAACGGGACCTTCGCGATCATCGGCGCGGCGGGGTTCGCCACGGCGGCCGTAGTGCTGTGGCGCGTGCGCCGCAGGCATTCGGGCGTCGGCTCCATCATCCTCAGCATCGCGTTTGCCGCGACGGCGCTGCAGCAGCTCGAGCACGCATTCATCGGCAGCTTCTGGCTGTCGGGCCGGGGCATGGAGCTACTGGCCGCCCATTCCGGATTCATCGATCTCCTGATTCAGACCCTCGTCGGCGTCGGCATGATCGCCTGCCTGCTCGAAGATGAGCGCGAGGCGGCGGAGCTGGCAGCGGTCGAGATCGAGCATCTCGCCTACCACGACGCCCTGACCGGTCTTCCCAACCGGCCGCTCTTCATGGACCGCCTGATCATCTCGCTCGCCCAGGCCAATCGCGGCAACCAGAAGCTCGCCGTCTTCTTCCTCGATCTGGACCGCTTCAAGGACATCAACGACTCCCTGGGGCACTCCATGGGCGACGCGCTGCTGAAATCGGTCGCGGAGCGGATCCGCCGCTGCGTGCGCGAGGGTGACACCGTCGCGCGTTTCGGCGGCGACGAGTTCACGCTTCTCATCCCCAGGATCGAGAACATCGAGGACGCCGCGAAGATCGCTCACAAGATCATCGAGACCCTGAAGATCCCCTTCGTCATTCACGATCAGGAGCTCTTCGTCACCACGAGCATCGGCGTCAGCCTCTTTCCCGGCGACGGACTCGATCCGGAGACGCTCGTAAGAAACGCCGACACGGCCATGTACCGGGCCAAGGACCAGGGTCGCGACAACTACCAGCTTTACGCTCCGGCCATGAACGCGCGGGCCGTGGAACGCCTGGCCAAAGAGAACTCGCTGCGCAAGGCGCTCAGCCAGAACGAGCTCGTCCTCTACTACCAGCCGCAGATCGACTCGCGCACCAACGCCACCATCGGCGTGGAGGCCCTCATCCGCTGGCAGCATCCGGAAGAAGGGCTGCTCTCTCCGGCGCGGTTCATCTCGGTGGCCGAGGTCTCCGGACTGATCGTGCCCATCGGCGAGTGGGTGATCTACACGGCCTGCCGGCAGATCAAGATCTGGCAGAAGAAGATCGACAAGGAACTGACGGTCGCGGTCAACCTCTCGGCCCGCCAGTTCCAGCAGCCGGACCTCGTCAGCCAGATCCGCAATGTCGTGATGGAGACAGGTATCGATCCCTCTTCGCTGGAGGTCGAGATCACCGAGAGCAACGCGATGCAGAACGCCGAGAACACCATGTACACGCTTCGCGAGCTCAAGGCCCTCGGGATCCGGATCTCCATGGACGACTTCGGGACGGGTTACTCGTCTCTCAATTACCTGAAGCGTTTTCCGATCGACACGCTCAAGCTCGACCAGATCTTCGTGCGCGACGTGACGACCGATCCCACCGACGCGGCCATCGTCAGCGCCGTCATCTCCATGGCTCACAGCCTGAATCTCAAGGTCGTGGCCGAGGGCGTGGAGACGGAAGAGCAGCTCGACTTTTTGCGCCGGCAGCACTGCGATGTGATTCAGGGATATCTATTCAGCCCGCCGCTGCCTGCCAATGCCCTCGAGTCGTTCCTCATCGAGCGCAAAGCCGCCAACGCCTAGAGGACTAAGGACTAAGGACTAAGGACTAAGTAAGGCCTAAGGCCTCTAAGGACTAAGGACTAAGGAACCTCTGCGTAAGCTCTGCGTCCTCTGTGACTCTGTGGTTTGACGTCAACCACAGAGTCACAGAGATCACAAAGCTCACGCAGAGGCTCCCTAGTGGGTCACCCCGTGGCGATCACCTTCAACTCCACGGCGATCGGTGTGGGCAGCGAGTCCACGCCCACTGTCGTCCGCGTCGGCTGCACGGCGCCGAAATACTCGGCATAGATCGCGTTGAAGCGCTGAAAATCGCCGTCCATGTCCGTGAGGTACACGGTCACGTCGAGCACCTTCTCCAGCGAGCTTCCCGCGTCCTCGAGGATGGCGCGGATGTTCTCGATGCATGCGCGCGTCTGCACTTCGATGTCGTGGCCGGTGACGTTGCCGGCCGCGTCGCGCACCAGACCCGGAATCTCCCCGGTGACCGGCTTCCGCGGCCCGATGCCTGACAGGAAGAGCATGCCTCCGGCACGCCGCGCGTGCGGATATGGGCCGACCGGCTTCGGGGCGCGCTCGCTTCTGATGACCACCGGGGCGGTGCTTCCTTCGTCGCGCTGCGGGGCTTCGGCGAGCACGTTGTGCGACTCCAGTCCGGTTCCGCTTCCGGTTGCGGCAAAAGCCGGCGCGGCCGCTTCGTCGAACTCCTTTTCGAAGTCCAGCTCCTTGGCCGACGGGGTCAGCCCGACGATCGCGCTGCCCGTTCCCCACACCGGCTGATACTCCCAGACCTTCCCGTCGTACCGGTTGTGCTCTCCCATCACCGCGCCGAGCCACCAGATCGCCTTGAAGCCCATGTCCGCGTTGGCCTCGCGCCCGAACTCGCGCGCGACCTGGGCCACATCCTCCAGCCGCCCTTCACCGAGCATCTCCAGGATCTTGCGGTTCCACTCGTCGTCCTTGGCCGACGAGATGCGGTCGCGGGCCACGTCGATCTCCGCGACCTCGTAGCGGTTCGACAGATTCGTCACGCAGACCACGATCGTCTTCCTGCCGGACTGCTCGATGGCCGCGCGCGCCGCGAAGCCGAGGGCGCGGGTCTCTTCGCGCTCCGCGTAGATGTTGCAGGAGACGATCGATGCCGGGATGCGGTTGTTCGGGTTCAGCAGCTTGAGCGCGACGACCGTCCCGGTGTCGATCGGAAAGCCGCGATAGCTCACCGTCGATGCCTGCATGCCGTTCTCCCGGGTGATCCTGCAGTACAGCTTTCCGAACTCCGGGTCGATGCGGAACTCGTACGGGATCTCTCCCAGCTCATACCAGTTCTGATCGACGAGCACCCATTGCGGACGCGGATCGACCTGCATGAGGTGCCCGATGACCGAGAACCACTGGGTCGAATAGACGAGGAGCAGCTCCGCGTCGCTCTTCTCGATCTCGCGCCCGACGGCCTCGTAGGCACGCCGCAGCGCTCCCCACCCGGCATTCCGGTCTGCGCCGAGGAGGATGTGGGGCTGGCCGGGGACTATGTACGCTTTCTGGATCATGGTTGACTAAAAAGCGCCACGAACAGCTCCCTGCGTGGTCGCAGCCTCGCGCATCTGCGGGTCCCACCCCACCACCGCATTCCCGGTTCCGATCACCGTCCAGTAGCCGTACAGCTCTCCTGGATAGTCGGGGAACCCCAGAGCGGACAGCATCCACGCCAGCGAGCCCGCCTTCACTTCGGACACCGCGTGGTCCATGAACTCGGGCAGGACGGCGAGGAGCTCGCGCGTGCGGCCGGTGCGCATCAGGTCGATCACCTTCATGTCCCACAGATATCCGGAATGCTCGTACACATGCTCCCGCGACATGTCCTCGGGGATGTCCGGCTCGGTCGTGAAGTGGCGGTGCGACAGCGTGTTCGAGGCGAGGAGGACGGCCCGGCGGCCGCTCCGCTCGATCGCGCGCCGCGTCGCCTCCCCCAGCTTCACCATCTGCGCCTGCCCCATCTCGTTCGAGAAGTAGTATGGAGAGTTGTTCGACGAGATCCCCACGATGGGGATGTCCCACTCCGGATTGATCATGTGACAGGAGACGATCGTTCCGTAGTCGACGCGGAACTGCGGGTTGCGCATCATCTTCGTGATCAACCCGTCCCTGCGGCCCTCGTCCGCGATCATCTCCGCCAGCTCGACGTCGACCTTGATGTCGTACTGGTAGCGAAAGAGGTTCGGGAAGATCGGGTCGACCGAGAGTCCGTGGAACTCGGGGACGCCGAGGAAATGGTGACCGATGACGGTCTGCCAGTGTGGGGAGTGGACGAGCAGGACGTCCGGCTTCTTGGCCAGGAAGTGCTTGCGCGCGCGCTCGTATCCCCAGCGCAGCACTTCCCAGCCGCATTCGGACTTCGGCTCGTTGCGCCAGTGATTCTCACCGTAGACGATGTGCGGAGGATGCGGTGCCAGGAGACCGCCGACGATTTCGCCCTTCATGCCCGGCAGTGTATTCGCGGTTGCCGATGCCCCTCAAGCGAGCTTCACGCAGACGTTCTTCGCCTCGGTGAAGAAATTCAGGCTTTCGAAGCCGCCCTCGCGGCCCACGCCGCTCTCCTTCATCCCTCCGAACGGCACCCGCAGGTCTCGCAGGAGCCAGCAGTTCACCCACACAGTACCGCTCTCGATGGCGGCGGCCACGCGGTGCGCCCGCTGGAGATCGCGCGTCCAGAGCGACGCCGAGAGTCCGTACCTCGTCGAGTTTGCGAAGGCCACCGCCTGTTCTTCCGAGTCGAACGGAGTGATCGTGACCACCGGACCGAAGATCTCCTCCTGCAGCACGCGGCAGGTGCAGTCCAGACCGGTGATCACCGCGGGCTCGAGGAAGAAGCCGGGCCGCGGCACGCGGCGGCCGCCTGTGACGATCCGGCCGCCCTCGCTTCTGGCCAGCTCGACGTAACGCATCACCTTCTCGAGGTGCGACTCGCTGATGAGCGCACCGACGTCAGTCGTCTCGTCGGCCGGGTCACCGATGCGAAGCCTCTTCGCCGCGGCGACAAAACGCTCCAGGAACGTGTCGTACGCGGCGCGCTCCACGAAGATCCGCGATCCGCAGAGACAGATCTCCCCCTGGTTCGCGAAGCTCGACTGGATCGACGTGGTCACGGCCTGCTCCAGGTCCGCGTCCGCAAAGACGATGTTCGGATTCTTGCCGCCCAGCTCGAGCGAGACTTTCTTGAAGTGCGGGGCCGCGGACATCGCCACTTTCGCTCCCGTCTCCGTGCCGCCGGTGAACGAGATCATCGGCACGTCACGATGCGCGGTGATCGCGGCGCCGGCTTTCGCCCCGTAGCCATGAACGATGTTGATGACGCCGCGGGGAATCCCAGCCTCGACCGACAGCGCCGCGAGCCTGTCCGCGGTGAGAGGCGTCAGCTCCGAAGGCTTGGCCACACACGAGTTGCCTGCCGCAATGGCAGGCGCGATTTTCCACGACAGCAGATACAACGGGAGATTCCAGGGCGAGATGAGCCCTGCCACACCGAGAGGGCGCCGCAGCGTGTAGTTGAGGGCGACGCCGTCGGTGTGATGGGCCGCGGACGCCTCGTGCAGGATGGCCGTGGCGAAAAAGCGGAAGTTCGCGATGGCGCGCGGGATGTCCATGCGTCGCGCCAGCGCCACGGTCTTGCCGTTGTCCAGACTCTCGCAGCGCGCCAGCTCGTCGAAGTCGCGCTCGACCAGATCAGCGAGCTTCAGGAGCAGCCGCGAGCGCTCCGCGGCCGGCGTGCCGGACCAGGCCGGGAATGCCCGCCGTGCCGCCTCCACAGCTCGATCGACATCTGCAGCATCGCTGTCGGGAACGTGCGCGATCACGTCGCCGGTGGCCGGACCGACGTCGTCGATATACGCGCCGGAGACCGGCGGCACGAGCTCGCCGTCGACGAAGTTGTGCAGTGTCTTCATGGTCATCCCGACCGTAGCGACGCAGGAAACTCGGGGACCGCCCCTCCCCCGGATCTCCCGCTGCGCCCGGAATGACCGCTGGCGACGTACTCCTCCGGCTCGAACTCCCAGCGATCGATATCCGGATCCCACGAGTCCCACGGCACGATCCCGGTCATTCGGTCGCGGAGGTCCGGCGGGATCACCTCCGGCACGATGAAGGCCTTCTGGCGGCGCAGCTTGTACGGATTCCGGAACTCGAATCCGAGGACGCCGAGGATGTAGCGGGCGATGTACCAGGTGGCCTGCGGATTCCAGCCGTGCGCGACCTTCACCACGACGCCCAGCCCCTCCGGATACTGAGGGTGCTCGATGGCCAGGCCGAGGAGTCCGTCCGCGCCTTCCTTGGCGATGACGCGGCCGTGACAGGCCTTGAGGATCGTCGAGTCCAGCCGGTTGAATCCTCCGATCAGATCGGGATGCTCGGCCATGGCGCGCCAGATCCAGTCGCCACTCTTCTCGGTGACGAGGTTCGCAAACAGCCTGGCCAGGTCCGTGACCGTCATGCTCACCGTCGGGAGCCCGCATCCGTCCTTGGCGATGCGTCCCGGCTTCCATCCGTCTCCGAGCACGCCCTGGATGTAGGCCATGTACTCCTGGAAGAACGGGTGATGAGGCCAGACGTAGCCGACCCTCGACCATCCTTTCAGCTTGCAGCCTCTCAGAATCGCGGCGTGCTCGCCCGAGCAGCAGTGGTACCAGCGGCGCGGACGCCGCACCTGCCGGCCGAACTGCACGAGTGGAACGTCGTGCGGCGCCTGCATGAGTCCCCACTCGCCCTCCATGAGGATGGAGCGCGCCACGCGGACGTGCTCGGTATCGCCGTTGTGGGAGGCGACGGAGATGGCCTGCTGTTCCGGCGAGAGCGCGGAGGCGAACTCGCCGCGGAACACCTTCATCATGATCGGCTTGACCATGGAGCGGCCGTAGACCTCGACGTTTCCGCCGAACGAGTAGATGACGTTGCGGCCGGAGACCCACGACACGGCGCCGTGCACGGTGTTCTCGGCGACGCCGTTGCGCCGGTACTCGACGAGCGGCTGCCAGTTCGGCATGGCCCGGGCGAAGTTGACGGGAAGGTGCTCGTCGAACGCCATCACCGGGCGATTCCCATCGATGCGAAGCGCGGAGCGACGCGGGTCATGAAGGCCTCCATGTTGCGCATCACGCGTTTCGAGTCGTGATTGTTGAAGTCGAACCAGAGCATCAGCCGGTCTTCGGGGTCAAACCGCTGCTCCATCTGGGCCAGGATGGCCGCGGCATCGCCGACCAGAGCGTTGTTCGTGGCCCGCCGCACCTTCTCCTCGTCCAGCGTCCCCTCCAGAGCGCGCCAGTAGTTCGACAACGCCTGGCGGGCCTCTCCGGCGGCCGCGGCGGCATCGTCGTTGATGAAGCAGAGGACGGTGCGCGGCATCAGCCGGCGATGCCATCCCCCGCCGCCGGGATGGTAGTGCGTGCGCATGCGCTCGTTGGTCTTCTCGATCTCGTCGCCCGGCGTGATCGACAGGTTGAAGACGCCGACGGGCATGAGAGTGTTCGCGAAGATCTGCGTGGCCGGATCGTGCGAGCCGATCGAGAGCCTCAGCAGCTCCATGCGCGGCTCCTGCGGCACGATCTTGAGATTCGGGAACCGCCAGCGCGGCTCCAGCACGATCTCGGCGGCTTCCGTCCCATATGCCTCGACCACCCGCTGCCAGTCGGCGTCGGAGCGGAAGTCGGCGCGGCGCAGTATCCGCCGCGCCACGTCGTCCGAGCTCAGGGTCTCCCCTTTCAGCAGCCTTAGAAAGATCTCCGTGGCTTCTTCGAAGATCCGGTTCTTCACGACAGGCCACGCCGCGGTCTCCAGGGGACTGCGCGGGACGATGCCGTACGGCACGTTGATGAAAGGGAAGCGGCCCGATGCGAAGCCGACCGTCAGCGTGCGTTTCTCTTCCGGATCGAGACCGTGCAGCGCCAGGAACGTCTTGACCCGCTCCGCCGCGGCGATCGGGCCGCCGTTGCAGAGGATGTTCATGATCGCCGAGCCGATGCCGAGGCCGCTCGTCCGCGCGAACACCCGATGCGCGAGCTGGAGGATGTCGGTGTTCAATCCGATCTCGCCCACGAAGTGCGGGATGACTGCTCCGGGATTGGTCTTCTGCACCTCGGTGGAGAGATGGCTCTCGGCGACCCACGCCGTATTGAAACCAAGCTGGTCCGCAAGTTCCACCTGCTCGAAGAAGTTCTCGAACATGACCCGCTCGCTCGGCAGGTAGCCGTTCACCTCGGTCTGGCAGATGGAGAAGAAGATGTCGAACTCCATGTTCGACGGAGAGTAGCGCAAGAAATGGAGCGGCGGTGTCCTCACCGCCGCTCCCATTCCATTGCGGACTCTAGAAGCGGGTGACCGCGGAGATCGAGCCGACCTTGTAGCGGTCCGATGTGTCGTAGGCGATGTCGATCTGGAAGCGCGGCCAGGCCAGGCCTGCCCCGATCGAAAAGTGATCCTGATCCTCGCCCTTCGGGAACAGCAGGGCCTCGGCAACGCGGTCCGGATGGTTCAGCGGTCCGACGTACTGCGTCGAGTGTGCCGGATCACGCCAGTAGCCGGCTCGCAGCGCGAACGGGATCCGAGTCGGGAAGTAGTACTCGCCACCGATGTGAATCTCGGTCACGTCTTTGGCCTCGAATGTGTTCGGGACTTCGCGCACCGCCTCCGAGAACGAGAAGAAGTCGTCAACGAGATTCGAATACGTCACGTGGACCGCGTCGACGTTGATGGTCAGACTGGGGATGGGCCGGAATGAGACTCCCAGGCCGGCCACGTCGGGAATATGGAACCGCGTCTGGTCCACCACGAGAAAGTCGGTGTCGGGGCTGGCGAAAAGAGTCGGAGCATCGAACTCCGCGCCGACCTTGTAGACGCCGCCGAAGCTCAACTTGTCGGTCGGGCTCCACTTGAATCCGGCCGCGAACGTGATGTCCGTCTCCGTCTTCTCGACGAACGCCCCGCTTTCGTCGATCTCGCCCGTCGCTTGCGCGGTGATGTTCTGGAACGCGAAGGTATTCGGGTCGAAACGGAACGTGAGCGCCGTCTCGGTGAAGGTCTGGTAGCGGGCCGTGACGCCGATCGAGAACCGCGGATGCAGCTGGAGCGCCCCCGCGATGCCGTAGGTCTTCATGTCCACGTCCACCGCGGAGATGAACGGATTGACGGTGTATTCGAGGCAGGAGAAGAAGTCGCCCGTGTTCCGGACGATGTCGATGCACTCCTGCTGCGTCACCGGCGTGCCGTTGGCCGGGAGAAAGAAGTTCGGGAGAGGCGTGATCCGGCCCGTAATCTCGTCCTCTGTCGGAAAGACGATGCCCGCGCCTTCATTGCGCAGCGTTTGGTGGAAGTACACGCCGACCGTGGCCCGGTTCCGGATCGGGAACACGGCGCTGGCAAATGCGAGTGGCGCGCGCCGGCTGTGGTTATTGAAGCCGGTGCGCTCCAGTTCGGGGAAGGTGCCGCTCGTCGTCAGTACCTGTTGCTCGAGATAGTTGCGGGCTTCGATCGTGAACTCGGCCTTCCGCAGGATGGTGAGACCGGCCGGATTCGCCTCGGCAGCCGACGCGTCGTCGGCCAGGCCGAGGAATGCGCCACCCATTCCGAGGGCACGGGCACCGGGGTTTCCGAAATTGAACTGCAAACCCGATAGCGACTCGATACTCGTATTCTGAGCCACTGCCGGAAACGCCATGAGAACGACACCCAGAGACAGGATCAGCGCTCTGCGCATGCAACCTCCATATAAATATCGGGACCGCGAAAAGAATATCAGACCCGGGCGGCCCGCACCGAGGAGATCACAGTCTCGATGACCGCCACGGGCGCGCCAAGCTGTTTCGCCCTGTCGCGGCGCCAGCTCCACTCGATCTGCCCGTTGGCGAGGCTCTTCGCGCCTACGGCGATCCGGAGCGGAAAACCGATCAGATCGGCATCCTTGAATTTCACCCCCGGTCTCTCGTCCCGGTCGTCGAACAGGACCTCGATCCCGCTCTCCGCCAGCTTCTCGTACACCTCGGTAGCAGTACGGAGCACGCTCTCCTCTTTTCCGAGTGAGGTGACCACCACTTCGAACGGGGCGACCGGCATGGGCCAGATGATGCCGTCGGCGTCGTGGCTCTGCTCGACGGCAGCCGCGACCGTGCGTCCGATCCCCAGGCCATAGCATCCCATGATCATGGGCTGGCGCTCGCCTTTCTCGTCGAGGAAGACGCAGTTCATTTTCTCCGAGTACTTGGTGCCGAGCTTGAAGACGTGGCCGACCTCGATGCCCCGGTAGATCTCCAGCGCCGTGCCGCAGCGCGGACAGGGATCGCCGGCAAAGACGGTGGTGAAGTCTCCGTACTCGGGCTCCGAAAAATCGCGGCCGGGGTTCACACCGCCGATGTGCGTGTCGCGCTTGTTGCCGCCGACAATCCAGTTCACGCGTCCTTTGAGCGCGACGTCCGCGAGCACGCGGGCACACTTCGTACCGACCGGGCCGCAGTAGCCGGCCGGGGCGCCGGTTGCGGCTTCGAAGCTGGAGTCGGCGAGCATCTCCAGAGTGCCGGCGCCGAGGAAGTTCTTTACCTTGACCTCGTTGGCTTCGCGGTCGCCGCGCACGAGAACCATGACCGCGCCGTTGTCGGTGTCGAACACGAGCGTCTTCACGAGCTCGGAGGTCGGCTTGCCGAGGAATCTGCCGACGTCGTCGATCGACTGCGTGCCGGGCGTGTGGAGCGGAGCCATCTCGGTCATCGGCGCCGGCTCCGGCTCGCCGGCGAAGAACTTCGAGGTGGCCTTCTCGATGTTCGCGCCGTAGCGGCAGCTCGGGCAGCTCACCACCGCGTCCTCGCCCGACTGCGCCAGCACCATGAACTCGTGCGATGCCGAGCCGCCGATGTTCCCGGTGTCGGCCTCGACGGGGACATGATCGAGCGCGCATCGTTGAAAGACGCGGCTGTAGGCGTCGCGCATCTTCTCGTACACCTCGTCGAGCGACTCTCGCGTGGTGTGAAAGGAGTACGCGTCCTTCATGATGAATTCGCGACCGCGCATCAGGCCGAAGCGGGGGCGTACTTCATCGCGGACCTTGGTCTGGATCTGATAGAGGTTGACCGGCAGCTGCCGGTACGAGTTGATGGCGTCACGCACGGTCTCGGTGATCACGTCCTCGTGCGTCGGGCCGAACACGAAGTCGCGCTCGTGACGGTCCTTGATGCGGAGCAGTTCTTTTCCGTACTGCTGCCAGCGGCCGGACTCCTTCCAGAGCTCGGCCGGCTGGATGGCGGGCATGAGCAGCTCGATCGCGCCGGCGCGGTTCATCTCCTCGCGCACGATGGCCTCGAGCTTCTGGACGGATCGCAACCCCAGCGGCAGATAGGTATAAATTCCGGCGGCGACTTTGCGGATCATGCCGGCTCGCATCATCAGCTTCTGGCTGATGACGTCCGCGTCGGCGGGAACTTCCCGTAACGTGTTGATGAAGGAGTGAGTCCAGCGCATAGCGGGTCCGAAAAACGCGGCATTCTACACTGCCGCTCGCCGTTGTAACGTTCCGCACTGAATGGAGAGAAACACGATCCTCAAGTTCGACCGGCCTCCCATCGCCAGGCTGGTCTCCTGTGCCGCGGCGTTTGGCTCCGCGGCTCTCTTCTTCACCTACCTGGCCGACAACGCGGGCGACATCCGTCCCCTCCCCATCATCGGCCTGGTCCTGCTGTTCCTCGGCACTCTCGCCGCGGCGGTCATCCAGTACGGCGACCACATCTACTTCAGCGAGCAGGGCGTGATGTACGAGAACCGGCTTCTGTCGCTGTTCGGCAGGCGGGGGCGGTGGATGCGGTGGGAGGACATCATCGAGATCCGGGAAGTGCGCCAGAGAGTGCTGATCCTCCTCTCGCGCGACGGCCGGCGGATGCTCGTGGACGCCATCCTTGGCTACGCGATTGCACGGGCCGAGATCCTGAGGCGGGCCCCGCAGGCCATTCTGAGCGGGACGCTCGCCCGCGACGATTCTTGACAAAACGAAAACTCGTCACACTCGCAGCGGCCTCCGCGGTCCTGCTGGCAATCGTCGTTTTCGCCGTGATTCTTTCCAGGCAGCGCCTTCAGCGGCACCGTCTGTTTCGTGTCGCGCCGGCGGAAACGCGAACGGAGCCACCGCGGACAGTCCCGCCCCTCGACCAGTGGAGCGAAACGTTCGCCGCACTGAATGCGGAGGATCTCGCCGCGCTGCTGGACCAGATCAGGACCACGCAGCCGCAGCAGTATGCCCGCCTGTCGCTCGGCTACCTGCACGGGCGCGCTTTGCTCGAGGAGAACGAGCTCGACGACGCCGAAGCCGCTCTCCGCCCCTTCCTCGACGCCGGGAGCCCGTTTCGCTCCCTGGCGCTGTATCACCAGGCCGCCATTCATGCAGCCCGGAACAACGACCGGGCGGCGAGCACTGTGCGGCAGGCAGTGATCTTCGAGAGTGACGGCTCGATGTACCGCGACGAGGCCATCGATGAGGAGGCCGCCCTTCTCGCGGCGGTCAACGACAAGGACAGGCTGGCCAGCTTCATCGCCAGGGCCGGGCCGAGCCGCGACCTCGACGCCCTGATGGTCGAAGTCCTGGTGCGCCGCGGCGAGCTTCCCGCCGCGTTCACGGCCGGCCTGGCGGTGCTGGGCGCGTCCATTACAGACGATGCGGCCGATCGCGTGGCCCGCGCTCTCGACCGGCCCGAGATCGTGCGCACGATGACGCCGCAGCAGCGCGCCCTCTTCGGCGAGACCATGCAGCAGCACCGGCACTTCGATCGCGCCGCCGCCTTCATCGCCTCGGCCATCCCGAACCTTCCCGCCCGGCGCGATGAGCTGCAGTACGCCCTGGGACGGAGTCACTTCGGCCGCGAGGACTTCACCGCCGCCGGCGAGGCGTACATGCGAGGCGCCAACTCCACCTCCGATCCGAAGTGGAAGGCCATGTTTCTGTGGCATGCCGCTCGCGCGGCGCAGCTTCTCGGCGACGATGCCGGCGCCGAACGTCTGATGACCGCGACGATCGCCATCCCCGGGACGTTTCCGCAGACCACGACCGCTCTCACCCAGCGCATCCGCACCCGTGTCAAAGCCGGGCGCCTCAGCGAGGCCGCCACGGATGTGGTGCTGCTCCGCAGGATCGCACCCTCCGACCGCGCCCTCGTCGAGGGATCCCTCGCCTACGCCGTGGGAATGCTCGCCGCGGGGAACGGTGCGGCCGCCGTCTCGGTCCTGAACACGGTTCCGGCGGGGCTCCTCAATGATTACGACCGGCCCGAGTTCGCGTACTGGAAGGCGCGAGCGCTCGAGGCGAGCGATGCCAGAGCCGCATTCGCGTCGTATCTCACCGTGCTGCGGTCCAGCGCGCCGGCGCACTACGCGTATTTTGCGCGGGAGCGGCTGGACTCCCCGCCGCTTGCAGCGCGCCTCACCCAGGAGTTGCAGTCGAGAGAAGCGCAGGTGACCAGTCTCATGGCGTCGAAGAGATTCGGTGAAGCGAAGGACGTCGAGACCGATCGCATCCTCCTGTCATCGAGCAATCGCGCCGGCGAGCTGCAACGTCTCGCCGCGATCTACCGCGAGCTGCCGGAGTACCGCGCCATCCTGGAGCTTCAGCCACAGCCGCTGCCGCGCTTCCCGCTGCCCGAGGATGCCGACCGCGCCACGATCCTCATGGCCATGGGTCTCCATGACGAGGCCGTGGATGAGATTCGCCAGAAGTTCCCCTTGAACGAGCCGCGCTCGGCCCTGACCCAGGCGATCGCCCTGAATCGCGGCAGCGCCTCGAGGGAGTCGATTCGCGCCATCGAGATTCTCATGAGGTCGGTGCCGGCCGACTACGTTCCCGACCTGCTGCCGATGAGCGTCCGCCAGCTTCTTTATCCACGCTACTTCCTGTCGTACATCGTCTCGGACGCGGAGCGGTACGACGCCGACCCCACCCTGGTCCTGTCGATCATGCGCGAGGAGTCGCGGTTCAATCCGCGCGCAAAGTCGCAGGCAGCCGCGCGCGGCCTGCTTCAGTTCATCATCACCACGGCGCGCGAGATCGGCCGCGAGGTCGGCCTCGTCGACGTCACGGCGGAAGACCTGTACGACCCCCGCGTGATCATCCGGCTGGGCGCAAAGTACGTCAGCGAGCTCTCGCAGCAGTTCGGCGGCAATCGTTATCGAGCGGCGGCCGCATACAACGCCGGACCGAAGCAGGTCGCGCTCTGGTCGCGCCTGGCCGCTGCGCCTGGCGACGACTGGTTCTTCGTGGCCATCAACTTCGACGAGACGAAGCACTACGTCCGCAAGGTCATGAACAGCTACAAACGCTACAACGAGATCTACGGCCAGGGCGGGCCGGCCGGCGGGATCCGCATCGAGCCTTGAAGGCGGGCCTCGGGTCTCGGGTCTCGGGCCTCGGGCCTCGGGAGACCCTGAGCTCTAGGAGCTCAAAACCCGCTGATACAGCTTCCGATACCGCGGCACGATCTTGTTCTCGTCGAAGCGCTCGATCGCCAGCTCACGGCCGGCCATGCCCATCCGCCGCTGGAGCGAGTCGTCAGAGAGGATCTCGATCGCGCGCGCGGCCATCGCGTTCACGTCGCCGACCGGCAGCAGGAATCCCGTCTCGCCGTCCGCGACCACCTCCGGCAGGCCCCCCGTTCGCGTCGCGATCACCGGAACTTCCGACGCCAGCGCCTCCAGGGCCGCCATTCCGAACGACTCGGTCTCCGAGGGCAGCAGGAAGAGATGGCTCGCCGCGATCACCTCTTCGAGATTCGGGACGTTGCCGAGGAAAAAGACGCTCTTGCGCAGGCCGTGCTCGCGGCAGTATGCCTCGGCCTTCGACCGCTCCGGCCCATCGCCGACCATCAGCAGGCGGCTGGGAACGACCTTCACCACCTTCTCGAAGATCTCGATGACGTCCATGATCCGCTTCACCGGCCGGAAGTTCGAGACGTGGCAGAGGACTTTCTCGCCCGTCCCGCCGAACATGTGGCAGTAAGCGCTCTCATGACGCTTGAAGCGATCGGGGTCGACGAAGTTCGGAATCACTTCGATGTCCTTCTGCGTGTCGAAGTTCCGCGAGGTCTGGTCCTTCAGCCATTCCGAGACGGCGGTGACGCCGTCCGAGATCTCGATGCCGAACTTGGTGATCGGCAGGTAGCTGGCGTCGCGTCCGACGAGCGTGATGTCTGTCCCGTGCAGCGTGGTGATCACTTTGATCCGGTTGTGGCCGAGGATCTGCTTGGCGAGGTAGGCGCTGATGGCGTGCGGGATCGCGTAGTGCACGTGCAGCACGTCGAGCTTCTCGTACGCCGCGACCTCGGCCATCTTCGTCGCCAGCGCCAGCGTGTACGGCGGATAAGGGTCGAACAGCGGATACGAGGTCACCGTCACTTCGTGAAAGTGCACGCGCTCGTGGAGGATGTTCAGCCGCGACGGCAGCGCGTAGCTGATGAAGTGCGCCTCATCGCCCTGCTTGGCCAGAGCCAGACCGAGCTCGGTGGCCACCACGCCCGACCCGCCGAATGTTGGATAGCACGTGATTCCTACTCGCATTACTTCAGGCCTTAGTCCTTAGTCCTTAGTCCTTAGGAACTTCGCGCGACAGCTTTCCTAACGCCTAACGACTAACGCCTAACGACTAAACCTCCCGTCCCCCGTATGCCGCGATCATGTCATCCAGCCGCGGGGGCTGTTTCGTGATGTAAGCCTCGCCGTACGTCGCTCCGATGAGGATGCCGAAGTGACGGCCCCGGGCATCGATCGCCTTCAGAAACTCCGGATTGGAGATGAACGTTCGCGGCTCCTTCGATTTCGGATCGTGGAACTGTGATTTGAAAGCCCGGACCGCCTTCATCTTCGTGTCCCAGCTCCTCGTGACATCGACGATGAATGTCGGCGGAAACTGATAGTTCTGCAGGTAATAGACGACCGTTTGAGGGCGGTGTGCCGCGGTGCCGGTCCTGATCTGTCTCAACCCGGCATAAAACGAGGCCTCGGTGACGATCTTCCCGGTGCGCGTGTGATCGGGATGCCGGTCATCGGGAAGCGGAGTGAAGACGAGCTTCGGCCTCGTGGCGCGAATGAGCTCGATGAGCTCCATCTCCTCCTCGCGGCCGGTGCGCAGGTTTCCGTCGCCGAAGTCGAGCTGTTTGCGGAAGGCGGCGCCGAGGATCCGCGCGGAAGTCTGGGCTTCGCGCTTGCGTGTCTGCGCAGTGCCGCGAGTGCCCATCTCGCCGCGGGTGAGGTCGAGCACACCGACGCGCAGGCCGGACTTCACCGCGCGCGCGACCGTGCCGCCGCAGGCGAGCTCCACGTCGTCCGGATGCGCGCCCACAAACAACAGATCCACCGGTTCGCTCATAAAGAAATCACCTTGAATGAAGCGGTATCGGGCTCCACCTCGTCGATGAAGCGCGTCATCAGGTGACTCCCGTGCTCGTGCCAGAGCGGGAACCACGCCGCGATGCGGTCCTGAACCTGGCCGTCGGGGTACAGCGTGGCCACGAGATCGCGCGCCGCGGCGTACCGCTCGCGGTCCTTCCGGGCTACGCCCTTGACCGCGCGCTCGGCGAGCTTGTTCACGTGATACTCGAGGTGCCCGACGGAACGATTGATGGCCCGGGCCAGGGAGTGATCGGCCGGGAGTGCCAGATCGGCGATGCGCGAGACGTACTCCATCAGCTCCCTGCGCATCTCCCCGCTGAGGCGGCGGATCTCGCCGACCGCCTCCGGCTCCCGTTCCGCCAGCAGCGCGTCGGGGGACGAGAAGATCTCCGAAGGCCTGATCGCGAGCCGGTCGATGAAGCGCAGGAGACGCCGCGGCGCCACGAGCAGGTGACCGCGCAGGCCGACGCGGGGCACGGGGACGGACAGCATCTCGTGCAGCGGCGCGAGCTGGGCGTAATACGCCACCTCGGCCGGCCCGCCGAGGAAGACATCCGGCTGAAACACGAAATCCTGGAGGAGAGGGCGCGTGAGCGCCGACGTGGACACGCGTTGGGGATCGAGCGACTTCGGCCGGTCGAGGATCGTCCGCTCCCCGTGGGCGATCTCGAACAACAGCGTGTACATCCCGTCATCGCGCGCGGCGACCTGGGGAACGTATCCGCTGTTCTCGAGCTCGCCCGAGCGGTAGCGCAGCGCGCGCTGCATTTCGTCCCACTTCTCGAAGATCGACTCCAGCAGCGGCGCGCCGGCCCGGCGGAGCTCGGGGAGAAGCGCGTCCACGAGCACGATCTCGTCACCGGCCACGGCGGCAATGAGCTCCGCGAAGGAGTCGCGAAACGTGATGCCTTCGCGCAGCCACTGCGGTCGCGGCATCTCGAACACCGTCAGGAACTGGGCGATGAGCGTCTCCGGGACGGGCAGCGGGCCCACCATGGCCCTCGATTCGACGGAGAGCGAGGCGCGGACGCGCAGGAGATCGAGCTGCCCGGTCCTCATCGGCAGCGACAGCGACGCCACCTCCTCGAAGTCGTGATCCTCGGTGGCCATCCAGAAGAACGCGGTCGCCGGCGTGCCGGCCGCCTCGAGCTCGCGCTTCATCTTGAGCAGCGACGCCAGCTTGGCCAGCGTGTAGAGCGGACCGCCGGCGAAGCCCACCTGCTGGCCCGCAATCAGGGTGACGGTCTGGCCGCGGCCCCACCGGCGCAACTGCTCGTCGACGAAGAGTCCCCACTGGCGATTGGAGGCGATGAGCGCGTCGACGAGGTGGGGCGGCGGCCGTCGCCGCGCGGCCCGCGCGTCGCTCCGCTCATCCCGCCGCAGAAACCGTGTGTCACCGCTCATCCAGTCGAGGACGAACCGGTTCATGCCCGGATAGTCCTGGAGCGGGATGCTCAGACAGGCCGGGTCGGTCACCGGCTCTTGCTCCCCACGAGGATGAGGCGCGGCGAAGTCCTGGTGAACTCCGAGCCGTCGAAGTTCCCGAATGCGTGGCGAATCGAGAGATTGCATGAGGCGAACATCACCGCGATTTCGTCGAGATCGTAGCCGCGTACACGTTCCAGATAGCGTTTATCACCGATCGTGATCCGTTTGTTGAAGGAGCGGTCGGAGCCGTCGAACCATCGCTCGATCGCCACTTCGCCGAGAGGAGTCTGCCGTGTCTCGCGCTGGACCATCTTCTCGAGCTCGCGATGAACGTTGAGATAGTCGAACAGAAAGGCCGCACCGCCGTCCAGCACGCGCGACATCTCGCTGACCACGTGCGCATTCTCCCTCTCGGTCGGGAAATAGCCGAAGCTCGTGAAGAAGCTGACCAGGCCGCGGAACGTCGCGTCGCGGAAAGGAAGCATCCGCATGTCCGCGCGCGCCACAGGCATCGCGCCGTATTCGATCTCCCCTGTTCGGAGGAGGACCCAGGAGAGGTCGCACCCGACGCCTTGATACCCGGCGGCGGCGAGCTCCTGCATGTGCCGGCCCATCCCGCAGGCCAGGTCGAGAACGGGCCCGCCGATCGAGCCGAACTGCCTGTTGAAGAACGCGACCTGCTTCTTCGCTTCGGTCTCGTCGCGATAGGAGTAGAGCTCGAGGTACTCCTCGCCGAACCACTCCTGGTACCACGTCATCGAGTGTCGTGCGTCACCGGCTACTGCGACTGCAACTTCTGGGCGAGCGCGCGCTCCTGTTCCCTGGCCCGGGCCAGCGCCGCCTCGAGAGCCTTCACGACTTCGCGCGATGCCACGACCAGACTCTCGAGCTGGGCCCGATCCATCACCACGTCCGCGATCCCCTTCGCGGAGAAGAGCTCCTCGGATGAAGACTCGATCTCCGCCACCGCGACCGCTCCGAACGGATCCTCTTCGGAGGGACCCTGGCCCTGAGCCTGAGCGGCCGGCGCGCCACCGCGCATCGACAACCTTCCGCTTCCCGCCGCCGCGCCCGAGCGCGCGGTCATGTCCGGCGCCGCCAGCGGCGCTTCCCCGGCCAGACTGATGTCCACGTTGTTCTTGAGGTTGTCGAGGATCCTGCTGATGGCGGCGCGCAACGTCGCCGTCACGCCGGTGCCCTGCACGGCAACCGCCTCGACGGCCGGCAGATGGCCGGGGTTCAGGTACGAGTTCAACTCCTCGACGGTATCGACTTCCGGCAGGTCGCGCTTGTTGTACTGGAAGACGAGGGCTACCTTTTCCGGATCGATGCGGTTCACGCGCAGGTTGGTCTTGAGATTCTCCAGGCTCTCCAGGTTCGACTCGCGCATGGACTCCTGCGAGTCGGCCACGAACACCACGCCGTCCGTCCCGCGCAGCACGAGCTTGCGCGTCGCGTCGTAGAACACCTGACCGGGCACCGTATAGAGCTGAACGCGCACCTTCTGCCCGCCCACCGTCCCGAGCTCCATCGGCAGGAAGTCGAAGAAGAGCGTGCGATCGGTTTCCGTCGACATCGAGATCATCTTGCCCTTGTTCTCGAGCTTCGGATTCCCGTAGATCATCTCGAGGTTGGTCGTTTTTCCGCAGAGGCCGGGCCCGTAATAGACGAGCTTCACCGTCACCTCATTGATGGCTTTGTTCGCGAATGCCACTGAATCCTCCTGGACCCGCTCCAAGCTTAGCATTTCGATGCGCTCGAAAATGGCGTTGCTCCGGGGCGTGTTACGCTACCGCCATGTCGCGAAAAGAGCTTCTGGAGAAGGTCAGTAAAGAGCAGATCATCGGTGTGGTCCGGGAGGATTCCCGTGAGGCCGCTCACGCCGTGGCCGAGGCTTATGCGCGGAACGGGGTGAAGATCGTGGAGATCACCATGACCACGCCCGACGCCATCGACCTGATCGCTTCGCTCAGCCAGAAATACAGCGACATCGTGTTGGCCGCCGGCACCGTCCGCGACTCCAACGACGCCGCCGTGGCCCGCCGCGCCGGAGCGCAAGTGATCGTTTCGCCGCACACGGACGTACGCGTCATCGAGTACGCGGTGGAGAACGATCTGCTCTCCATCGCCGGTGCCTCCACACCGACCGAGATCATAAGGGCATGGGAAGCCGGCGCGGACATCGTCAAGATCTATCCGGCCCAGCACCTCGGCGGCCCCGATTACATCCGCACCATTCGCGGGCCGATCCGCGACGTGCTGATGCTTGCCGGCGGACCGGTTCCCCTGGACATGATCGACGCCTATCTCGACTCCGGCTGCATCGCCGTGAACCTGGGTGGGTCGCTCGCGGTTCCCGAGCTCGTGCGCACGCAGCAGTGGGAAGAGATCGGCCGTCGGGCCATGCTGGCCGCCTCCATCGTGCAGTCACGTCGTGCCGTTGCGGAGTCCGACTCGTACGTTCACTGATCCGGCGATGCCTGTACTGCTGACACTTCTCCTCGCCACTGCCTTTCCCTCGGCCAGCAAGACGTCATGGATGACTCCGCAGTCGTTCCGGCTGACGATCGGCATGGCCAGGGGCGCTGCCGTCCAGACGCTCATGGAGTCGGGATGGACACTCAAGCCTGGCCGCAACGAAGACGAGGTAGTCATCGACTACTCGGCAGAGAAGGCGCTGACGCTCGAGTTCTCGCGAGAGCGGCTGCGCTCGGTGCGCTTCGAACTCTTTGCGCTTCTGCCCGAGGTGCAGGCTGCGTTCTTCGAGCAGAAGACGTATCTGCAGAAGGCTCACGGCGAGCCCAAACGGAACGTGCGCTCGAAGTCGATCGTGCTCTACGACGACCGCCTTCCCAACATCATGGTCGTGGTCTCCGCCGATCCGAAGACCGAGTACGGGCGCAAGGGATTCGGGTACCTGGCCGTGCGGTACTACGATCCCGTAAATCCAGTCCTTAGGCCTTAGTCCTTAGGCGTTAGGAGAACCGTACCTCTACGCCTAAGGACTAAGGACTAACGCCTAAGGACTAAGGGCGATCACTGCGACCCGCCGCCGCCGGCCGACACGACCGGCTCCTCCGGCCGGGCCTTGTGCGCGACGTAACGGCGCGTCTTTCCGTCGTACACGTACACGCCCTCTCCGACCGTTCCGACGTAGTAGCGGTCCGTGAACGGATCCGGCGCGATTGCCGTAACCTCGGTGTTCTGCGTGGGCAGGGTCAGCTCGAGCCAGTCCGCATCCTCTGGCGTGGCCACGAGGATCTCTCGCTGCTGCCGGGAGGTCAGAAACAGCGCGCTGCGCGCCGATCCGTACACCGATGCGTACCGGGCGTCGGGCGCCTCCGACGGAATCCAGTGCGCATCGAAGTCGATCCGGCCCGCCTTCACACCTTCCGACCCGGCGATGAATACATGCTGGACGTTGCCGGACCGGCGCACCGCGATGGTTCGCCCCTTCTTCGGAGCGTTCACCACCGGCATCCACTGCTCTCCGTCGAAGACCGAGAGACCGGTCGCGGTCAGAGCGAGAAGTGCGGGACGCCCGTTGAATTCACCGACGGCGATGTCGGCCGCTCGATTATCAGCACCGGCGAGGCGATACCAGTTCTTTCCCGAGTCACGCGTGGTGAAGACGCCCTCGGACGTCGCCGCAAACGCCCTCGTGGCGTTGAGGCGCACGACCTTGTCCACGCGGATGGCGAAGTCGGAAGGCGGCGCCTGCGTCCACTCCATGCCGTCCGTGCTCCAGAAGAACCCCTTGTCGGTTCCGGCCAGCAAGCGCACCTCGGCGCCCTGCTCCGTCGAGATCGCCAGCGACAGCACGTCCGGGAGCTTCGTGACGCTGGACCGGTCCCACGTCTTGCCGGCATCGTCAGACTTGTAAATGCCCGAGGCGCCGCCGAACGAGACGGACGCATACACGCGATTCTTCACGTTCGGATCGGCGATCAGAGTCGAGATGCGCAGGTTGTGCAGGCCGGTGGACGAGCGCGTGAACGTGGCGGCGCGATCGTGCGAGACGTAGACGCCATCGCCTTCGATACCGAGGATCACGCGGTCGGGCTGCTCCGGGTGGAGGACGACGGAGTTGATGACCAGGTCCTCGCTCGACACCGGGTACCAGTTCTTGCCGCGGTTGTCGGAGCGGTAGAGCCCGGCCACCGACCCCGCGTAGAGCGTGTTGCCATCGCCCGGAACGATGTCGATGTCGTGAATGCGGCGGTTGTTGAACCCGTCCTTGTACCGCGTCCACTTGTCTCCGCGGTTCTCGCTGCTGTAGACCCAGCCGCACGTCGAGACCCACAGGTTGTCGGGGTTGCTCGGGTCGATGGTGATGGCGAACATGTCCGTGTCGAGCACCATCCCGTCGTTGATCAGCTTCCAGCTCTTGCCGCCGTCCTCGGTGCGCATGCCCTGCCGCCACGTGCCGACGTAGATGCGGTCGCGCGTGCGCGGATCGATGGCCAGCGACTCCACGTTGATCTGGTCGGAGATCTTTTCCCAGGCCACACCGCCGCTGGTGCTGCGATACACGCCGGAGAGACCGCCGGCCAGAAGGAAGCTGGCGTCGTTCGGATCCACCGCGATGGCGCGGACCGAGAAGTCCTCCAGCCCGGCGTCGCGCCGCGCCCACGTGCGGCCGCCGTCCGTGGACACGGCGATCACGCCGCCGCCCCACAGACCCCACGACGCCGCCCAGAGCTTGCCGTCGCGGTCCACCAGGAGGTTATCGACGACGTAACCGGGGAACGGGACGCCATTCCGCGGCGTCGACCACGTCTTCGCACCGTCGCTCGAGACGTAGACTTCGCCTCCACTGGTGCCTAAATAGAGAACATCGGGATTGCCGGGGTCCACGATCAGCGCGCGAACGTCCGCACCGTGCAGCCCGGCTCGCCGCCACTGCGCCGACAGCGGCAGCGCCGCGGCAACAACAATAAGCAGAATCAGGAATTTACGCATGCCCACCCATGACCGAAACGTTTGATCACAATCCCTCGAAGCAAGTTTTATGTCAAGCACTGCTATGCTACGCGACTCATGCACGGACTCCGGACCTGCGTCTTCCCATGTGCCGGTTTTGGCACGCGTTTTTTTCCCGCAACCAAGGCCATTCCCAAGGAGATGCTGCCCCTCGTTGACAAGCCGATCCTCCAGTACGGAATCGAGGAGGCAAAAGGCTCCGGCCTCGACAAACTGATCATCGTCACCTCCAACGGGAAAGAGTCGATCATCGATCATTTCGACCGCTCCATCCCGCTGGAGCGGTTCCTCCGTGATCGCGACAAGACCGACCTGCTGACCGAGGTGGAAGGCGTCGGCAAGATGGTCGACCTCATCGCCGTCCGCCAGAAAGAGCAGATCGGCCTCGGTCACGCCGTGCTCGTGGCCCGGGACGCCATCGGCAACGAGCCTTTCGCGATCGTGCTGCCGGACGACGTCATCCTCTCCGAGGAGCCGTGCCTTCAGCAGATGCGCCGCGTCTTCGAGGAGACCGGGCGGCCCGTCGTCGCCCTCATGGAGGTCTCGCCCCAGGAGACGACGCGCTACGGCATCGTTGCCGGCGAGATGCTCGGCAACCGCCGCTTCCGCATCACCGACATGGTCGAGAAGCCCAAAAGCAATCCCCCCTCGCTTTACGCGATCATCGGGCGCTACATCCTTCCGCCGGACATCTTCCCGGTGCTGGAGAAGACCGAGCGCGGCGCCGGCGGCGAGATCCAGCTCACCGACGCGCTGCGGGAGCTGGCCAGGGGCGGCGACTTCTACGGGTACGTCTTCGACGGCCGTCGCTACGACGCCGGCGAGAAGCTCGGGTATCTGAAGGCCACCGTCGACTACGCGTTACGCCACCCGACCCTCGGAAGCGACTTCCGCGCGTATCTGCAGGACCGTTTCGGCAATGGAGAATCGTTCGAGCGAGAAGAGGCTGGAGCTGTGGGAGCTGCCGCCGGAAGTAAAAGAGCTGGTCGCCGAGTGTGAGCTGACCGGCCGCCGCACCGTCTTTCACCGCGGTGAACGGGCCGTGGCGATCCTGGTCTCGCACGACGAATACCTCGCCCTGCGGGAGACCATCGACATCGCCGCCGACGCCGCCCTCCTGGCCCGCATCGCGGCGGCCGAGGAGGAGATCCGCCGCGGCGCCATGCTCCTCTCCGAGGATCTGGGGATGGCCCGGGGCAACGACCGGCTGCGCATGGCCGCGGCCGTGGAGAAGGAGTGGACCTCGCTCAGCGCGGAGGAGCAGACGCTGGTGCGCGCGGCGATGGTGGCCATCGACGACGATCCGATCATCGGGGCGCCGCTCTTCGATCCGATGCGCGGGCTGTGGAGCTACCGCGCCGGACACCTCCGCATCGTCTACCGCGTCGTGGCCGAGGCGCGCTTCATCGCCGTGTTCGCGATCGTGAGAGCGGCTTGAGGTTCATCCTGGCCTCGTCATCTCCCAGACGGCGGGAGCTTCTCGCGTCGATCGGACTCGACTTCGAGATCGTGCCCAGCGACGTCCCGGAAGTTCACCAGCCCGGCGAGGCGCCGGAGGAGTACGTGGCCCGCCTCTCCCGGGACAAGGCCCAGGCCGTCGCAGCGCAGCACTCCTCGCGTTGGGTGATCGCCGCCGACACCACCGTGCTCCTCGGTGACCAGCTTCTGGAGAAGCCTCTGGACGGGCCGGATGCCGCGCGCATGCTCGGCACGATCGCCGGAAAAACCCACGTCGTCTACACGGGCTTGACGCTGCAGAATCTCGATGTCCGCCACAGCGAGACGCGCGTCGCGGAGTCGGAAGTGCGCATGCTGCAGCTGACCCCCGCCGAGATCGAGTGGTATGTTCGGACAGGAGAGCCGCTCGACAAAGCAGGCGCGTACGCAGTCCAGGGAATCGGCGCCATGTTCATCGACTCGATTCACGGCAGCTATACCAATGTGGTGGGACTGCCGCTTGCTACGCTGTTTCAGATGTTGCGCCACGCCGGCATCGACCCGTTCCACGACAGGTAACCGGTTTCCGGTTTCCGGTTGCCCCGTTCCCCGGTTACCCTGTGGGCTAGCACGATCAGGAGAGTTCCACGATGTCATCCGCAGCGAAACTCGGCGTTCTCATGCTCGTCATCCTGGCGATAGTGGGTTACTTCGTTCTGAAGATCGAAGACATCGACGTCGGGCGGGGCAAGGGCACACGCAAGGTCACGGTGGCATTCGATGACGTGGCTGGTCTCGACGTGAAATCGGCCGTACGCGTGGCCGGCGTGCGGAAGGGCAAAGTGTCCGACGTGCGCGTGGAGAGCGGGAAGGCCGTGGTGACGCTGGACGTCGACGATGACGTCCAGATCCACCGCAACGCCACTGCACGCGTCGCGAACCTCGGGCTCCTCGGCGAGAAATACGTGGAGCTCGACCCCGGCACCCCCGGCGCAGGCGTGGTGACCGGCGAGTCCATCCGCCTTCCCGGAAGCCAGCCGGCCAGCATCGATGACGTGACCACACAGGTGTCCGAGATCGCCAATGACATCAAGGCGATCACCGAGTCGCTGAAGACGGTCATGGCCAGCCCGCAGGGCCAGCAGAGCCTGGAAGACATCGTCGAGAACGTCCGCGACATCACGGCTCAGATGCGCCAGCTCGTGGCCGCGAACCGCAACAACGTCGACGCGACGATGGCCAACGTGCGGGACATCACCGCCAGCCTTCGCGTGGAGATTCCGAAGCTCGCGGCATCGCTGGACCGCGCCGCCGGCTCCGTCGGCGGGACGGTGGGAGAGAATCGCGAAGACGTCCGCCGCCTCGTCGACAACCTCCGAACCCTGTCGGCGGACCTGCGGGTGACCACCGAGAACCTCAACGCCATCACCGGACAGGTGAAGAGCGGTGAAGGCACGGTCGGAAAGCTGCTCTACAGCGAGGAGGCCCACCAGCGGCTGACCACCGCACTCGGATCGGTCGAGAGCGGAGTGAACGAGCTGCGCACGACGCTGGGTCGCGCCAATCAGATCGGTCTCGATATCGGGATCAAGGCGGACTACTACGCGGGACGCAGCAACGACGCGGACGAAGACGGCGATGAGGCCGGGGACTTCGGAGGGAACTCGCGCACTGCGGTGGGCCTCCGCCTCGTGCCCAACCCGGAGAAGAACCGCTTCTACAACGTCGAGCTGAGCGACGATCCGCGTGGCAAGCGCCGCGACAAGGTCACGGTCGAGAACATCACCGACTCGCTCACCGGCGGCACGCGCACCATCACGACTCGCACCACGAAGTTCGACCGCGACTTCCTCGTCTCCGCGCAGGTGGGATGGGTCCTCGACGACCTGGCCCTGCGCATCGGCCTCTTCGACTCCGCGGGCGGCGTCGGCGCCGACTACTCCCTGAGCGATCGGCTCCGCGTGTCCGGCGAGGTATTCGACTTCGGCCAGAAACGAGACGACAACCCCCACATCCGCGTCTTCGGCGAGTACACATTCCGGCGCGAGAGCGAGAAGCTGCCCCGGGTCTTCTTCACATCCGGAGTGGACAACGCCCTCAACGACACGGCCATTACCTTCGGCGGCGGCATCCGCTGGCGCGACGACGACTTGAAATACCTGCTCGGCAGCATCCCGCTGGGACGATGACACGCGTCGCGCTGATCTTCGGCGGGAAGTCCGCCGAGCACGATGTGTCGATCCTGTCGGCGCGCTCGGTGAGCGCGGCCGCGCCGTCGCGGCTGCAGATCATCCCCGTCTTCATGAGCAAAGACGGCGCGTTCCTCGATCCGGAGCGGAGCGCGGCAGTCCTGCGCGGCTTGCCTGTCGAAGGCGCTCCTGCGGACTTCTCATTCGAGAGCTGGTGGCGCGCCGGCAACGCCGACGTCGTGTTTCCGCTCATTCACGGCACCGGCGGCGAGGACGGCACGCTCCAGGGTTACCTCGAGACGCTGGGCGCGCCGTACGCCGGCAGCGGCGTGGCCGCCTCCGCGGTGGCCATGGACAAAGGCCACATGAAGCACGCCTTCAGCGCTGCCAAGCTGCCGACGGTCGAGCACGTGGCCGTGCTGGAGAGCGACTGGCGGACCGAGAAAGAGCGGATCTCCCGCGCCGTCGACAACGCCCTCAGGCTCCCGTATTTCGTCAAGCCGGCCAACAGCGGCTCGTCGATCGGAGTCGTGAAGGTGAAGAGCGACGCGGAGCTGGGCAAGGCCATGGACTTCGCGTTCCGCTTCGACGACAAGGTCCTCGTCGAGCGCGGCGTCGACGCCCGCGAGCTCGAGATCTCAGTGCTCGGCAACACCACGGTCGAGGCTTCGGTGCCGGGCGAGATCGTGCCCGGCGGAGACTTCTACGACTACGCGGACAAATACGCCGACGACAAAGCCTCGCTCATCATCCCGGCCCGGCTCCCGAAGGAGAAGAGTGAGGAAGTTCGCCGCCTCGCCATCGCGGCGTTCAAGGCCGTCGGCGCCGCCGGCTACGCTCGCGTCGACTTCTTCCTCGAGCGCGGCACCAACCGTCTCTATGTCAACGAGATCAACACCATCCCGGGATTCACGAACATCTCGATGTATCCCAAGCTGTGGGAGGCGGCAGAGCTGAAGTACTCGAGGCTGATCGAGCGCCTCGTGGAGCTGGGGCTCGAGCGCCACAAGGCGCGCGAGGAGAGGCACCAGAGCGCGATGGCGTGGCTGCGCGAAGCCAGGCGCATTGTTTAGGCCTTAGGCCTAAGAATGTGGTCCCTGCGCATCGCGCTGTCGAAACTCCGTCCGCTCAACGGGAGCGCCTTCGCGCGCATCGCCATCGTCGCCAGTGTCTTCGCGCTGTTCATCCTGGGTGACTACGCGCTGTTCCAGAGGTTGTTCCGCGCCACGGCGGACATCGAGACGGCCACGCCATTCTTCGCGCTCGGCCTGCTGCGCAATCTCCTCTCTCTGGTCTTCCTCGTGGCCACGGTCGTCCTCTTCTCGTCGGCGCTGACCGCATCGATCGGCGCATTCTTCACCGACCTCGATCTCGACACGTATCACGCCGCCCCGCGCTCCAAGCTCGCCATCGTGGCAGGGCGGTGGGCCAAGACGCTGCTGCAGAGCGCGACCGTCGTCTTCGTGTTCCTCGTTCCGCTCTTCGTCGCGTTCGCGCGCCAGTACGGCCATCCCTGGACGTTCTACCCGCGCATCCTCGGCAATCTCGCGCTTCTGCTGACCATCCCCGTCTCGCTGGCGTGCATCGTCATCGTGCTGCTCGTTCGATGGTTTCCAGTGCGGCGCGTCCACCAGATCGTGGCTCTGCTCGCCGTCATCGTCCTCAGTCTTGCCGTGGTCGCGTTTCGCGCCAGCCGCCCCGAGCGGTTGTTCGCGGAGATCTCCACGGACGACGTGGTGGCGGTGCTTCGCGCGGTGGAGCTGCCGGCAATGAGCATCTATCCGGGATCGGCGCTGGCGGACACGATGATCGACGGCGGTCCGATGCTGCCGGCGCGCATCGCGCTCCTGGCGCCCGCCCTGTTCGCGATGCTGCTGGTCGTGGCCACGCCGGTCTATTTCCAGGCCTTCGTGCGTGCCCGGGAGAGCATGGCCCCCGTGGCTCTCGGATCGGTGGCCGTCACCGGGTGGGTCGACCGCCTCCTGACTCGAGCGCGGCCGGTACCGCGCGCGCTCATGGCCAAGGAGATCCGGACCGTCACGCGCGATGTCGCGCAGTGGTCGCAGGTCTTTCTGATGGCCGCGCTGCTCTTCATCTACCTGTACAACATCCGCATGCTGCCGCTGGGCGGCGACGCGCGGGCCACGCTCGTCGCCTACGCGAACCTCGGCATGGCCGGCTTCGTCGTCGCCGCGATCTGTCTCCGCTTCGCCTACCCCTCGGTCTCGGCGGAGGGGAAGGCGTTCTGGATGGTGCAGGTGGCTCCCGTCTCGTATCGCGATCTGCTGCGAGTGAAAGTCCTGGTCTACGGATTGCCGCTCACGCTCCTGGCCATGCTCCTGACGGGGTTCGCGAACGTCATCCTCGGGGCAGGCCTCGTGGTGTGGGGGTTCACGATGGCCGGCGCTGCCATCGTGGCGATCACGCTGGTGTGCCTGGGAGTGGGGATGGGGGCGTTCGCTCCGCAATTCAACGCCGAGAATCCGCTGCAGGTCGGCCTGTCGCTGGGTGGTTTCGCGTATATGGCCATCTCGATGCTGTACGTGGGCTGGATGATGCTGATCATGGCCCGTCCGATCGTGCGCTATTTCATGTGGCGCGTACTCGGCATTGCCTACGATCAAACGTGGCTGTCGTCGGTGATTCCGATCGCCGCCGCGATCGTCGTTTCAGCGCTGCTCGCTGTCGTGCCCCTGATCGTCGCGGAAAAGCGTCTCGCACGTCTGGGACAAAGAGGCTAGAATCGCCCCGACTCACCAGACCAACAATCCGACGAAGGAGACTCAATGAGCTCGATCCCTCCGCCGCCCTCCACCCCCCCGACCACCCCGCCTCCTCCCGGCGGCGGATCGTATTCTCCTCCTCCACCGCCCAGCGGCGGAGCCGCTGCTCCGGGGGGCGATCGCACGCTGATGGTCGTCCTGGCCTACCTGTGGATTCTCGCGCTCATCCCGCTTCTCGCCAAGAAGGACGACCGCGAGGTGCAGTGGCACGCCAAGAACGGCCTGGTCATCCTCGCCGCGGAGATCGCCCTCTGGATGCTCTTCTTCATCCTCGGGTTCCTCATGCCGGAAGGCATGGGGCTTGGATGCGGAATTGCGACGATCCAGTGCGTGGTCTGGATCGGATTTCTCGTGATCCGGATCATCTGCATCGTCAAGGCAGTCGCAGGCCAGCGCTTCCGCGTTCCGATGATCAGCGACTTCGCTGACAAATTCTAAGGAGAGTTCATGAGCAATATTTCACCCGGCGGTTCGTCCAATCCTCCTCCGGCCGGCGGCCCCGGCGGCGGCGACATCATCCATCCCAGCACGCCGCCGAAAGATCCGATCCTCGTGCTCGTGCTGAACCTGCTGGTGGCAGGCGGCGTCGGGTACATCATCATGGGCCAGAAGACGAAGGGCATCGTGGCCATCGTCGTATGGGTTCTCGGACTGATCGCGTGCGGCATTCCCTCGGGGATCGTCGCCCTCGTTGCTGCGATCGACGGCTACATGCAGGCGCAGCTGCTTCAGCAGGGCAAGTCCATCGGGCAGTGGACCTGGTTCAACAAAGGCGTGTAGGACAAACTGTGGAGCGCCGCGCGAGATGGCGCGGCGCTCCACTACAGCTCGAAGACGTTCCGAGCCACACCCCAGCCCAGAACCAGCGCCACCGCGGTCCAGCCGATCCACGGCCGCAGCAGCACCCGCGGCGGCGCGGCGATCGCCCCCGCCACAACGACCGGAGCAAACACGATCCCGAACGCATTCAGGCGGATGGCCTCGGCGATGTCTCCGTGCAGCACCTGATGCACCGCGCGAGTCAACCCGCACCCGGGACACTGCAGTCCAGTCAGAGCGTGGAACATGCAGCGCGGGTAAAAGGCCACCGCCGCCGGGTCGAACAGGTAGAGGACGACGGCGACGGCGGCCGCCGCGGCGGACACCAGCGCCAGAAGCGCGACCTTAGGCATCGATCATTCCGAGTCCCATGAGCGCGAGGTACAACGCCGAGAAGACCAGCCCCACTCCGGCACCGATCCAGCTCCACATCTTCGCTTTCCTGGCGTAGTCCAGCGCTCCGGCCATGTCACCGGCGGCCAGCTTTCCATTGACCTGCGCGGCGTAGACGATTCCGACGATTCCCGCCGGCATGCAACAGCAGAACGTCACCAGGATGGCCGGCACGAGATAGTTCTGCACAGGAGCGGCTCCTGCCGGGGTTGCCGCCGCCTGCGACGAGAATTTCTGAACGCTGCGGCCACAATTCGGGCAGATCGACCCGGTATCCGGAATCTGTTGTCCACAATTTGTGCAGTGCATGGATCGCCTTTCTAATTCTGGGGATACTGGATGAATCCGCCGTTCGAGTAGATGATGTCGTCGTCGAAGTTCGTCGTCCCGGTCCCGCCAGCGTAGTCCTTCAGAGAATCCTGCGAGAAAACGCCGTCTCTCGCCGCCGAGCCGAACGCATACGAGTCGCACCGGGCGGTCGCAACGGACCAGCAGGCGTATTTGATCGGATTTCCCCACCCGTCGACCTTCGGAAGCACGGCGATGTACTTCGGCGACAGCTGTTGCTCGAGCTCATCCATCGTCGAGGCTTCGGGATAGTGCCCGGTATCCGTTGACCACGCTTCGACAGCGGTCGCCGCGGAACGGATGTCGGCCATCGAACGCTTCTGCTTCGAGCGCTGCATGGCCGTGAGTAGATTCGGAATGGCGATCGCGGCGAGGATTCCCAGGATTGCGATGACCACCAGGCCACCGACGAGGACCACCACGAGGACCGTCGCGGTGTTCGTCGTGGCGCGAACGGGCGGGGCCGCAACCCGGGGAGGCGCGCCATTCGAAGGGCGCCCGCAATGCGGACACGGAGCATACGAGACCGCGGTCACCTGTTGGCCGCAATTCGCGCAGAACGGCATCATCACCTCCGGACTGGTTTGTGTGGACTGTGTGATTGTAGTCCAGAGGTGCCGCGAGTTGCGTGCCGGGTGCTGTGCTGAGCGAATGCCGCAGCACGCAGCACGCAGGACCTACCACATCATGCCGAGCTGCAGCTTCGCAGCCTCGGACATCATGCTGCGATCCCACACCGGGTCGAAAACCACGTCCACTTCGGCGTTCCGCACACCGGGCAGCGCCTCGATCTTGTTCTTCACGTCGCCAGCGAGCACGGGGCCCATACCGCAGCCCGGCGCGGTCAGAGTCATCTTGATCTTCACGTCCTTGCGCCCTTCCTCCGCTTCCTGCAGCTCGCAGAGGTAGACGAGGCCGAGGTCGACGATGTTCACGGGGATCTCGGGGTCGAAGCAGGTCTTGAGCTGGTCCCACACCAACTCTTCCAGTTTTTCCGGCGTGAGGTCCTGACCCTCGCTGGCGGCCTGAGGCACTTCCTGGGGCACTTTGCCGATGGCCTCGACTTCATGGCCCGAGACGCGAACCATCAGGCCGCGGTCGGTGATGAGCGTATAGGTGCCGCCGAGGCTCTGTGTGATCGTGGCGTGAGAGCCGACGGGGACGAGGACTCGCTCCCCGCTGGGAATCATCACCGCCTCACAGTTGCGACTGGTTACGACTTCTTCTCTCATGTTCATGTCGTTCAATGCCGCCGGGTCGGCGGCGCTCCATTCACTCCGTCGTGACGCTCTCGGCGTGCCCATCCAGCGCGGTCCGCAGCGTATGCCATGCAAGCGTCGCGCACTTCACGCGCGCCGGGAACTCCGACACACCGGAAAACGCGGCCAGCCGGCCGAGCTCGGTCGAATCGACACCGCTCGTATCGCCCGTCACCAGTCTGTGAAACGTCTCGAAAAGGCGGCCCACTTCCTCCTTCGATTTTCCCTTGACGGTCGAGCTCATCACCGATGCGGACGCTTTCGAGATCGCGCAGCCGCTGCCGGTGAAGCTCACGTCCCTGATCACATCATGGTCATCGACCTGGAGAAAGAGCGTGTAGTGGTCGCCGCACAGCGGATTGAAGCCCTCCACGCGCCGCGCGTCCTCCAGCTCACGGAAGTTACGGGGGTTCTTGTTGTGATCGAGAATGACCTGTTGATACAGCTCCCGGAGATCGGACATCAGCGAAACACCTCGACGACTTTACGCAGCGCATCGACGAGCCGGGCGGCTTCGTCGCGCGTATTGTAAATGCCGAACGAGGCCCGGCCGGTGGCCGGAACGTTGAAGCGCATCATCAGCGGCTGCGCGCAGTGATGTCCCGTGCGGACGGCGATGCCTTCCTGATCGAGGATCGTCCCGATGTCGTGCGGATGCACCCCCTCCAGCACGAACGAGATGACGGCGGCCTTCTCCCGGGCCGTGCCGATGATGCGGAGGCCGTCGATCTCCTGCAGCCGCCTGGTGGCGTAGAGCAGAAGGTCATGCTCGTACGCGGAGATGTTGTCCAGGCCGAGAGCGGAAACGTACTGGAGCGCCGCTCCCAGACCGACCACACCCTCGATGTTGGGAGTACCCGCCTCGAACTTGTAAGGAAGAGCGTTGTACGTGGTCTTCTCGAACGACACGGAGAGGATCATGTCGCCGCCGCCCTGCCAGGGAGGCATGGACTCGAGCAGCGACTGCCGCCCGTAGAGCACTCCCACGCCGGTCGGGCCGTATACCTTGTGTCCGGAGAACGCGTAGAAGTCGCAGTCGATGGCCTGCACGTCGACCGTCATGTGCGGGACGCCCTGCGCGCCATCGATCAGGACCAGAGAGCCGTTGGCATGGGCCAGTGTCGTGATCTGACGGACCGGGTTGATCGTGCCGAGCGCATTCGAAGCGTGGCCGACGGCCACCACCTTCACGCGCGGATTGAGCATACGCGCGTAGTCGTCCATCGACAGCTCCCCGCTGTCGTTGACCGGGATGACGCTGAGCCTGGCGCCCTTCTCGTCGCACAGCATCTGCCACGGGACGATGTTGGAGTGATGCTCGATGGCCGAGATCAGCACCTCGTCGCCCGCGCCGATGTTCTTCCGCCCCCAGGTCTGCACGACCAGGTTGATGCCCTCCGTCGTGCCCCGCGTGAAGATGATCTCCTTCTCCGAGCGGGCGTTGATGAAGCGCATGACCACGCTGCGCACGTCCTCGTACGCGGACGTGGCCGCCTCGCTGAGGTAGTGGACGCCGCGATGCACGTTCGAGTTCTCGGACGAGTAGTAGCGGACGATGCGGTCGATGACCGCCTTCGGCTTCTGCGTGGTGGCCGCGTTGTCGAGATAGACGAGGGGATGCCCGTGCGCGGTCGTGGAGAGAATCGGGAAGTCGGCCCGGACCGCCTGCACGTCGTACTTCGCGGCAGGAAGGCTCGGCAGTGTGGAGTGTGCGGGGCTCATCGTCCCTTCTCTCTCTGCTCCGGAAGCCGCTCCGGCATCTGGCGGAACAGGGCGCGGCGGACCTGCTCGCGCACCGGCTCGATCTTCATGCGGTTGACGAGCTCGCTCGCGAACGCCAACACCAGCAGCGTGCGCGCGTCCTCCTCGTCGATGCCGCGCGAGCGAAGGTAGAACATGGCCTCCTCGTCGAGCTGCCCGATCGTCGAGCCGTGGTTGCATTTGACGTCGTCGTTGTGGATCTCCAGCGTCGGTTTGGAATCAACGACGGCCTTCTCTGAAAGCAGCAGGTTCCTGTTCTCCTGCCGTGAGACCGTCTTCTGGGCGTTGGGACGGACGATGATCCGCCCGTCGAAGATGCCCCTCGCGCTCTCATCGAGGATGCCCTTGTAGATCTCGTGGCTCTCGCAGCGCGGGCTGACGTGATCGATCAGCGTGTGGTTGTCCGCGTGCTGCTGGCCGGTGATCACGAACAGGCCTTCCAGCGTCAGCGACGCGCCCTCCCCGGCCAGGATGCCGGTGATGTCGTTGCGCACCAGCGCTCCGCCGGCGACGACATTGCGCGAGGTGACGCTGCTGGCCCGCTCCTGGTGATAGTGAACCGACCCGACGTGATACGCCGTGGCCGACTCGCAGCCGATCTTGTAGTGATCGACCACGGCGCCGTCCGCGGCCACGATCTCCGTCACGCTGTTCGTGAAATACGCGCCCGTGCCGACGAAGCTCTCCACGACCGTGAGCTGGCTGCCCCGCCCGGCCACGATGAGATTGCGCGGATGCGACCACACTCCGTCGCCGCTTCCGGCGAAGATCAGGTGGATGAACCCTTCGAACGGAACGCGTTCTCCGGCCACGATGACCGCGCCGTCCTCTATGTTCGCGGCGTTGAGCGCCGTCATCGCCGACCGCTCCAGGTCCGCGTACCGGCCCAGGTGCTGCTCGACGACGTCGCTGTCCGCGGCCGCGGCGAGATTGCTCACGGAGATCCCGCGGGGCGGCTCACCCTGCATCGAATGGAAGTGTCCGTTCACGAAAAGCATCTCCACGGCGGCCACTCCCACCATCGAGTTGGTGAGCACGGGAGCCTCGCCGCCAGGAATGGCGGCGCTCCACTGCATTTTCGCGAGCGCCGCCAGGCTTGTGTACTTCCATTCCTCGATGCGCGTGGTCGGCCATCCGAGCGCCTTGAAGCGCTCGGCGCCGGCTTGACGGAGCCGTTGCAGGACTGCGGTTTCCACAGCGGTCTTCATCGCGCCGTCGCGACCTCGGTCTCGAGCCACTCGTAGCCCTTCTGCTCCAGCTCTTCGGCCAGCTCTTTCCCGCCTGACTTGACGATCCGCCCGTTGGAGAGAACGTGCACGAAGTCGGGAACGAGATACTGCAGCAGGCGCTGGTAATGCGTGATCACCAGCACCGCGTGTTTCTCGCTCCGCAGCGTGTTCACGCCCTCCGCGACGATGCGCAGCGCGTCGATGTCCAGCCCGGAGTCGGTCTCGTCGAGGATGGCCAGCTTCGGATCGAGCACGGCCATCTGGAAGATCTCGTTCCGCTTCTTCTCGCCGCCGGAGAACCCTTCGTTGACGCCGCGGTTCATGAACGACTCGTCGAAGCCGACCACCTTCATCTTCTGCCGCGCCAGCTGCAGGAACTCGATGGCGTCCAGCTCCTCCTCGCCGCGGTGCTTGCGCATCGCGTTCAGCGCTGCCTTGAGGAAGTAGGTGTTGTTGACGCCAGGGATCTCCACCGGATACTGCATGGCCAGGAAGACGCCTTCGCGCGCTCGCGCTTCCGGCGCCATCTCCAGGAGATTTCTTCCCTCGTACGTGACGCTCCCGCCGGTCACTTCGTAACGCGGCCGTCCGGCCAGTACGTTCGCCAGCGTCGATTTGCCCGACCCGTTCGGGCCCATGAGGGCGTGCACTTCGCCGGCGCCGACCGAGAGGCTGAGACCTTTCAGGATCTCCTTCCCTTCGATGCCGGCGGTGAGGTTCTTGATTTCGAGTAGTGACATGACCCTTTCTCCGTCATTCCGAGCGTAGCGAGGAATCTGGGCGGTTGCGCGGTACGATCCCTTACCGCCCCGCCCCCAGATCCCTCGCTACGCTCGGGATGACATCCTGCTTACCCCACGCTTCCTTCGAGACTCACTCCCAGCAGCTTCTGCGCTTCCACGGCGAACTCCATGGGCAGCTCGCGGAACACCTCCCGGCAGAAGCCGTTCACGATCATCGAGACCGCATCCTCCGCCGAGATCCCTCGCTGCTGGCAGTAGAAGAGCTGGTCCTCGCCGATCTTCGACGTGGACGCCTCATGCTCCATCTTCGCGGTGGAGTTGCGCACTTCGATGTACGGGAACGTGTGCGCCCCGCACTGGTCGCCGAGGAGCAGGGAGTCGCACTGGGAGTAGTTGCGGGCGCCGTCCGCGCTCTTCATGATCTTCACTTCGCCGCGATAGGTGTTCTGGCCGCGGCCCGCCGAAATGCCCTTCGACACGATCGTCGAGCGCGTGTTCTTTCCGATGTGGATCATCTTCGTGCCGGTGTCGGCCTGCTGGTAGTGGTTGGTCAGCGCCACCGAGTAGAACTCACCGACCGAGTTGTCCCCCTGCAGGATGCAGCTCGGATACTTCCAGGTGATGGCCGAGCCTGTCTCCACCTGCGTCCAGGCCAGCTTGGCGTTCTTGAACGCCTTGCCGCGCTTGGTCACGAAGTTGAAGATGCCGCCCTTCCCTTCTTTGTCGCCCGGATACCAGTTCTGCACCGTCGAATACTTGATCGATGCGTTGTCGAGCGCGACCAGCTCCACGACCGCCGCGTGCAACTGGTTCTCGTCGCGGCGAGGCGCCGTACAGCCTTCCAGGTAGCTCACCGTCGCTCCTTCGTCAGCGACGATCAGCGTCCGCTCGAACTGCCCCGTTCCCGCGGAGTTGATGCGGAAATACGTCGACAGCTCCATCGGACAGCGCACCCCTTGGGGGATGTAGCAGAACGAGCCGTCCGTGAAGACCGCGGAGTTCAGAGTGGCGAAGAAGTTGTCGGTCATCGGAACGACCGACCCCAGGTACTTGCGCACCAGCTCCGGATGCTCCTTCACCGCCTCGGAAAACGAACAGAAGATGATCCCGAGCTTGGCCAGCTCGGCCCGGAAGGTCGTGGCCACCGAGACGCTGTCGAAGACCGCATCCACGGCCACGCCGCTCAGGCGCTTCTGCTCCTCGAGCGAGATCCCGAGTTTCTCGAACGTCTTGCGCAGCTCCGGATCGACTTCATCCAGGCTGTTCAGCACCTTCTTCTGCTTCGGAGCGGAGTAGTAGCTGATGGCCTGGTAGTCGATGGGCGGGTAATGCACGTTCGCCCACGTCGGCTCCTTCATCGTCTGCCAGTGACGAAGGGCTTTGAGACGCCACTCCAGCAGCCATTCCGGCTCGCCCTTCTTGGTGGAGATGAGGCGGACGACCTCCTCGCTGAGGCCCGGCGCAACGACGTCGGACTCGATGTCCGTGACGAAGCCGTACTTGTATTCCTGTTCTGCGATCTGGTGGACAGTCTCGTTGCTCATGACTCGTTCAATCCGCGCGCTGGAGTGGCGCGCTGTTTTCCATAAATCGGCGCCGGCATCTCGCCCCTCATCAGGTCGCCCAGGGTCACGCCGTCGAATGCGCCTTTGATGACGCTGTTGATCCCGAACATGAAGCGGCGCGAGGGGCAGGCCACGCGGATGGCGCAGATGGCGTGGCCGCTCTCGTCGAGCGTCTCGCACTCGACCAGATCCCACGGCCCCTCGAACACTTCGATGAGTTGACCGAGGGTGACGATTTCCGGGTCGCCGTCGAATGAGTAGCCACCGCCGACGCCGCGATGCGAATGGATGAGCGCGCTCTGGTGCAGCGTCTTCAGCACCTTCGTGATCATCGGAATCGGCAGGTGGTAGAACTCGGCCAGCTCGCGGGCGGCCACTACTTCGCCCTGATGCCGGGCCAGGTAGACCGCCGCGAGAAGGCCGTAATCGGTGAATCTGGAGATCTTCAGCATGTCGAATTGCTCACGAGAGCGGAAACAGTACCAAGTTAGTACGGTTTATTCAACAGGCTGATTGCAGAGGATGTTCCAGAAGAATCGGCCCGCCGCATCATCGTCCCGAGCATCGTCGCCACGATCGTCTCGTCCTCACCGAACACATCGGCGCGGCAGACCGTCAGCGTCCGGCCGGCGCGGACGACCTCGCCGCGCGCCACGACGCGAACGCCCCGTGCCGGCGCAAGCAGACTGAGCTTGAACTCGACGCTCACGACATCGGATCCGGCCGGCATCAGTGTGAGCGCCGCGTAGCCGCATGAGCTGTCCGCGATCGCGGCGATGACTCCGGCGTGCAGCAGCCCCGCCTGCTGCGTCAGATCGGGCCGCGACCGCAGCACCACTTCGACCCGACCGGCCTGAACGAGGGCCAGCTCCGCGCCGAGCACGCGCATGAGTCCCTGACGTGAAAAGCTTTCGCGAACGTCAGGCTCGAAATCGGGATTGGACGGTTGCACTGGCATACAAAATGCGACCGGAGACTAACAGCAGTCCATGAACGAGCTATGAAAAAAGTCATCGTTTTCTTGACCTTAGCAACGGTCGCCCTCGCCGGCTGCGGCGGCGGCGGAACCGATCTGCAGCGCGATCAAACGCAGTACGAAGTGGTTCAGGAGGGCTCAACCGCAGCCGGTCCCGCCGACCTCGGTCCGACCGCGATGCCGGCGGCGATGACCGGAACGAACGCCGACACCACCTCGGCCTTCACGCTCTCCGACACGGCGGCCCTCTCTACGACCGCGCCACCGGGAACGATCGCCGAAACATTCCCTGTGACGCCGGTGTACCGCGGCGACGCGCCCCGGACGCCCCGGCGCGATCCGCCGCCCGTCACTCCCACACCCCCTCCCACCCCGCGCGCCGAACCGGAACAGCCCGCGCCCGTGCCCGCGCCCGAGCCCGAATCCGAGCGAGAGCAGCAGCAGGAACAGCCGGAAGAAGAACCCGAAGAGCAACGGGAGGATGAGCCGTCAACGGATCCACAACCTCCACCACCTCCGACGGATCCATAGTGGAGCGGAGGCCGTCCCGGCCGCTGCTCGCCGCCCGGGCAGGCGCGGCGCTCCACCGCACTACACTAGAATGCGCGGCCATGTCGCGCCTCTCCTTTCAATCGCTCATCCTCGAGCTGCAGAACTTCTGGGCCGCGCGCGGCTGCATGATCGAGATGCCGATGGACATCGAGGTCGGAGCCGGCACGATGCATCCGGCAACCTTCCTGCGCGTCCTCGGCCCCGAGCCGTGGAACGTCGCCTACGTGCAGCCCTCCCGCCGCCCCGCCGACGGACGCTACGGCGACAACCCGTTCCGCCTCGGCAAGCACTATCAGTTTCAGGTCATCCTCAAGCCGTCGCCCCTCGAGGTTCAGGACCTCTATCTCGACTCGCTGCGCGCCATCGGCCTCGACCTGCGCCGTCACGACATCCGCTTCGAGGAAGACAACTGGGAGTCGCCGACACTCGGCGCCTGGGGCGTGGGCTGGCAGGTGCTGCTCGACGGCATGGAGATCACGCAGTTCACCTACTTCCAGCAGGCGGGCGGCATCGACCTCTCGCCGATCTCGGCCGAGATCACCTACGGGCTGGAGCGGCTGACGATGTTCCTCTCGCGCCAGAGCTCGGTGTACGACATCGAGTGGGGCGCCGGGTTCGGCTACGGGCCGGTACGCAAACAGGATGAGTACGAGTTCTCGCGCTACTACTTCGAAGAGGCGGACGTCGGCCTGCACTGGAAGCTGCTCGAGGCATACGAGGGAGAGGCCAGGCGCTGCCTCGAGGCCAGCCTGGTCCTCCCCGCGTACGACTGGACGCTGAAGTGCTCGCACGTCTTCAACACGCTGGACGCGCGCGGGGCGATCTCGGTGACCGAGCGCGTGGGCGTGATCAAACGGGTGCGCGACCTGGCCGTGCGCTGCGCCGGCCAGTTCCTCGAGGCGCGCCGCGAGCTCGGGTTCCCCCTGCTGGCTGAGAAGGCATCCTGATGGCGGAGTATTTTTTCGAGCTCCTCACGGAAGAGATTCCGGCGTGGATGCATGACGCGGCGCAGAACACGCTGCGGGAGAAACTGACCAGGCTGGCCGAGACGCTCGGCACCGCCGAGCCGAAGCAGGCGGTCACGGTGAGCTCGACGCCGCGGCGCATCGCCGTCTTCCTCACCGGCCTCCCTCTGCGCGAGTCCGACCGCGAGCAGGAAGTGAAGGGGCCGCCGCGGAAGTCCGCGTACGACGCGGAGGGAAAGCCCACCCAGGCGCTCCAGGGATTTCTCAGGAAGAACAGCGCCGCGCTCGAGGACATCATCGACTCGGGCGGCGAATACGTCCGCATCCGCAAACAGGTCGCCGGCCGCAACGTGCAGGATCTCGTACAGGCGGAAGTGCCCGGCATCATCGAGTCGCTCCGCTGGCCGAAGATGATGCGGTGGGGCAAGGGAGAGCACTCGTTCATCCGGCCGGTGCACTCGGTCATCTCCCTCTTCGACGGGAAGCACCTGCCCATCCGCATCTTCGACGTGGATTCGGGCACGTCCACCGCAGGGCACCGCACCCTCGCGCCGGACCGGATCGAGGTGACCTCCTACAACGACTATGTGACACGGCTGGAGCTGGCGCGAGTGGTCGTGGACGCGCTGCGCCGGCGTCACGTGATGGCCGAACGGGCGCGCATCCTGGCCACGGAGGTGGGCGGCATCCCGTCCATTGACGCGTCGATCTGGGCGCAGTGGCAATACCTGACCGAATACCCCGGCGTGGTGCGTGCCGAGTTCAGGAGCGACTACCTCGTGCTGCCCGAGGAGGTGCTGGTCACGGTGATGCGGGTGCATCAGAAGCAGCTTCCCATCCGCGACAGGGCCGGGAAGCTGACGAACTACTTCCTGGCCGTTCTGGACAACGACGGCGACGAGCAGGGCAACGCCGCCTACGGCAACTCGTTCGTCACGAACGCGCGTTTCGCCGATGCGAAGTTCTTCTACGAGGCCGACCGGAAGAAGACGCTCGCCGAGCGCGTCGACACGCTCTCGCATCTGCAGTTCCAGGAGAAGCTCGGCCACTACCTCGACAAGACGCGCCGCATCGAGCGGATCGCCGCGGCCATCGCCGCCGGGATCGCCTTCGGCGGCGCCGCCGTGGCAACGGCCGCGCACATCTGCAAAGCCGATCTCGTCACCGAGATGGTGAAGGAGTTCACCGAGCTGCAGGGAAGGATCGGCGGCATCTACGCGCGCGAGGAAGGCCAGCCGGACGAGGTGTGGCAGGCGGTCTACGATCACTACCTTCCGGCCGGCCTCGAGGACCCACTGCCGCGGACGCTGAGCGGCGCGGTGCTCTCCCTGGCCGACAAGGCCGACACGCTGGCCGGCTTCTTCCTGATCGGCGCGCGGCCGAGCGGATCGAAGGACCCGTTCGCACTGCGCCGCGCGGCCCAGGGCATCGTTCAGATCCTGCTCAATCGAGACAAGAGGCAGGTGCGCATCGGCATCGGTGCGCTGCTCGACATCGCCCTCCACGCGCACGGCGCGGCGGACAGGAAGGATGTGAAGGACGAGCTGCTGGCGTTCTTCGCCGAGCGCATCCGCACGATCCTCGAGGCCTCGGCCTACGGCTTCCTCTACGACGAGATCGCCGCGGCCATGGAAGCGGGATGGACCGGATCGCTGACCGACCTCGTCGACCGCGTCACCGCGCTGAAGGCCATGCGGGACGAGGCGAACTTCCTGTCCATCCTCGACTCCGCGAAGCGCATCGCCAACATCACGCAGGGTCACGACTCCGCGACCGTCGATCCGGCGCGCTTCGAGCACGCCGTGGAGAAACGGCTGAACGACCTGGCCACGACGGTGAGCGAACAGATCGACGAGCTCGTCGCCGAGCGGAGCTACCGCTCGGCCCTGCAGTCGTTCGCCGGCATGGCGCCCGAGCTGGAGTCGTTCTTCAAAGACGTGATGGTCAACGTCGAAGACGAGGCGGTCCGCAGGAACCGCATGTCGCTGCTGAGGAAAGTCGGCGGAGCGGTCCTGCGGATCGCGGATGTGACGAAGATCGTCATCGACCGCCGCGACTATCGCGCGTGAGACACCTCGCTCTCATCGTCGCCCTCCTCCTTCTGGCCGGATGCCGGGAAGCTCCTGCGCCGCCGCCGGCCGCGAAGGCCCCTCCCGACCGCGAGTCTCCGGAGGAGCGCGTCAACCTGCTCAACATCGGGTTCGGCGCTTCGGTCGTCTCGCGAACCGGCGAGCTGTCGCTCGACAATTCGGCTCTGCGCGCCATCGACGGCAATTTCGACTCTCCCTGGAACTCCCCTCCCGACGACCCGCAGCAGACGCTCGTCTTCGCACTGCCGGCGCCGGCGAGCATCGAGCAGTTCGGCATCCGCACTCAGCCGGGAATCTTCGCCGTCCGCGAGGCTCTCATCGAGACATCCATGGATGGCAGCCGCTTCGACGCGCTGAAGATGCAGCGCTTCGACGCCAGCCTCGAGCTGCAGATCGTGCCGCTGCAGCCTCCGATCACCGCGCGCTACTTCCGCATGACGATTTCCCCGACTCCCGGCCTGCGGTTCGCGACGCTCACGTCCGTGCAGGCCCGGGGACGCTTTCTGGAGACGCCGTCCGTTCCCGACCTGGGCGGATGCTGGACGGTGAACGGGCAGGCGGCAGCCCTCACGAACACCGGCGGCACGCTGGAGCGCCACATCGGTGAGCCGATCGTCCTCGACGGCGGCCGCGACGGCGCCGTCTACCGTTTCGCGTGGGCGCAGGGACCGCAGTGGGGACATGCGATCGTGACGCTCTCTCCGGACGGCCGGAAGCTGAGCGCGATCAAGTGGCACGAGGAGCCGATCGGCTACAACTACGGGGAGAGCTGGTTCGGAGAGCGGTGTGGAAGTGGAGCGTGGAGCGCCGCCGACTCGGCGGCGTCCCGGACCAAAAACCCCGCCGAAACAGCCGCGTCCCCGCCCACCAGCGCCGCCGGGTCGGCGGTGCTCCACGCGTTTCTCCGGCGCGCCGGGCGTTATCCCCTCTACGGCCCCGATCCCGTCGCCACCGTCGGCGCGGTGCTGAAGCGGGCGGACCGCATCCGGCTGGTCTCGCGCGACTTTCGCGGACAGAATGCGCAGGCGCGTCTCGATGCGCTGCGCGTCACGCTACAGGAAGGCGGCGTCGACATCAGCAGAATCGACTTCGGAGTGGCCGCCGAACCGCATCAGCCTATCGAGAACGCGGCCATGCGCGCGCTCTACAGCGCCGTGGAGATCGAGATCCCTGCCGCGGCCCGGTCTGCTTTTTGATACATAGAGGTCTGGATCTGAATGGAAAAGTACGTCTACTACTTCGGCGAGGGCACCGCTGAAGGCAACGCCAGGATGAAAGAGCTCCTCGGCGGCAAGGGCGCAGGCCTGGCCGAGATGACCAACATCGGCGTTCCCGTGCCGCCCGGCTTCACCATTTCCACGGCCGTCTGCACCTATTTCTACGACCACGGCAAGCGCTACCCGCCCGAGCTGAAGGATGAGGTGGCGAAGAATCTCGCCGCGGTCGAGAAGTCCGCCGGCCGGAAGTTCGGCGACAAGTCGAAGCCGCTTCTGGTCTCGGTCAGGTCGGGCGCGCGCGCCTCCATGCCGGGAATGATGGACACGATCCTCAACCTCGGGCTCAACGACAAGACCGTGGCGGGGCTGGCCAGGTCCGCAGAGGAGCGATTCGCGCTCGACTCCTACCGCCGATTCATCCAGATGTACTCCAGCGTCGTCCTCGAGATCGACCGCGAGAAGTTCGAGCACGAGCTGTTCGCGCTGCGCGACAAGACGGGCGTGGAGACCGATGCGGAAATTCCGGCTGACGCTCTTCGCGGTCTCGTCGAGACATACAAGGGCATCGTCAGGAAGGAGAGCGGAAAAGGCTTTCCGCAGGACGTCGAGCAGCAGCTCTGGGGCGCGGTCGGTGCCGTGTTCCTCTCGTGGAACAACGCACGGGCCATCACCTACCGCAAGCTCAACGGCATCCCCGACGACTGGGGCACGGCGGTCAACGTGCAGTCGATGGTCTTCGGCAACATGGGCGACGACTGCGCGACCGGCGTCGCGTTCACGCGCGATCCGTCGACGGGCATGAAGCGCTTCTACGGTGAATATCTGCCCAATGCGCAGGGAGAGGACGTCGTGGCTGGCATCCGCACGCCGATGCCCATCTCGAAGGCACAGGTGGTGGGCGACGAGAAGTCGCTCGAAGAGACGATGCCGCAGGTTTACGCCCAGCTTCAGGACGTCTATCGGAAGCTCGAGGGGCACTATCGCGACATGCAGGACATCGAGTTCACCATTCAGTCGGGCAAGCTCTACCTGCTGCAGACGCGGACGGGAAAGCGCACCGGATTCGCGGCGGTGAAGATCGCCTGTGACATGGTCGAGGAAGGACTGATCAAGGACCGCGAGGCGGTGGAGCGCGTCGAGGCCAACCAGATCATTCAGCTCCTCGCTCCCGTCTTCGACGCAAAGGAGAAGGACAAAGCGCTCCACGGCGGGCGCCTGCTCGGGCGCGGACTGCCCGCCGGTCCCGGCGCGGCGGCCGGCCGCATCGCGTTCAGCGCCGAGCGCGCCGTGCAGATGGCGAAGGAAGGCCCTGTCATCCTCGTCCGCATCGAGACCTCACCCGAGGACATCGCCGGGATGCACAGTGCGGCGGGGATTCTGACCACGCGCGGCGGACTCACCTCGCACGCTGCAGTCGTCGCGCGCGGCATGGGACGTCCCTGCGTGGTCGGGGCCGGTTCGCTGCGCGTCGATTACTCGCGCGGTGAAGTGCGCGCGGACGCACACGAGCCGCTCGAGGAAGGCGACTGGATGTCGGTCGACGGAACGACCGGCGAGATTCTCAGCGGCCAGATCGCCACACGCCCGTCGGAAGTGATTCAGGTGCTCATCGAGGGCTCGATGAAGCCGGAGGAGTCGGAGATCTATCGCAACTTCGACCGCCTGCTGCAATGGGCCGATTCCATCCGCACGCTCGGAATCCGCACGAACGCGGATACGCCGGAGGACGCCCGTGTGGCCCGGCTCTTCGGCGCCCAGGGCATCGGTCTCTGCCGCACCGAGCACATGTTCTTTCAGGAGGAGCGCATCCTGCGCGTCCGCGAGATGATCCTCGCGCGCGACGTCAAAGGACGGCGCGAGGCACTCGAGCAGCTCCTGCCGTTTCAGAAGGCCGACTTCGAAGGCATCTTCCGCGAGCTGCACGGCCTGCCCGTCACGGTACGGCTGCTCGATCCGCCACTCCATGAGTTTCTGCCGCAGACGGAGACTCAGATCTCCTCGCTGGCGCGAGACATGAGCTGGGGCTTCGTCGAACTGCGCAACAAGGTCAACCAGCTTCACGAGACGAACCCGATGCTCGGACACCGCGGCTGCCGGCTGGGCATCACCTTCCCCGAGATCTACGAGATGCAGGTGCGGGCGATCTACCAGGCGGCCTGCGACGTGAAGAAGGAAGGCACCGACGTGCAGCCGGAAGTGATGATCCCGCTCGTCGGAACGATCAAGGAGCTGCAGCTCACCACGGAGATGGTCCGGCGCGTGGCCGCGGAGGTGATGAAGGAGCGCAGCGCCGACGTGCCGGTGATCGTCGGCACGATGATCGAGATTCCCCGCGCCGCGCTCATCGCCGAGCAGCTCGCCGCCACCGCGGAGTTCTTCTCGTTCGGCACCAACGACCTCACGCAGTTGACCTTCGGCTACTCGCGGGACGACGCCGGCACGTTCCTCCCCGAATACGTCGACAAGAAGATCCTCCCCAGGGATCCGTTCGAATCCATCGACCAGGAGGGCGTCGGACAGCTCGTCCGCCTCGGCACCGAGCGCGGCCGCGCCGCCAACCCCAGGCTGAAGGTCGGCGTGTGCGGGGAGCACGGCGGCGATCCCGACTCGATCCGCTTCTTCCGGACCTGCGGCCTCGACTACGTCTCGTGCTCGCCCTATCGCGTCCCCATCGCCCGCCTGGCCGCCGCACAAGCCGAGCTCGAAGCGCGGGCGTTTGAGGGTTAGGCCCTTTCTAGTCCTTTAGTCCTTAGTCCTTAGTCCTTAGTCCTTAGTCAGGCGCCAAGCGCCTCAGCCTTCTCCTTGCGCCGGTGATACAGCCACAACGCGACCGCGACCACGATGATCACGGCCAGGCCCCATTTCTCGACGTGTTCGGCGCGGCCCAGGAGCCGATTGATCGCGGCGCCGAAGTAGTAGCCGAGAGCCGTGATGGCCACCGTCCAGATCAGGCAGCTGAGGGCCTGGTAAATGAGGAACTTGATCAGGGAAATGCGCGAGATCCCGACGATCACGGCGCAGGTGATCCGCAGGCCGTAGATCCACTGCGTGAGGAGGATCGCGGCCGCGCCGTACCGCTCGAACATCCGGATGCTCTTGCCGAAGTGCTGCTTCATGCGCGGGAAGCGGTCCATCAGCTTGATGCCGTGGGCGCGGCCGAGCCAGAACCAGAAGAGATGACCGACGTAGGTACCGAGGAATCCCACCACCGCGACGGTGACGATGTTCAGGTAGCCGCGCTCGGCGAAGAACCCGGCCATGACCAGGATGGCCTCCCCCTCCAGGAACGTGCCCAGGAAGACCGCCAGGTAGCCGAATCGCTCGAGCAGGGCTTCCGTGGTCATGGGGTACCCGTGGCAAAATGCCAGATTCGGGGCGGTGAAATGGACCGGCGCCCTTCCCGCTTTACAGAGAGTGGAGAACTCATCATGAAGCGAGTCATCACCCTGGCCGCGGCCGTGCTGTTGTCGTTCCCGCTCATCGCGGCCGAAGAGGAGAAGGGCAAGACAACGGAGCCGCAGGCGAAGCCGGCCGTCGACTCGCAGGCGAAGCCGGCCGTCGACTCGCCGATGGTGGCCGCCGCGAAGCGGACCAATCGCGGCGCGAAGAAGAGCATCGTCATCACCAACGAAGACGTGAAGAACTCCAAGGGCCGCCTCACCACCACCTCGGTCGTGCGCCAGGTGTTCGTGCCGGAGCCGCGGCCGACGCCGGAGATGGTGGCCGCCGAGAAGGCGGCCAAGGCTCGCGCCATCGAGGCCGAGCAGGCAGCGAAGGTCGCGGCGGCGCGCAAAGCCGAACAGGACCGTATGGAACGCGCCGCGTACAACGCCGAAGAGGGCGGTGAAGACGCGTACGTGGGCGGCGATCCCGGCTCTGCGGATAAGAAGCCGTAGCTATCGCTCCGCGTTCTCGCGCGCTTCCACTGTTCGCAGCACCTTCTCCAGCAGGACCCAGATCTGTTCGAGGCTCTGCTCGATGCGCGTCAGCCGGTGGTCGAGGTCGCCCGTATCCAGCTCGGCGATGAGGTCCCAGAAGATCGGGTCGTTCACCGCGTTGCGGGCCAGGTCCTTCTGCCGGGTCGAAAGCGTGTCGTCGTCTTCGCTGATGACGGCCGGATAGATCTTCTCGATCATCGTCCCGATCGAGCTTTCGGGCGCGATGAGAGGGGCGATGACCATGCCCGAGGTCTTCTCCAGCTTCTCGATGACGTCCGCATCCGTCGGATCGACCATGGCCACTTCCAGCCTGTTCATCTCGTCCAGCCGCACCGGCACCGCCTTGCACTCGGATGCCACGATGCGGTTGAGCTTGCGCACGACCTTCTTCGGGATCTCGATGTGAAGCAGGCTGATGCAGGGGACATCGATCTGCTTGGACAGGAATGCGGCCAGGACGTTCTCGTCGATGAACTTCAATTCGACCAGGGTCGAGCCGAAGCGCTTGCCGCTCTGCCGCTGCTCGGCGAGCGCGACCTGCATCTGCACCTCGTCGATGAGATTCGCAGCCAGCAGCATGTCCCCCAGGTTCTGGCGATGCATCGGCCACCATCGTACCCAAAAAAAAGCCCCGCGGTGTTCGCGGGGCCCTGAGTTGTCACGACTGATCCAGATCAGGTGTTACGGCGCGTCCGAACCAGAAACGCTCGCGAAACGCCTCGAACGCCACGTACGAATATCCGCTGAAGAAGAGCACGAGAAACGGCAGAGCAGGCCACAGCGCGCTCGTGGCGAAGCCGGCCATGGCCACAAGAAAGTAGAGCGCCAGGGCGGTCTCTGCCTTCGCCAGACGAGGCGCTTGCTCCCAGGTCTCCCGCGCCGCGCCTCCTCGCTTCGGCGTCCGCGCGAAGTAGCCCCCGTTCTCGAATGCGCCCGTGACCACCGCCGCGCTGTTCCGGACGGCCATTCCCACTCCGAGCGGCAGAGCGGCGAGCATCTCGCGGAGCCTCACGCGCCGGCCCGCGAGCCGCTGTCCCTCGATGAGAAACAGCAGCACCGAGCCGGTGGAGAGGACGAAGAGAAACGCGTCGAGCGCGAGCATCGCCGAGATGCTCCCGGCGGTCCGGATGGCCAGCGAAGGCACGATCAGCAGCGCCAGGACGACGCTGAGAAGGTAGGCGACGTTGTTCGTCAGATGGAACACCGCCTCCACTCTCACGGCCGCCGGCTCAGCGCTGCGGAGGATCCGTGGAAGCAGCTTGCGCGCGGTCTGAATCGAGCCTTTCGCCCAACGGTATTGCTGCTGCTGAAATCCGCTGAGGGCCGCCGGAAGCTCGGCCGGGGTGAGGACGTCGGACCGGAAGACGAACTTCCAGCCCTCCAGCTGGGCGCGGTAGGAGAGGTCGAGATCTTCCGTGAGCGTCGATGACGACCAGCCCCCCGCGTCCTCGATGGCCTGACGGCGCCACACTCCCGCGGTGCCGTTGAAATTGAAGAACCGGCCGCTGCGATGCCGCGCCGCGGACTCCACGGCGAAGTGCGCGTCGAGGAAGATCGCCTGCACCCGCGTCAGCAGTGAGGTCTCGCGATTCAGATGCTCCCAGCGCGTTTGCACCATACCCACCCGCGAATCCGTGAAGTGAGGAACCGTTCGCAGGAGGAAGTCGCCAGGCGGCACGAAGTCGGCGTCGAAGACGGCAAAGAGCTCCGCATCGCTGCGGCTCATCCCGTGCGCCAGCGCGCCGGCCTTGAAGCCGGAGCGGTGGTCGCGGCGGATGTGTTCGATGGCGATCCCGCGCTGGCGCCACCGCGCGATGTGCCCGGCTGCGATCGATGAAGTCCCGTCGGTCGAGTCGTCCAGCACCTGCACGCGGATCGGGCCGGGATACTCGAGCTGCGCCACCGCGTCGATGAGACGCCCCACGACGTTCGGCTCGTTGTAGACGGGAAGCTGCACAACAAGGGATGGCCAGTGGAGCGCGTGGAGCGCCGCCGACTCGGCGGCCCGCGGGTACGCGGCCCCCTGATCGCCGGCCGCCGGGTCGGCGGCGCTCCACGGGTCAGCCGCGCTCCACGGCCCTCGATTCAATCTGACAAGATACAGGCGGTGAACGCTGAAGACCGTCAGCACACTCAGGGTGAGGTACCAGGCCGCGAGAATGGCCACTTCCAGAAGAGTCATGCGGCGGCGCTGATTCTACTCTCCGTGTCGGTGCTGGTTGCGCCGGCGCTCTCCATGTCCGGGTTCGTGGCCGTGTACGCCGTGGCCACGGCGGCATGGCTCTTCGTGCCGGACGCGTCGCTGCGCGCGCCGGCGCTCATCGTGCTCACGCTCGCGCTGCGCCTCCCATTCCTGGCCGCGGAGCCCCGGCTCTCCGCCGACGTGTATCGATACATGTGGGACGGTCGTGCCCTTTCATCGGGATTGAATCCCTACGAGCAGCTTCCCGGCGATCCGCGCGTCAACCATCCCGGGATCCGCACCATCTATCCCCCTCACGCCGAGTTGCTCTTCGCGGCCGTTCACGACCTCACGCTGTGGCGCCTCCTGCTGATCGCGATCGACATCGGGATCGTCCTGATGCTGCGCAGCACGGCCTACGCGGCATGTCCCGTCGTGATCTTCGAAGGGGTGTGGAGCGGGCATGTCGATCTCGTGGCCGGTTTCCTTTTGCTCCTGGCGTTCCGGCGGCGGTCGGGCATCGCCGCGGCGCTGGCGGTGGGCATGAAGCTGACGCCGCTCGCGGCGATCCCGGCGATGTTCAGGTGGAGCTCGGGGGCCGCCGGGCCGGCGGCGCCCCACTCGGCGAGGCTCCACCGAAACCGCGTCATCGCCTTCCTGGCCACCCTCCTCATCCCGTTCGCCTTCTTCGCGATGTGGGGCGACGTCATGCCCGGGCTGCGCGACTACGCGATGCGCTGGATCTTCAACTCGCCGGCATACGAGGTCGCGTTCCTGACCGTGGACTCACTGCACATCGGGGCGCTCCTCAAACGCCTGCTCCCGGTTCCGGTCGTCTTTCAGTATGCGTACAGCGACTTCATCGCTCGCTGTGCTCTCGCTGTCCTGGCGGTCGGGCTCATCGCGTGGCGCCGGCGATCGCCGGTCGAGTCGGTCGCGGCGTTGCTCCTGTGCGCGCCGGCCATTCATCCATGGTACTGGCTCGTGATCGCGCCGCTGGCGATCGCGCAGCGGAGCGGCGTCACGTGGCTCATCGTCTGCGCGCCGTTCTCCTATCTGCTGTACGGTGGAGCGCCGCCGCTCGTGGTCTACCTTCTCTGCTACGCCCTGCCCGCCGCGCTCATCGCGCTGCCTCGGATTTCAGCGCGCGCGTCATCAGGCGCTGGATGGCTTCCCGCGGCGATGCATCCTCGTACAGCACGCGATACATCTCGGTGGTGATCGGCATTTCGATGCCGTGGCGCGTGGCCAGGTCCCGGGCGGCCTTGGCCGTCTTCACCCCTTCGGCGACGAACTTGGACTCGGCGAGAATCTCCGTCAGCTTGCGGCCCAGACCGAGCGCGACACCGAGGCTGCGGTTGCGCGAGCGCGCGCCGGTGCAGGTGAGGACGAGGTCGCCCATGCCGGCCAGGCCGGCGAACGTTTCCGGCCTGCCACCCAGAGGGAGTGCGAGCTTGCTGATCTCGTGGAGACCGCGGGTGACCAGGGCGGCATTCGTGTTCGAGCCCAGTCCGAGGCCTTCCAGCACGCCAGCGGCGATGGCGATGACGTTCTTGAGCGACCCGGCCAGTTCGACGCCGGCGACGTCCGGAGAGTTGTACAGGCGGAACGAGCCGCTGGAGAGGATGCGCTGCACCTCCTCGGCGAAGTCGACTCGGGCCGAGGCCACGACCGCGGCCGTCGGATCGCCGCGGGCGACCTCCACCGCGAACGTGGGCCCGGAGAGGGTGGCGAACGCGTCGAGCTTCTCGCGAAGCACCCACGACGTCACCGTCGACATCCGCTCCAGCGTATCGATCTCGATGCCCTTGGTTCCCGAGATCACGCGCACGGGACGCGACAGATGGTGATCGAGCTGGGAGAGGACGCGGCGGTAGTGATGGCTCGGCACGATCATGAAGATCGTGTCGCTGAACGCCGCCGCCTCGGCCAGGTCGTTGGTGGCCTGGACGCGGTCCGGAAGGGCGATGTCGGGAAGGTACGTCGGGTTTCTTCGCAGCTCGCGCATGGCGAAGGCGACCTTGTGATCGTGCGCCCACACCATCACCTCGTTGCCGCAGGAGGCGGCCACTGTGGCCATGGCCGTGCCGAAGGAGCCGGCGCCGATCACGGAGATTCTCATTCTTTCCGCTGCCCCATTCTCCGCTCGGCCCCCCGGGTGAGCCGGGCGATGTTGGAGTGGTGCTTCATGATCACGGCCAGCGCGATGATGATGCTGATGACGATGCGCCAGAAGGGCGCGCCTTCCACGAGGAAGCGGAAGAAGAGCGGGATCGACGCGGCGCTGACAATCGAGGCCAGCGACACGAAACGCGTCGCCAGAAGAACGATCACGAAGACGATCGCCGCCGCCAGCATCACACGAGGGTCGAGGGCCAGAAACACCCCGGCCGCCGTGGCCACGCCCTTGCCGCCGTGGAGGCGAAGCCATACCGGGAACATGTGCGCCAGCACCGCGATCAGGCCGGCGCCGGAGACCCACAGCTCGCGGGAGTGATCGAAAGGCCACCCGGGAAGCCCGACCATAGTCTGCGCGAGCGCGATCGCGGCGTAACCCTTGGCGATGTCCAGCAGCAGCGCGATGATGCCCGGCGCCTTCCCGGCCGTGCGCGCCACGTTCGTCGCTCCGACGTTCCGGCTGCCCTGATGCCGGATGTCGGTGCCGGCCACCAGCTTCACCACGAGGAAGCTGAAGGGGATCGAGCCGATGAGGTAGGCCGAGACGAAGAGCAGAGCCGGGAGCATTGGTAGGCATTCTAAGTGGAGCAGCCGCGCGGCAGGCGCGGCGCTCCACACAGCTCATGCCCAGTCGAATGCGTTCTCGACGTCCGCGATCAGGTCCTCGATGTCCTCGATCCCCACTGAGATGCGCACCAGCCCGGGTGTGATCCCGAGGCGTTGTCGCGTTTCGGGCGGGACTGAGCCGTGGGTCATCGATTCCGGATGAGAGATCAGGGTCTCCACGCCGCCCAGCGACTCCGCGAGCGAGCAGAGCGTCACGCGGTCCAGGAACTTCTTGGCATTGTCCCTCGACCCCAGATCGAACGAGATCATCGAGCCGAACCCGCTCATCTGCCGCCTGGCCAGGGCATGCTGCGGATGATCGGGCAGACCGGGGTAATACACCCTGCGGATTCTCTTCTGATTGGCGAGATACGTGGCCATGGCAGCGCCGTTCTCCTCGTGCCGCTTCATCCGCACCGCCAGGGTCTTGGTGCCGCGCAGCACGAGCCACGAGTCGAACGGCGAGAGGATCGCGCCGACGGCGTTCTGCAGAAAGCCGATCTTCTCCGCGATGTCGTCGCGGTCCGAGACCACGACACCGCCGACCGAATCCGAATGGCCGTTGAGGAACTTCGTCGTGGAGTGGACGACGATGTCCGCGCCGAGCTCGATCGGCCGCTGCAGATAGGGCGAGCAGAACGTGTTGTCCACCACCACCAGCGCGCCGCCCTTGTGCGCCACGTCGGCACAGGCCGCGATGTCCGTGACCCGCATCATCGGATTGGTCGGACTCTCCAGGTAGACGATCTTCGTCTCGGCGCGCATGGCGCCGCGCACGGCGTCCACGTTCGTGGTGTCGACGTAGGTGAACTGCACGCCGAACTTCTCCGCCACTCTGCTGAACAGGCGGAATGAGCCGCCGTACATGTCCTCACCGGCGATGACGTGGTCGCCGGACTGCAGCATGCGGAAGACCGTGTCGATGGCCGCCATGCCGGATGCGAAGCAGTGTCCGTGCTTGCCGCGCTCCAGCGCCGCGAGATTCGCCTCCAGCGCCGAACGGGTGGGGTTCTTCGTCCGCGCGTACTCGTAGCCCTTGTGGCGGCCGAGCTCGGGCTGGACGTACGTCGAGGTCTGGTAGATCGGAATCGTGACGGCGCCGGTGTGCGGCTCAGGCTCCTGGCCGGCGTGAATGCAATCAGTGGAGAAACCCATGTTGAACGTCCTGTCTGTGGAGCCACTGCTCTCATTCAGCGAGCGGCTTCGCCCATTTCGAGAAGATGCCCTTGGACATATCTCGCTCGGCGGCGTCGGGGATCAACGTAACGACGCGTTTCCCGGCTCCCAGCTTCCTGGCAACCCGCACCGCAGCCTCGACGTTCGCGCCACCCGAGCCGCCGCCGAGAATCCCTTCCAGGCCGGCCAGCCGCCGCACCATCGCGAAGGCCGGCTCGTCGTCGACGGTGATGATCTCGTCCGCCAGGTCCATCTCCAGCACCGGAGGAATGAACGACGAGGCGCCGATGCCTTCCACGTCATGCGGCCCTGCTTCGCCGCCCTTGAGGATCGAGCCCTGCGGCTCGACGATCACGCAGTAGACATCCGGCAGTCTGGCCCGGAGGTACTTCGTCACTCCGGTGAACGTCCCACCGGTGCCGGCGCCGGCCACGAACGCGTCGACGCGACCGCCCATCTGCGCGAAGATCTCCGGCCCGGTCGTCTCCTCGTGGGACTCCGTGTTGAACGCGTTGACGAACTGCTGCGGGATGTACGAGCTCGGGATGTCCCTGGCCAGCTCCTGCGCGCGCGCGATGGCGCCCTTCATCCCGTCGTCCTTCGGCGTCAGCTCCACCCGACCGCCGAGCGCCTTCATCACTTCCTGCTTCTCCATTGAGAAGTTCTCGGGGACGCAGAGGATGACTTTGTACCCGAGCCGCACGCCGGCCAGGGCCAGGGCGATGCCGGTATTGCCGGCGGTGGGCTCGATGATCGTTCCGCCCTTCTGGAGCAGGCCGGCGCGCTCGGCACGCTCGATCATCCCCACGCCGATGCGGTCCTTCACCGACCCGCCCGGATTCAGGTACTCGAGCTTCGCATAGACCTCGGCCTCATCGGGAAGGGTGATCCTGGTGAGGCGCACCATCGGCGTGTTACCGACGAGATCGAGGATGCTGTCGACGACGGGGGGGAGGGCCGGGCGGGTGGTCAAAGCGCGGGGATTGTACATGGGGTCCAAACAAAACGGCGGGCATGATGCCCGCCGTTTTCATGACTCGTTGTGTGTGTCTTACGCCCAGGAAGAGGGGCGCGAAGAGGTGCGGCGCTGGTTGTAGCAGTCGCGGCAGTAGACGGGCTTTCCACTGACAGGTGTAAACGGGACTTCAGTCGCGACACCGCAGCTGTCGCAGGTGACGCTGACCATCTGGCGCTCGCGTGAACCGCCGTTGCCGTCGCGAGCCATCTTGCGTTTGTCGCGGCAGTTCTTGCAGCGCTTCGGCTCGTTGGTGAAGCCGCGCTCGGCGTAGAAGGCCTGCTCGTTCTTGCTGAAGATGAAGTCCTGTCCGCAGTCCGCACACTGAAGAGTTTTGTCGTTGAACGTATCCATGAACCTTTGATCTCCTAATGATTCTGCCTGTGAAAAACAATCTGACTTGCCGCAGCGCTGCGCGGGCGGGGTGCCGCGACTACGTCCCCGCGTTCGGGTTGACCACGAGTCTGATGCCGATCGCCCCCTTCCGACGAACGCAATTCGAGCCCGGGACGCGCGTTGCTGTCTTGGAGTTCATTGAATTGGATTCGTTGGGCTGGGTTTTAGCATAGGTACTTCAATGAAGGCAATGAGTTACGAGCAGTGCAAATAAAAGAGGGCAATTCGATCCGCGTCGGTCCGGCCGGATGGAGCTACACCGACTGGGAGGGCACCGTTTACCCCTCTCACGGCTCGAAGTTCGACCATCTCGCTTACCTTTCGGACTTCTTCGACACCATCGAGATCAACTCGCCGTTCTATCGCATCCCCCCGCAGTCGCATGGGAAGAGCTGGGTCCGCCGCGTAGCCGCGAATCCCGCCTTCAAGTTCACCACGAAGGTGTTCCGCGGCTTTACGCACGAGAAGGCGACGCTCGCCGCCGCCGACGTCAGGGCGTTCCGCGATTACCTCGATCCTCTGGCCGGCGCGGACCGGCTGGGCGCCCTGCTGCTTCAGTTCCCGTGGAGCTTCAAGGACTCGCCGGAATCGCGCGTCAGACTGGTGGAGCTGTTCGAGGCCTTTCGCGACTATCCCAGGGCCCTCGAAGTGCGCCACTCATCGTTCCAGAACGAGGAGTTCTTCGAGTTCCTAGGCGACCAGGGCGTCGGATTCGTGAACGTCGATCAGCCGCTCTTTCACGACTCCGTCAAGCCGTCGGACACCGTCACCGGCCCGGTTGCATACGCGCGCCTACACGGCCGCAACTACGAGAAGTGGTTCGCGCACACCGAGAGCTGGGAGCGCTACGACTATCTCTATTCGGAGAAAGAGCTGGAGCCGTGGGCCCAGCGCATCAACCGCATGGCGGAGGAGCGCGACACGTACGTCATCACGAACAACCACTTCCGCGGCCAGGCCGTCGTCAACGCGGCGGAGCTGAAGAAGACGCTTGGACAGGGCTGGAAGGTTCCACCCCAGCTGAAGAGCGTGTACCCGGATCGGGCCTGAGGAAATCCAGCGCCTCGTTCCACAGCGCCTCGTTCCCGCGCCTGAAATAGCCGAAGTGCCCGACCGCGGCATCGTGAACAGGCCGCCGCTCGATGGTCGCCGAGCTGTATTCGGCGAGCAGCGCCTCGACGGCCAGCGGCGGCGCGTAGTTGTCCCCCGCGAAGCTCCAAGCCATCAGCGGACCCTTCCACGCCCGGTAGTTCCTCGTGTCGAGCTCATGTCCGAACCCGAGCACGTATTTCGGATGACGTCCCCATTGCGCCCACTGCTTGGCGACGAGGCGCGGCAGGTTCTCGCTGCCCAGGCCGAGGAGGCGTGAGGGGAAGAATCCGAGGATGCTGCTCACGACGGGCATGGCCAGCCACAGAAGGTAGAGACCGTAACGGCGCCATCCGGGCCACGTTCGCCAATAGCCGCTCTGCGAGGCGACGAAGGCCATGCGGCCGAACTGCTGGAGATTGTGAGCGAGACCGGCCACCTGACCTCCGGCGCTGTGCGCGACGAGCGAGAGAGAGCCGCCGGCGGGCCGGCGGCGCTCCACCATGAACTCAGTGGCGGCGGGAAGATCGAGCACACCCCACTCTGCCATCTTCGCCTTCGATTGCCGGATCGAGGGTGGACGCGACTGGCCGAAGCCGCGGTAGTCGAACAGCAGAACGGCGAAGCCGCGCGCCGCCGCGAACTGCGCGAACGCGTCGTAGTAGCGACGCGGAACGCTCATGGCCGCGGCGACGACGATCCCGTCGCGGTTCTCTTCACCGTACAGCGAGCCGTACAACGGCTGGCCGTCGGCAGCGTGGAACTGCACGAACTGCACGATCCGCTACGATACCGCCGCCCACATGCCCAGGAGAAAGCGAGTCGTCGGAACCGCAGGCCACATCGACCACGGGAAGACCTCGCTGGTGAAGGCGCTGACGGGCGTCGACACCGACCGCCTTCCCGAGGAGAAACGCCGCGGCATCACCATCGACCTCGGATTCGCCAGCTGGATCACCGACGACTACCAGATCGGGTTCGTCGACGTCCCCGGGCACGAGCGGTTCGTGAAGAACATGCTGGCCGGCGTGGGAGGCATCGACAGCGCCCTGCTGGTCGTGGCCGCCGACGAGTCGATCAAGCCGCAGACGCGCGAGCACTTCGCGATCTGCACGCTGCTCGGAATCCGGAGCGGTCTGGTGGCCATCACGAAGTCGGACCTCGTCGATCGCGAGATCCTCGACCTGGTGCGCCTCGAGATCGAGGAACTGTTGGCGGGCAGCTTCCTCCAGGGAAAGCCGATCGTGCCGGTCAGCAGCGTCACCGGTGACGGGCTCGACGCTCTTCGCCGGGCCCTCATCGAGTCGGTGGCGTCGATGGAAGACCGTGACTCCACGACACGCGTTTTCCGCCTGCCGATCGATCGCGTCTTCACGATGAAGGGATTCGGCTCGGTCATCACCGGCACGACGCACTCCGGCCGGCTCAGCGTCGAGAGCGAGATCGAGGCGCTGCCCGGCGGACAGCGCAGCCGGGCCCGCTCGATCCAGGTTCACAGAGAGCCCCGCGACTTCGCACTGGCCGGCGAACGGACGTCGGTCAACCTTTCCGACATCTCGCTCGACCAGCTTCACCGCGGACAGCAGCTCGTGCGGCCGGGAACGCTCCGTCCGTCACACGTGATCACGGCGCGAATCGAGCTGCTCGGCGATGCCAGGCCACTGAAAGAAGCCACGCGCATCCGCTTCCATCACCTCTCCGCCGAGCTGCTCGGCACGATCCGCTTCGTCGACCACACGAGGGGAGAGCTGGCGCCGGGCGCATCGGCGTTCGTGCAGGTGCGGCTCGAGTCTCCTCTGGTCGCCGTCGCCGGCGACCGGTTCGTCATCCGCCGCTATTCGCCCGCGCTGACCGTCGGCGGCGGCGTCATCATCGACGCCCACCTGCCGAAGCTGAGCCGCGGCACGCGCGCGGAAGTGCTGGAGACACTGGCGGCGGGCACGCTCGTCGAGCGCGTCGAGCTGATGGCGAAGCTGGAAGGGCTGCGCGGGCTCGGCATCGACGAGGTGCGGGCCCGCACCGGCCTCACGACCGAGGCGCTGCGGGGCGAGCTGAAGGAGCTTCCAGAGCTGGCGAAGGTGGCGGAGGGGCGTTGGGTGCACCGCGACGTTCTCACCGATTTCCGGCGGAAGTCGATCGAGTTCCTGGACCGCTATTTCAAGACGAACAGGATCGCGGTGGCAGTGCCGAAGGGCGAGTTCGTCCAGAAGCTCGTTCCGCCGAGTGCCGACGCCGCGCTCGTGAACTTCCTGCTGATGGATCTCGTGCGCGAGAAACTCGTGGCCATCGCCGGAGACGCGCTGGAGATCCCCGGCCGCTCGAAATCGCTCGGCGGATCGGAAGGCGAGCTGGCCCGCGCCATCGAGAACCGCTTCGCCGAGTCGGGGCTGCAGCCGCCGCCGGTCTCGCAGATCATCCAGACCATGACGCACAAGGCCAAGATGATCGAAGGAGTCATCTCGTTTCTCGTGAAGCAGGGGACGCTGATCCGGATCGCGGAAGGGGTGTACCTCCATCGCGGCGCGCTGGAGAAGGCGCGCCAGACGATCGCGGAACGCAGGGGTCAGACCATCGACGTGGGCCAGTTCAAGGACCTGTTCGGCATTTCGCGCAAAGTGGCGATCCCGCTGCTCGAGCTGTTCGACCGCGAGGGCGTGACCAGGCGCGTGGGCGACGCCAGGCAGGTCCTGTAGGTTCGCCGGTCTCGTGGAACGGCGCTAAGGCGTCGTGTCCGTTGTCGCCATGGTCTCCGTTGTCGCTGTGGTGTCCGTCGTCGCCGTGGTCTCTGTTGCCGGCGGCGGCGGTGGTGCCGGCCTGGCCACAGGCCGCCGCGGCGGCGGCGTCAGCGCCGGCAGCTCCCGATAACCCGCCGGGATCTGGAGCATCGACGCGGGAACCTCCTGCCGGCCGACCGCCGTCACGATGCGCTCGACGATCAGCGTCTCCTTCCCCACGGGCACCTCGGCGTGATCGAGGAGTGGAAATCCGCGCGCGGCCAGCAGCCCCTCGTCGACCGCGCTCTGCAGCGGAGCGAGCGGCGAGGGCTGCTCGCTGGCCAGCATCAATGCGAAGAGCAGGGGCGGAATCAGCGGATGGGCGCCGATCCACAGCTCGCGCCGGTACCGCCCCATCGTCACGACGCTCTGGCGCGCCTGCACACCGAGCATCGGCCTCGATTCCTCCGTCTCCGTGTATTCGGCGCGCGGAAATCTCTCGTCGACTGTCTGGGCGAGCGCCGCGCGGCGATGTTCCACCAGAACGGTGAACGGCTCGGAACGGAACGTGCGCTCGGTGTCGTCCACGCGCACGACGCGGTTCTGTTTGAGATCGAAGAGCCGCCAGCTCCCCGACTCCGCCGTCGATCGCGCAAGATCTCCGGCGATGACGATCCGGTGCGTGGACGACGACTTCGAGGGCTGCAGCGTCGTCTTGACCTCGACCACCGTCGCCGCGGCCTGCGGGCCGGCCGCCTTCCCTTTCGAAGTGGCGTCCTTCCCGGCCGGCTTGCAGGCGACAAAGAGAAGCATCACGACTGCGGCACACCGGTACGTGGGCGTCAACGTCTCACTCAATCCTTGGCGTCGTACCAGGTCCGGCCCCATCGGGCGTCGACCGCCAGAGGCACGGCCAGCGGGAAGATGGTTTCCATCGTTTCTTTCACGATTCCCGCCACGTGCCCGGCGGTCTTCTCCGGCGCCTCGATCACGATCTCGTCGTGGACCGTCACCAGCATGCGCGCCGAGGTCCGCTCGGCATCGAGCCTCTTGTCCAGCGCGATCATGGCCAGTTTCAGCAGGTCGGCGGCCGTTCCCTGGATGGGGGCGTTCGTGGCCATCCGCTCCGCATTGCCGCGCACCGTGAACGACCGGTTGTGAATCTCCGGGATGTACCGGACGCGCCCGAAGAGCGTCGTTACCTTCCCGCTGGCGCGCGCCTCGTCGAGCGTGCGCCCGAGGAACTCGTTGATCTTCGGGTAGCGCGCGAAGTAGGCGTCGATGAAGTCCTTGGCCTGCGACGTCGGAATGTTCAGCTCGTTCGAGAGACGGAACGCGGACATGCCGTACAGGACGCCGAAGTTGATCGTCTTCATGGCCCGCCGCTGATCGGTGGTGACCTGCTCCTCCGGAATGCTGAAGACCTTCGACGCCGTGGCCCGGTGGATGTCCGCGCCGCGGCGGAACGTCTCGATGAGACTCTCGTCGCCGCTCATGTGCGCGAGGATGCGCAGCTCCACCTGCGAGTAGTCGGCCGAGATCAGCACGTACCCCACATCGGCGATGAACGCCTTCCGGATGATGCGCCCCTGCTCGGTGCGGATGGGGATGTTCTGCAGGTTCGGATCGGATGACGAGAGCCGCCCCGTCGCCGCGACGGCCTGATTGAACGAGGTGTGCACACGGCCGTCGGCGGCCACGAGCTGCGGCAGCGCGTCCACGTACGTCGACTTCAGCTTGTGCAGCTCGCGATGCTGAAGGATGAGCCGCGGCACGGCGTATCCATGCTCAGCCAGCTCACTGAGGACCTCCACGCTGGTCGAATAGCTCTTCGTCGTCTTGGTCTTCTTCAGCACCGGATACTGCAGTTTCTCGAACAGGATGTGCCCCAGCTGCGCCGGCGAGTTGATGTTGAACTCCATCCCCGACTCGGCATAGATCTGCTTCTCCAGCTCGCCGATCTGGGCGCCCATGGTCGCCGACATCTCGCGCAAGAGGCCCGAGTCGATGCGGATGCCGCGCTCCTCCATCCGCGCCAGCACGGGCCAGAGCGGCATCTCGATCCGCCGGTAGATGTCGAGAAGGGCCGGATCGCGCCGCAGCTCCGGCTCGAGCATTTCCCGGAGCGCCATCGTCACGTCGGATTTCTCGCCGAGGTATTGCTGGTAGGGGCCGAGGGCGGAGGAGCCGGTCTCGTGGCCCAGGGCGAAGAGCGGCGCCGTCCTGGCGATGTCCTTGCGCGTGTGGATGTCCTGCTTCAGGCGATCGCGCGCCACGTTCTCGAACGAGTGGCTCGGCAGCCCCGGGTTGATGACGTACGACATGAGCATCGTGTCTTCGAAGCGCTGGGGGACGGGCCAGCCGGCCGCATGCAGCCGCCGGATCTGCAGTTTGGCATCGTGTGCGACGAAGACGCGGTCCGAGGCCAGGACCTCGCCAGCTGCGTCGATCATCGCCGCTTCGCTCGCAGCAACGATGAGCGCCTCGGCCGGCTGCCGTGAGAACGACACACCGAGATCCGGCTCGACCCACAGACCGAGTGGAGCGCCGTGGTCCGCACCGGCGCCGGCGTACTGGCGGACCTCCTCCGCGCTCGATGCAATCCGGAAGTCCTTCGCCACCGGCGGCGCCTCCGGAAGAAACTCCTGCATGAGCGAGGCGAACTCGAGCCGGGAGAACACGTCGTGCAGTTTGGGCCGGTCGGGCTCCTGCCGCTTCAGCGTCTCGAAGTCGAGCGCGAGATCGAGGTCGCACTTGATGCGGGCCAGATCACGCGACATGAAGGCCTTGTCACGATTCTCCTCGAGCGCCTTCCGCTGCGAGGCCCGCTTGATCTGGTCCAGGTTCTCGTACACACCCTCCAGGGTCCCGAACTGCTGGATGAGGGCCTTGGCCCCCTTCTCACCGATGCCGGGGACGCCGGGAATGTTGTCGATTGCATCGCCCCAGATGGCCATGACATCGACGACTTTCCCGGGCGGAAGGCCGAACGCCGCTTCCACCCCTTTCGCGTCGTACATGACCTCGCGCCCGGTGTGGAACAAGCCGATGCCCTCACCGACGAGCTGGTAGAAATCCTTGTCGCTCGTGGCGATCACGACTTCGTAGCCGCGGTCGCGCGCCGCGCACGCCAGCGAGCCGATGAAATCGTCCGCCTCCCATTCCGTGGCTCGGATGATGGGGATGCGAAAACCCACCAGCACCTCGTAGACCAGAGGGATCTGCACCGACAGGTCGTCGGGCATCGGCTTGCGGTCCTTCTTGTAGTCCTCGAACTGCGCCTCACGAACGGTCGAAGGCCCTTCGTCGAACGCCACGGCGATGCAGTCCGGGTCGAAGTCCTTGAGCAGCTTCCGCAGGGTCTGCGTGAACCCGTAGACCGCGTTGGTCGCGAAGCCGGACGAGTTCGTCAGGTTGCGGATCGCGTAGTAGGAGCGGTAGACGTTGTTGCTGCCGTCGATCAGAAAGAGGGTGGGCCGCTTCTTCGGCATCGAGCGGGGCATTGTATTGCCCTAAAACACTAACGGAGCCTTGTGGGCTCCGTTCGTGGTACATCGTAAGGGGCTGGACCGCTGCGGCCGGTCGGTAGGGTTCAAGGAAGCTAAGTGATTAATCGTCCAAAATCGGTCCAATAGTTTAGGAGGGAGCCCGCAGCGGCCACTAGGCGCGAACGATCAGGCTGGATTCGCGCGGCGTGGTTCCGAATTTATCTCGAAACCTCCTTCATAATGCCCCGATTCGATGCTAGATGTGAGCCAACTTGTGCGCTCCATCACATAACTTGTAGAGCCCGCGGGAAACGCGACCGCAAACGCCGAAACATCAGTGCATAAGCCCCTCTCGCCATCTTCCCTTATGAAGGGAAGGCGCACCCCTTTCGCGGCAACTTTTTCCTTTCATGGCGCTCCCATTGCAAAACTGACCGACAGCCATGAAGAAGTGTCTGCTCGCGCTCTTTCTTCTCAGCCCGCTGCCGACGCAAGCTCAGGATTGGAGCGTCGGCGTGGGGAGCGGCCCGTTTGTCTTCGGCGATTTCGTCCGGCGCACCATGCAGCTGGCGACCGAGGAAGGCTCGGCGACGCAGACGCTCACGCTGTCCGCGGCGACGCGGGCCGGGCTCGGCGTCGACATCGAACGCCGGCTCTCGGGTCGGTTCGCCATCCGCGCCGAGGGGACGTTCACCAGGGCGCCGCTGGTGATCAAGGGAAACGACGGCGACGGAGTCTCGCTCCAGGCAGGTGACATCGACATCGCGACGTTCAGCCTGCCGCTGGTCATCGCCATCAACCGCGGCGGCTCGTTCCGTTTTCACGTGCGCGGCGGGCCGGCCTACGCCGCCTATCGAGTGCACCGGCGGCAGAACGCTCCGGGGACCATCGGCCTCTTCGACGGCACTCGCGGCGAGTGGGGACTGGCCTTCGGCGGAGGCGTGGCCTGGCAGTGGACCGATTACTTCGCGATCGAGGGCGGGATCAGCGACGTGGCCACCGCATCGCCGTTCGAGAGGTCGGATTTTTCCGGGTTCGGGGCCATCGAGCTGCCACGCCCGCACAACGTCCACACGACCATCGGGATCCGCTACCGGTTCTGAATCGCGGCCAGCAGCCCGCGCGCGCGGCGGCTTCCGGGATCCTCCTGGAGCTTGCGCTGGAGCTCCGCGACGGCGAGCTCGCGCGACACGGCGCCTGACTCCACGAGTGTCGTCAGATATCCGCGGCCCTCCGGAACCACGGCCGCGTACTCGCGCGACGTCAGGGCGGCGTTCGCGCCATCGCGGCGGACCAGGATCATCCCGTCGTCGTCCCAGTGCACCAGCGCCCACCGGGTCCGCGGAAACCGCGCCACGGAGACCGGCATCTCCGTCGTGGACACGCTTCCGTCCGGCGCCATCACGGTCACGCGATCGAGCTTGTCGACGTACTCGAGCACGGCGAACTCGATCCGGTAGTCGTTCAGCAGCCGCAGCCACTCACGGCTGTTCCCGCGGGCTACCTGCAGCCGCTGCAGCAGAGGGAGATAAACCTCGTTGCGGCCGTCGATGAAGACGAGGCGTTCGGGATAGAACTTCCAGATCAGATAGCCACCGATTCCGTAGCTGTTGAGCATGCGGCCCTCCATCTCGTTGCTGTCGACGTAGCGCACCAGGCCATCCGGAAAATACGACGCCTCGCCGAACCCCCGCTGAAACGGGTAGTACACCGTGAGTGCGAACAGGAGCGCCCCTGCACCCGCGGCGCCGAGCACGGCGGCCGGCTCGCGGCGCCAGCGCGCGATCTCCGGCGCGAGCAGCAGCGGCATGAACGTGCAGAACAGGCCGATGTTGCGGATGTAACGCAGCGAGATGAACGCGAGAAACGCGCCGATCAGAAGGCGCGCCACGCCGGCGCGCCGCAGACCATACGCGAGGAGCGCGATCGTCAGAGTGACCGAAACGTAGAAGAACGGCGCGTTCCGGAACGTCGGCGAGCGCCACTCCGCGTTGTTGATCACCCCGGAATCGATGATCGAAGTGAGCTCGAACGGCACGGACAGCACACGCACACCCACCGGATTGAGACAGGTCGCCCCGACCGAGGCGATGAACGCGATCAGCCGCGGTCTGAACGCGGCGCGGTTCTCCACCATCGCCGCGGCGATGAAGGCCCCCTGAATGAGCAGCCCCACGATCACCGCCGCGTGGATGTTCGCCCACACCATGCAGATGAGGGGAAGGAGCAGGATCGGGTTGCGCATGATCGGAAAGCGTCCGGAGGCGGGCTCCGGGCTCCGGGCCCCGGGATCCCCGTCCTTCCTGAGCCCTGAGCCCCGAGCCCCGAGCCCCTCACAGACCATGAACGTCAGCACCGCGAAAAGCGTGCTGAACATCTCCGGCCGCTCGATCAGCCGCGTGATGCCGCCGGCGATGGCCAGGAAGATCAGGCCCAGGACCGCCGGCGGCCAGACCTTGTGCCGCCGGACCAGATACAGCGCCACCAGCACGAACGTCGCGCTGAACACGAGGGACTTGAAGATGGCCACGCCGGCCGGACCGGCCGCGCTCCACACCCCCCACTGGATCACCTGGAACAGCCACTCGTGGTCGACGTACTCGCGCCCCAGCGCCGTGTAGCTGTAGACGTCGTGGTGGGGGATGGCGCGCTCGTCGACGATCAGCTTTCCGGTGCGCAGGTGCCACCAGAAGTCGAGATCGGCGACCTTGCAGAGCCCCGCGGCGAAGACTGCGGCGACGATGAGCGCCGCCAGCGCGAAGAGTCGCGGCATCGTCAGAGAAGGGAGTTCAGGTCCCGGATCAGTTGCTCCAGCGACAGCCCGTACGCCTCGGCCACCTGCTCGAGGGTCTCCTCGTTCGACACCGCGCAGCTGGAGCAGCCGCCGAGGTGATAGGAGGCGAAGACCCATCGGGCGGAGGGATGGAGAGCGAAGGCCTCCTCGACCGTCATATCGCTCACGAACTGCCGCGTTGCCGTGCCCGTCATCGTCTCCCTCCGATTCTATAGAATCAGCGGATGAAGGTCCGCCTCCTCTTCTTCGCCGTTCTGCGCGACATCGCTGGCAAGAGCGAGGCCGAGCTCTCGCTGGCGGAGGGAACGCGCGCAGCCGACGTCTGGCAGTCGATGCGGCGGGACTACCTCGCGCTCCGGGACTACACGCAACCGCCCCTGATCGCCATCAACGAAGAATACGCCTCGCCGGAGACCGCGCTGCGCGACGGCGACGAGCTCGCCTTCATCCCGCCTGTCGCGGGAGGGTAGATGAGCTATCTCACGGACCGGCCCATCGACACGAGCGAGCTCGTCCGCGGCGTGATGCGCCCTTCCGACGGCGCTTGCATCGTCTTTGAAGGTTTGGTGCGCAACCATCATGAAGGACACAAGGTGGAGTCGATTTTCTACGACGCGTACCGTCCGATGGCCGAAAAGGAGATCGACAGAGTGGTGAGCGATGTCAGCCGTGAGTTCGCCGGCGTAGCGGTCGCCGTCGTCCACCGCCTCGGGCACCTGAGAGTCGGAGACACCTCCATCGCCATCGCCTGCAGCGCTTCGCACCGCGGCGACGCCTACGCCGCGTCGCGCGCCGTCATCGACCGGATCAAGGAGACCGTCCCGATCTGGAAAAAAGAGCGCGGCCCCGCGGGCGAGGAGTGGGTCGGATGGCAGGGCCGGTGCTGATCCCTGCCGCGAGCGTGCTCCTGCTGCGCGACTCCCCTCTCGAAGTCCTGATGATCCTGCGGCACGAGAACAGCTCGTTCGTTCCGAGTGTCTGGGTCTTTCCCGGCGGGGCCATCGAGGACGGCGAGACCGCTCACGATGCCGCGGTCCGCGAAGTCTTCGAGGAGACGGCCGTGCAGCTCACCGGCGAGCTCGTCCCGACCTCGCGCTGGATCACGCCGGAGGGGTTGCCGAAGCGATTCGACACACTCTTCTTTCTGACGGCGGTGCCGCGGGACGTCCCCGTCACACTGCAGGAGGAAGAAGCGGTTCAGTCCTGCTGGATCACCCCCGCCGGTGCGCTGGCGCGTCACATCGCCGGGGAGATGCCGATGGTCTTTCCCACGATCCGCAATCTCGAGGCGATCGCCGGCGCGAGCTCGACGGCCGAGCTGATCGCGTCGCGCCGCGGCGCCCTGATCGAGCCCGTGCAGCCGGTCATGATCGTAGCGGACGGACGCAGAAGGATCGTGCTGCCGTGAACATCCGAAGCATCACGGCGCCGAATCCAGGACCGCTCACGCTGGAAGGCACGCGCTCGTATCTTCTCGGCGAGACCGCGGTGCTCGATCCCGGACCGGACATCGCCAGCCACGTCGACGCGATCCTGGAGGCGCAACCGCAGCTGGAGATGATTCTCGTCACGCATCGCCACGAAGATCACGCGCCGGCGGCGATTCCGCTCCGAGCGGCGACGGGTGCCCGGATCATCGCGCCGCCCGGCGTCCTGAGCGACGAGGCCGTGCATCAGCGACTGAACGGCGGCGAGCGGCTGATGGTGGACGGGCTGCCGGTGGAAGTCATCGCCACGCCGGGGCACACCAGTGAGCACGTCTGTTTTCTCACCGAGGACGGCGACCTCTTCACCGGCGACACGGTCCTCGGCTCCGGAACGACCGCCATCTTCCCGCCGGACGGGAACATGCGCGCCTACCTGCGCTCGCTGGAGCTGCTGTTGTCCAGGAAGCCGAAACGAATTCACCCGGCTCACGGCCCGACGCGCGAGGACGCCGCCGCCGTGATCGAGGAGTACATCGCCCACCGGCATCTGCGCGAGGCCCAGATCGTGGAGGCGCTCGACAAAGGAATGTCGACCGTCCGGGCCATGCGCGAGGCGATCTATCACGACATCGACGCCCGCCTTCACCCCGCCGCGGAAATTCAGATCGAGGCGCACTTGATAAAGTTGGAGGAGGAGCGCCGCGTCACGCGAAACGGAGACGCGTACCGCCTCGTCTGATGCAAGAGGACTGATGAGACACAAAGACTTCATCGAGATTCACGATTTCACCGCTGACGAGGTCATGGAGATCTTCGAGCTGGCCCGGGAGATGAAGGACAAACCGAAGAAGTTCCGCGATGCCCTGGAAGGGCAGACGCTGGCGATGATCTTCGAGAAGTCGTCGACGCGGACGCGCGTTTCCTTCGAAGTGGGTATGTATCAGCTGGGCGGGCACGCGCTGTTCCTCTCCTCGCGCGACATCCAGCTCGGCCGCGGCGAGCTGATCACCGACACGGCCAAGGTGCTGTCGCGATACGTCGACGGCATCATGGCCCGCACGTTCGCGCACAAGACCGTCACCGACCTCGCCGAGCACGCCACGGTCCCGGTCATCAACGGCCTCACCGACCTCTCGCACCCGTGTCAGGCCATGACCGACTACTTCACGGCCTGGGAGAAGTTCGGCGACCTGAAGGGGCTGAAGATCGCGTACGTCGGCGACGGCAACAACATGGCCCACTCGCTGATGTTCGGCGCGCCGAAGGTGGGCATGAGCATCGCCGTGGCCACGCCGCCCGGCTACGAGCCCGACAGGGACGTCGTCGCGCGGGCGCGGGAAGACGCGGAGGCGGCGGGCACGGACATCGTCATCACGACATCGATCGACGAGGCCGTGCAGGATGCCGACATCGTCGAGACGGACGTCTGGGCCTCCATGGGCCAGGAAGAGGAGGCGGAGAAGCGCAGGCGCGACTTCGCCGGCTGGATGGTCGACCAGCGAGTGATGGCGCTCGCGCACAAGGAGGCCATCTTCATGCACTGCCTTCCCGCCCACCGCGGCGAAGAGGTGGCCGCGGAAGTCATCGACTCGTCGCGCTCGGTGATCTACGACGAGGCCGAGAACCGGCTGCACGTGCAGAAGGCGATCATGCACGTCCTGATGAAAGGGCGCCATTGACCGATTCCCAGACCCGCCACACCCGCGGGCTGCTCGTGGTCATCCTCCTCGGCTTCATCTTCTTCACGATCCTGGGGCTGATCATCGTGAAGACCGGCGGAGAGAATCCCTCTCCGGAACGCCGCATGGAGAAGCTGACGGTGATCCCCGTGCGGATCAGGCTGCGCACGGAGCCGAACGCGCGCTCGGCCGTGGTGGCCACCGCCACGAGCGGCGAGACCCTGCAGATGCTCGAGGACCAGGGCGCGTGGGTGCGACTGCAGAGCGGAGACGGGCTGGAAGGGTGGGCGGAGCGCGCCAACCTCGAGCGGACCGCCGAGCGGGAGCGGAGGCTGGCGCGCTTCACGGCGATCCGGCGGCTCCCGGCGCTCGCCGGTGTGACCTCGACGCGCGCGCAGCTCTTTGCCGGACCGGGCATCTTCTACCCCCTGGTGGGCGAGCTGCCGGCCGGAGCGAAGGTGAAGGTCTTCACGCGCGATCACGACTTCTACGCCCTCGACTATCGCGACCAGATCGCCTACGCCGATATCGAGGCGATCGACGTGACCGCGTCCGGCTCGCCGCAACTGGAGGTGCGCACCACGGATGCGGCACCGCCGGCGCCGCCGTCTGCGCCGCCGTCCTTTCCGACAGAGACCGTCGCGCCGGCTCCGCCGCCGGAAACGTCGTTGATCCCGGTGCCGACGGATGCGCTCATCGACCGCACCGGCGTCTATGCGGCCGTTCCGCCGGACGGAACGCAACCGGAGGAGATCGACCGCGTGGTACCCCGCTATCCGGCTGCGGCGCGGCGGGCCGGGACGTCGGGAGCGGTGGTCATTCGCGGGATCGTGCGCCGCGACGGCACGATCGACGAGGTGGAGATCATCAAGGACCTCCCCGACGGGCTGGGCGAAGCGGCGCGCAGCGCGGTGCGGCGATGGAAGTTCCGTCCGGCCACGTATCGCGGCGAGCCGATCGACGTGTACTACACGGTGACGGTGAATTTCCGGCTGCAGTAACTCTGTGTTCTCAGAGAGGAACGGATGGCGCGGAAGAACCGCTTCACGTACCCGAAATCGTGCGGCGATCTCATCGGCGCGCACATCTCCACGAAAGGCGGACTGCTCACCGTCTTCGAGCGCGCCGCGGCCATCAACGCCTCGGCCATCGCGATGTTCGCCAAGAACTCGAACCAGTGGAAGGGGAAGGATCTCACCGATGACGACTGCGCGCTGTTCAAGAGCAAACGGATCCTCCGGCCGATCCTGACGCACGCGTCGTACCTCATCAATCTGGCGACGACGAATCCGGAGTTCTACAGGAAGTCGATCGTGGCCATGGTCGATGAACTGGTCCGCGCGGAACGGATCGGCGCGCACGCCGTCGTGCTGCACCCCGGCGCGCACATGGGCGCGGGTCCGGTGAGCGGAGCCGATCAGATCGCGCGCTCGCTGGATGAGATTCACTCGCTCATTCCCAATCACCGCGCCGTCACGCTTCTCGAGACCTCCGCCGGGCAGGGCTCCTGCCTGGGATGCACGTTCGAAGAGCTGGGACGGATCATCAGGCTCGTCGACGACAAGTCGCGCGTCGGCATCTGCATCGACACGTGCCACATCTTCGCGGCCGGCTACGACATCCGCACGCGCGAGGGATACGAGCGCATGGTCGACGAAGTCGATCGCCACGTCGGCATCGAGAACGTCGGCGCCTTCCATCTCAACGACTCGAAAAAGCCGCTGGGCAGCCGCGTGGACCGCCACGAGCACATCGGCAAGGGCCAGATCGGCATCGACGGCTTCCGCTTCGCGCTCAACGACGCCCGCTTCAGCCGCATCCCGAAGCTGCTCGAGACGCCGAAGACGATCGAAACCGAGTCGGACCGGATGAACATCGGAATGCTGCGATCCCTGTTGAGCTGACGTCGCACGCGGCGACGGACGACACACCCCTGGGTGACGCCTCCGCCTTGCGGCTCATTCAGGCATCGTCTAAAGTCGCGCGCGTCATGGCAGAACGCCTTCCGAAACCCGAATCCGGCACACGCATCGACTACAAGAACGGCCGCATCATCGTGCCGGACGACCCGATCATCCCCTACATCGAGGGCGACGGGACCGGGCCGGATATCTGGCGCGCCACTCAGCACGTGCTCGACGGGACCGTCAGGAAAGTCTACGGCCCGAAAAAGCGCTTCGCCTGGTACGAGGTCTACGCCGGCGACAAGGCCAGCGTCAAATTCAAGGAGTTCCTCCCGCAGGAGACCCTCGACGCGCTCGCCAGATACCGCGTCTCCATCAAAGGGCCGCTGGCCACCCCGGTCGGCGGCGGCATGCGCTCGCTGAACGTGTCAATGCGCCAGATCCTCGACCTCTACGCATGCGTGCGCCCGGTCCGTTACTTCGAGGGTGTCCCTTCCCCGGTTCGCGAGCCGCAGAAGGTGGACATGGTCATCTTCCGCGAGAACACGGAAGACGTTTACGCCGGTATCGAGTGGCCGGCCGGCAGCGAGCTCGCCGAGAAGGTCGTCGGGTTCCTCAACTCCCTGGACCGCAGGACCACGAAGATCCGCGAGGGATCCGCGATCGGCATCAAGCCTGTGTCCGAGTTCGGCTCGAAGCGTCTGATCCGCAAGGCCATCGCATACGCGATCGCGTCGAAACGCGAGTCCGTCACCCTCGTCCACAAAGGCAACATCATGAAGTTCACCGAGGGGGCGTTCAAGGACTGGGGATACCAGGTGGCGAGCGAGGAGTTCGGCGACATGACGGTCACCGAGACCGATCTCGCCGGCAAGCCGGCGGGCGGAAAGATCGTGATCAAGGACCGCATCGCCGACTCGATGTTCCAGCAGGTCCTCCTCCGTCCGTCGGAGTACTCGGTCATCGCCACGACGAACCTCAACGGCGACTACCTCTCCGACGCGCTGGCCGCACAGATCGGCGGACTGGGAATGGCTCCCGGCTCGAACGAGTCGGACGAGGTGGCGATCTTCGAAGCCACGCACGGCACCGCGCCGAAGTACGCCGATCAGGACGTGATCAACCCCTGCTCGCTCATCCTTTCCGGAGTGATGATGCTCAGGCATCTGGGCTGGGACGAGGCGGCGGACGCCGTGGAGCGCGCCATCGCGAAGACCATTTCGCAGAAGAAAGTGACGTACGACCTCGAGCGCCAGATGAAGGGCGCGACGAAGGTCAAGACGTCCGAGTTCGCACGGGCCATCGTCGAGAATGTGTAGCGCTCAGCGAGCCCGCCGGGATCGCAACGCCGTCACCTTTGCAATCGCATCGTAGTCCCGATCGAGGTGCAGGACCTCGAGGTCGTGCCGGAGCGCGCAGGCAGCGATGTGTCAACGAGGACCACGACGCCTGCCACCTTGACGCTCCGGCATGTCACGTCTCATCTCGGTGAGAGATCCTTCCCAGAGCCCGGAGCGCCGGCCAGATCGAGGATCTGCCTGGCCTTTGCGCGGCGAACGAAGTCTTCCAGCGCACGCTCGACGGCGCGTGAATAGGTGCGCTCACCGCTGATGCGGGTGGCTTCCTCCAACAGGCGCTCATCAAGCACAAGATTTGT
>DATKCA010000024.1:0-15868 GCA_035544675.1 Thermoanaerobaculia bacterium | reverse complement strand
GCCGGCCAGATCGAGGATCTGCCTGGCCTTTGCGCGGCGAACGAAGTCTTCCAGCGCACGCTCGACGGCGCGTGAATAGGTGCGCTCACCGCTGATGCGGGTGGCTTCCTCCAACAGGCGCTCATCAAGCACAAGATTTGTGCGTTTCATGTGTTCACTGTATATCGAGGTCCAGGGCCACTCACCACCTGAACCTCACCTGGTGGCCTGTAACGGAGCCTAGACCCGGGCCGGCGCTTCGGCCGGACGCCACGCCAGGAACCACGGCTCGCGCCGGCCGAACTTCGTCGCCAGCGCGACGCCCACGCCGAACACCGAGGCCAGGCTCCAGACGATCGTCCCGACCACGGGAATCAGGCGGATGGCGCCGAGGATCACGATCCCGGCCAGGACCATGGCCAGGTCGCCGCGCAGCCACTTCCTCCCGGCCAGCTGCTCCCGCGTCCGGTAGCCCGCCACGAGCGTCCCGACGGCGTGAAACACGGCCACCATCCCGTAGATCTTCGTGAGCGCGGCAAAGACCGCGAGGCCGGCCAGGAGCGGGATTCCGATCAGGTAAGGAACGAGATAGCTGAACACCAGGGCCGTCAGGATGAAGCTCGTGACCGCGACGAGCCCCAGCGTGAAGCAGTGCAGCGCGCTGGCGCGAAGCTCGACCGACGAGGCCCGGACTTCGCGCGCGCTGGCCAGCGTCAGCATGACCGCACCGATGATCCAGAAGAAGAGCAGCGAGACGATGACCGCGGTCTTGTGCAGCGATGCCACCGCGGTTTCCACGCTGCCGAGCGCCCAGCGTTTCCCGCCGATCCTGCCCTGGCCGTTCACGACGCGGCCGCCGCTGTAGATCACGTTCCCGCTCACGCGTCCGCGGCCGGCGAAAACGATGCTGCCACCCAGAACCAGAAGGTCGCCGTCCACCAGCTCGTCGACCGTCGCCGAGCCGCCGAAGACGAACACGCTGCCGCTCACCGGGGCCGAGACATGGACGTTCTGGCCGAACGTGTAGCGATCGGTCGTCGAGGCCAGAGCGGGACGGCGCTCGTCGCCGATCGCGCCTGCCGGCGCGAGCACCAGAGCGATCGCCAGCGTCGCCGCGATCACGGTGGCCGGAACGACCACGCGGTTAAACATCGATTCCTCTCGGCGCCCGGCGCAGAAGCACGACGAACAGCGCGTTCACGGCCACGAAGGCGATACCGATCGCGATCTGCCACGTGGCGGGCGCATTCTGAATCGCACCGCTGAACAGCCGGAAGATCGACAGGACCACGTCCGTGGACGGGAGGTTCATCTGGAGCGGCGACACGCCGGCGGCGGCGAACAACGCCATCGCCAGAGCGGCCAGCCCGATCGAACCACCGATCACGAGAGCCCAGGCACGATGTCCGGCTCCCTCCCAGGGCGCGAGCGGAAGCGCCTCCACGCGAACCGGACGATGTTCGACCGGCACCTCCAGATTGCCGAACACCCTGCGGCATTCCGCGCACTGGCCGAGATGCGCGGCGTGCGCTTCCGGCTCCTCGAGGTACCGCCTGCAGGCTTCGTCGGTCATATGGTTTCCACGAATGAATTTAGCGCGTCCTTGAGCAGATTTCGCGCACGAAAGAGCTTGTTCTTGACGGTTCCGAGGGGGAGCTTCTTCATCGAAGCGATCTCCTCGTAGGATAGCTCGGCGAAGTGCCGGAGCTGGATCAGCTCCCGGTAGTCGGGCGGCAGATCGAGGACGGCCCGGTCGATGGCGACACTGAGCTGCTTGTTCTTGAGAGCGCGGTATGGCGAGATGCCGTCGTCGGCGAACTCCCGCTCCTTCGGTCCCCCATCCTCGTCGGAGCCGGGCCGCGTCAGCGGCACCTCGGGAAGGGTCTTCTTGCGCAACGCGTCGATCGCGCTGTTCTGCGCGATCCGGAACAGCCACGTCGAGAACTGATACTTCGGGTCGAAGCGGTCGAGTGCGAGATAGACCTTCACGAAAATGTCCTGGGCCAGGTCGTGAGCATCCTCGTACCGATGCGTGATCCGGTAAACGTAGTTGATGACCCGCTTCTCGTAGCGCGACACCAGCTCGGTGAACCGATCGCGATCGCCCGCCAGGATCCGCGTCACAAGGGCGCGGTCATCGAGCTGCTCACGTTCCGCCATTGGTCTTTACGGTTCCGGCATGGGAAGGTTCTCGCCGGGCGGGGCGATGATAACGTGCCACTGTCTGAATGATCGAAATCCGTGATCTGACAAAGAAATACGGCGATTTCATCGCCGTCCAGAACCTCAGTCTCAGCGTCGCCCGCGGGGAGATTTTCGGCTTCCTCGGACCGAACGGCGCCGGGAAAACGACCACCATCCGGATCCTGGCCGGCCTGTCGCTCCCGACCACGGGCCAGGCCAGCATCGACGGGATCGACGTCGTCCGGGATGCCGTCCGGGCCAAGCACCTCACCGGCTACGTCCCCGACCGGCCGTATCTGTATGAGAAGCTCACCGGGCGCGAACTGCTCCAGTTCGTGGTCAGTCTCTATGGAAAAGAGTGGCGGGACTGCGAGGCTCGCGCGGTCGAGCTGCTGGCCTACTTCGACCTTTCCGACTGGTTCGACGCGCGCATCGAGAATCTGTCGCACGGCATGAAGCAGAAGCTCGTCATCATCTCCGCACTGGTCCACGATCCGTCGGTCCTCATCGTCGACGAGCCGATGGTCGGTCTCGACGCGCTGGCACAGCGGCAGGTCAAGGTACTCTTCCGGCGTCTCGCGGATGAGGGGAAGACGGTCTTCCTCACCACGCACACCCTCTCGGTGGCTGAGGCGGTGTGCGACCGGATCGCGATCCTGCATCGCGGCCGGATCGTGGCGACGGGACCGACGGCCGAGCTGAAACAGGCGGCCGGCCGGCCCGGGAGTCCGCTCGAGGATGTCTTCCTCGAGCTGACCTATGAGGACTGAGAGGCTGGACTCCGTGCGGGCGCGGTATCGCCAGGAGGCGATGCGCCGCGGCGTCAGCCCGCGCGACGTCGACCTTCTCCTCGGCGACATCACCGGAAAGCCGCTGGCCTATCTGATCGCGCACGGCGAGGAGCCGGTCGATGGCGGGGCGCTCGAGTCGATGCTGCAGCGGAGGTGGTCCGGCGAGCCGCTGCAGTACATCCGCGGCCGGACCGAGTTCTTCTCGCGCCAGTTTCTGGTCGACGACCGCGTGCTCATCCCGCGGCCCGAGACGGAGGTTCTGGTGGAGGCGGCGATTGCCCGGGCCCCGCGCGGTGCGCGGCTCGTCGACATCGGCACGGGCAGCGGCTGCATCGCCATCAGCATCGAGCGATCGCGGCCCGACCTCCGCGTGACCGGCGCCGACATCTCGCTGGGGGCCCTGGCCGTTGCCGATCGCAACCGGCGCCGGCTCGAGTCGCGGGTGCGGCTCGCGGCGATGAGCCTCCTGGAGGCAACGCGCGGCGGCTTCGACGTCATCGTGTCGAATCCGCCCTACATCGCGGAATCCGAAGTCGCGACGCTGGCGGCGGAAGTCCGCGACTTCGAGCCGCGCACCGCGCTGACGCCCGGCCCGCGCGGCACGGAGATGATCGAGCGGATCGTGTCGTCAGCCGGCGGCGCGCTCCTCCTCCTGGAGATCGGCTTCGGCCAGGAGAACGCCGTGCGCGACCTCGCCGTGGCGCACCGGTTCCGCAACGTCGAGCTTCTGAACGATCTGGCCGGGATTCCGCGCGTAGCCGTACTCTCGATAGACTGATCGCGTATGGCCAACACCGACCGCTGTCTCTTCTGCCGCATCGTCAACGGCGAGATTCCCGCGAAGAAGGTGCACGAGGACGACGACGTCGTCGCGTTCGACGACATCAACCCGCAGGCGCCGACGCATGTCCTCGTGGTTCCGCGGCGGCACATCGCCAGCCTCGACGCGCTCACGCCGGCCGACACCGCGACGATGGGGACCACCCTGCTGCGCTGCGCCGAGATCGCGCGCAACCTCAAGCTTCCGTCCGAAGGCTACCGCGTCGTGGTCAACACCGGCGAAGCCGCCGGCCAGACCGTCTTTCACATCCACTTTCACGTCATCGGAGGCCGGAACCTGGGATGGCCTCCGGGATAGGGTGTCAGGCCGGCGGTGGAACGCGGAAGCGCGTCCCGCTGAACGTGATGCTCAGCGAGCCCTTCTTCTTCGTCGACTTCCGCCGGGTCAGGAAATCGTCCTTGGCCTCGGCCAGCGTCGAAGGCACGTAGGTCGCGCCGGCCGCGACGGTCTTGGTCCGATCGCGCGCGAATCCCTGCCCTCCGGCCACGATGACCAGCTCCGGGAAATTCGTCGCCAGCAGCTGCAGCAGCGCGTATCCGGCCTCCTGGTGGTCGAGGTTGGAGCAGGACATGAACACCGCCTCCGGCCGTACCTCGCTGATGAACGACACCAGCTCGGGATCGGGAAGGTCGGTGAAGTAGTCGACCGAGTAGCCCTCACTGCGCAGGAGCTGCGTCAGCATGAGGGTGCCGAGGGACAGGCGCTCGCCGGAGACGGAGACGGCGACGATATGGCGCTCCGGATCGGGAGTGCCTGCGTTGCGGTCGCCGAAGCGGATGATCAGCTCGCGGATGACGTCCTTGATGAAGTGGTCGTGTGCGGGGGTGATGCGCCGCCGCTCGAGCTCCTCCTGCGCGAAGGTAAGCGTCGGGATGAACAACTCCGTGAACATGTTCTCCATCGGAGACAGCTCGGCCTGGCGGTCGGCGATGGCGATCGCGCCGGTGCGGTCGCGCACCAGCAGCCGGTTGTAGAAGCTGAGGTAGCCTTCCAGCGGATCTTCGCTGCCGAACACGATCGAGAAGATGCGCAGCGCGGGGATGAACTCTCCGCCCACGGTCAGACAGACCGTGATCGGCGTCGCCAGCAGCAGGCCGACCGGGCCCCACAACCATCCCCAGAAGATCGCTGCCATCAGAAGCGCGATCGGCGACACCCCGACGCGATGCCCCACCACGATCGGCTCGATGAAGTTTCCGACCAGCTGATCGGTGAAGACAAAGAGACCGAGGACCGCCAGGGCGGAGTACCAGTTGTCGAAGAAGGCCAGGGCCAGGAACGTCGGGGCGGCCGCGCTGAGAACGGCGCCGATGTACGGGATGAACCGCAGCAGCCCGGCCAGAACGCCCCACAGCGCGGCGTGAGGAACGCGCAGCATCCAGAGGCCGGTGCCGATGAGCGTGCCGAATCCGACGTTCATCAACGCGATGGTGAGCAGGAAACGGCTGATGCGCTCGGATGTCTCGCCGATCGCCTGGGTGGTGACCGTCACGTGCGCGCGGCCGGCCAGCCGCAGCATCTTGTCGCGCAACTGCTCGCGGTCGGCCAGCAGAAAGAAGACGAGCACGATGACCAGGAACGCCGCCGCCACGACCTCGATCGTCGGCGCGACCTCCTCGTAACGCTCGGCCATGTTCCTCCGCTCCGGAATGACGCGGACTTTCAGGTCGGCGCGCTCCGGCTGCGCTCGCGCCTCGTCCACGCGCTGCAGCGTCCGCTCGACCACCGCCAGCGTCCCGACCGAGCTCTGCCGGAGGAAATTCAGCTTCCGTTCGATGTTCGCGCTGGCCGCGGCCTGGCTGATCTCTTTGGCCACGGAGTTGAACTGCTGATAGATCCACCAGCCGCCGAAGGCGAGACCGGTGACGGCCAGGCCCAGCGACAGCACGATCGCGCCGGCGCGCCTCAGGAACGTCCGCTCCAGCACCCCGACGATCGGCGTCAGGAGAAACGCGAAGAGGAACGCCAGCGCCATCGGCACGACGACCGGCTTGGCGATGTAAAGGATGGCGATGACGACGAGGGTGATGAGGAGGATGCGCGTGGTCGATTGCCTGCGTTCCACCACGGCGCGTTTGTCGACCACCGCCTCCGTGCCGGGGCTGGTCGGCAGGCGGTGCCTGGACCAGGTCCTGTCCAGCCTGTCTTCTTCGTCGTGCGGATCCACGCTTCGAGTCTAATGCAAGGATTGTGGTGGGTCGCTGCCGGCGGCCCGTGGAGCGCCGCGTGGAGCGCCGCCGACTCGGCGGCCCCCGGTGGCCCCGCCCGCCCGGCGGCCCCGAATGCGCTAAGCTGAGGGCAACCCCATGCAGGAGAGTGCGGATCACAGCAGTGACGCGCGCCTCAGCCCGTTCACGCTCAGGTTTCCGCAACCGCTCGAAGACGCATTCCTCGAGCACTATCACGAGACCTCGCTGCGGCAGATGCGCATCGCCATCCTCCTGGGCGGCGTGATCTTCGGGCTGTTCGGGCTTCTGGACATGATCACGCTGTCGAGCGACGTGATCGGCCGCGTGTGGTTTCTGCGCTACGCGGTGGTCTGCCCGGCCGTGGTCCTGGTCGCGGCCTTCACCTTCGCTCCAGCCTGGCGGTACCTCGGACAGCTCGCCATCACCGGCATCTGCGCGCTGGCCGGCGTGGTCGTCATTGTCATCACGCTCATCACGCCGGCGCCCGTGAACTATCTGTATACGGCGGGGCTGCTGCTGATCATGTTCTACGCGTTCACGTTTCTCCGCCTGCGGTTTCTATACGCGCTCGCGCTGTCGTTCTTCTTCGTGGCCGCCTACAACGCCATCATCATTCCGCAGGCCGATCTCCCCTTCTTCGTCATCGCCAACAACAACTTCTTTCTCGGCACGGCGATCATTCTCGGCGGGACGGCCGGCTACAGCATCGAGCTCTACATTCGCCGGAACTTCCGGCAGCGCAGGATCATCGAGATGAGGCGCGCCGAGCTGGCACGCAAGTACGAGGAGCTGGAGCGATCCAATCGAGAGCTCCGCGACTCGCGGCAGGCGCTCGTGGACTCCTCCCGCCGCGCCCAGCTCATCTTCTCCGCCCTGGCCGAGGCGCTGCCGGGAACCGTGCTGGAAAACAAGTATCAGCTCCAGGAGAAGATCGGCTCCGGCGCGTTCGGCACCGTCTACCGCGGCAAGCACCTGCTGCTCGACTCCGCGGTGGCGGTGAAGATCTTCCGGCCCGTGCCCGGTAAGAACATGGAGAAGGGGCTGGAGCGCTTCCGGCGCGAGGGGATGTCGGCGAGCCGCATTCACCATCCCAACGCGGTCTCGGTCCTCGACTTCGGGATCTCCGGCGAGGCCATCGCGTTCCTGGTCATGGAGCTGCTGGAAGGGCACAGCCTGTCCGACGAGCTGCGCAAGTACGGCCGGCTGTCACCGCGGCGCGCGGCAGAGATCGTCGTGCCGATCCTGTCGGTGCTGGCGGATGCGCATCGCAACGCCATCATTCACCGCGACATCAAGCCGAGCAACATCTTCCTGCACAAGGGCCAGGGCATCGAGGTCGTGAAGGTCGTCGACTTCGGGATCGCCAAGGTGCTCGACATCGACACCGGCGACGAGGACACGCAGCTCACGGCGACCGGCGCGCTCATCGGCACGCCGTCGTACATGGCGCCCGAGCGCATGGGCACCGATGCGTACGGCGTCGCCTCGGACGTCTACAGCGTCGGCGTGGTGATGTACGAGATGGTGACCGGCCAGCTGCCGTTCGCCGGCCAGACCACCAACTACCTGCGCGCCGCGTACATGCACGCCACCGGAGAAGTGGCGGCACCGAGCACGAAGACGCCCGACCTTCCGCACGAGCTCGACGAGATCATCCTGGAGTCGATGTCGCCGCAGCCCGACGAGCGCCCGACGGCCGCCGACATGGCGGCGGCGATCGCCAGGATGTTCGACCTGCCGCTGCCGGGCACGCTCGGCGGCCCGGTGTCGACGACCGACATCACGGTGGAGCGGGCGAAGATCGAGATCCACGACAAGCCGACGGAGGTCGATCTTCTGCCGGAGCAGGATACGGAGGAGATGTAGGGACGACGTTGGCCCGCCCTCCCCGGCCCGGGGCGCCGGTGAGGACACCGGCGCTCCATCCATCCTGCGGGGCGCCGGGAAGGTTTGTTACACTCGGGCGGTAGTGCCGTACCAGCCGATCGAGAACTACGGGGTCATCGGAGACCTGCACACGGTCGCCCTCGTGGGGATGGACGGCTCGATCGACTTCCTCTGCTTCCCGCGGTTCGATTCTCCAACAGTGTTCGCCGCGCTCCTGGGCGACGAGAACGGCGGACGCTTTCAGATCGCTCCGACGTGGGGCGAGATCCGCCAGAAACAGCTCTACCTTCCCGACACGAACATCCTCCTGACGCGCTTTCTCGCCGAGGAGGGCGTGGCCGAGATCTCGGACTACATGCCCATCGGCAACGAGGGCCCGCAGGATCTGGTCAGGCGCGTCAAGTCGGTGCGAGGCGACATTCACTTTCGCATGGTGTGCGCTCCCCGTTTCGACTACGGACGGGCTTCGCACCGGGTGGAGAAACGCGATCGGGAGATCCTGTTCATTTCGGAGGGACAGGACGGAACGGTTCTCCGGCTGCGTACTGAAGTTCCGGTGGAGATCGTCAACGGCGATGCGGTCGCGACGTTCCTGCTGAAAGCCGGCAGCAGCATCGCGTTCGTGCTCGAGGATGGACGTTCCGCGGAGTCTCCTTCCGCCGCGCCGCATTACGTCCCCAGATCGTTCAAGGATACGATGAACTTCTGGCACCAGTGGGCAAGGAGATCCCGTTACCGCGGCCGCTGGCGCGAGATGGTCACCAGGTCCGCCCTCGTTCTGAAGTTGCTCACCTCGGCCCAATACGGATCGATCGTCGCCGCACCGACGTTCGGTCTGCCGGAAGAGATCGGCGGATCACGCAACTGGGACTATCGATACACCTGGATTCGCGATGCCTCGTTCACGCTCTACGGGCTGATGCGGCTCGGTTATACCGACGAAGCAGCGGCGTTCATGAAGTGGATCGAGGACCGATGCCAGGAGATCGGTGACGGCGGAGCTCTGCAGCTGATGTACGGCATGGACGGCCACCGCAATCTCCATGAGGAGGTCCTGCCGCATCTGGAGGGCTACAAAAAGTCGGCGCCCGTCCGCATCGGCAACGGCGCGTTCGATCAGCTCCAGCTGGACATCTACGGGGAGCTGATGGACTCGGTCTATCTATCCAACAAGCACGGACGTCCGATCTCGTACGACTTCTGGATGAATCTCACCCGGCTGATCGAGTGGATCGCCGTGAACTGGCACCTTCCCGACGAGGGAATCTGGGAGGTCCGGGGCGGCCGCAGGGAGTTTCTCAACTCCCGGGTCATGAGCTGGGTGGCCATGGATCGTGGCATCCGGCTGGCGGGGAAGCGATCGTTTCCCGCGCCCGTGGAGCGATGGCGGAGCATCCGCGATGAGATCTATCGCGACGTCTACGAGAATTTCTGGGATCCCGAGCTGAAGACGTTCGTGCAGTACAAAGGGGCGAAGATCGTCGACGCCTCTGCGCTGCTCATGCCGCTGGTTCGTTTCATCGGCTCGAGCGACCCGCGCTGGCTCTCCACACTGCGAGCCATCGAGGAATCACTCGTCGAGGACTCGTTCGTCCATCGCTACAACATCGGGTCGGCGGCCGCCGACGCCCTGCCCGGCGCCGAGGGTACGTTCACCATCTGCACGTTCTGGTATGTCGAGTGCCTGTCCCGCGCGGGCGACGTCGACAAGGCCCGCTTTTTTTTCGAGAAAGCCCTCGGATACGCGAATCACCTCGGACTCTACGGTGAGGAACTGGGACCGCGGGGCGAGCATCTCGGCAACTTTCCGCAGGCCTTCACCCACCTGGCCCTGATCAGCGCCGCCTATGACCTCGACCGCTCGCTCGAAGGAAGAGCCTAGTGTTCTCCTACGAGTAGCCGATCGACACTGCGATGACGAGCGCGATCGAGCCGGCCACCCAGACCTTCAGGATGAACGGCACGACGAAGCGCAGCCAGCGCTGGTAAGGGATTCCGGCCATCGCCAGGATGCCCATCAGCACGGGATTCGTCGGCACGATGATGTTCGTGAAGCCGTCCCCGAACTGAAACGCCAGGACCGCCACCTGCCGGGAGACGCCCACCAGATCGGCGAGCGGCGCCATGATCGGCATCGTCACGTAGGCCTGGCCGCTGCCGGACGGGATGAAGAAGTTGATCACGCTCTGCACGAGGAACATCCCCACCGCCGCCGCATGCGGCGTGAGGGCCTGCAGCGGCTGGGCGATCCCGTTGATGATCGTGTCGATGACACGGCCGTCGTCCAGGACGATCTGAATGCTGCGCGCGAATCCGATCAGCAGTGCGGTCGTCGTCAACTCCTGCGCGCCGGTCGCGAACTCCTTCGCCGTGGTGTTGAAACCGAGGCGGCCGATGATGGCCAGGATGATGGTGAGACCGAGGAAGAGGGCGCCCATCTCGATGAGATACCAGTGGGCCCACTTGAGTCCCCAGATCAGCACGCCGAGCGCGGCGATCACCACGGCGATGACGGCCACGTGGCGCGCGGTCGGCGTGACCTCCTTCGGCTGAGCCACGATGACGCTGGTCTCCACGCCCGCCATGTAGCTCCTGGACGGATCGGCCTTCACCCGGCGCGCGTAACGCCAGACGTGGTCGAAGGCCACGAGGAGGAACACCGCCAGGAGAATGACGCGGAATCCCAGGCCGGATCCGGGCTGCAGTCCGGCCACGTTCTGCGCGATGAAGACGGTGAAGGGATTGATCAGCGCCGCGCCGTAGCCGGTGCCGTAGCCGATGCAGAGGATCCCGATGGCGGTGACGACGTCGTATCCGAGCGCGACGCAGAGCGCCAGGAGGATGGGAACGAAGGGGATGTACTCCTCCGCCATTCCGATCGTGGCCGAGCCCGCTGCAAAGACGAAGATGCCGCCGGCGATCAGAAGGGCCGGAACGTTGCGCATCCGCGCCAGCAGGAACGAGATCAGGGCGTCCGCGGCGCCGGTGGCGCGAAAGACGGCGAACGCGCCGCCGACGATGAAGACGAAGAAGATGATCTCCTGCGCGGCGGCAAAGCCACGCGGGATCGCCGTGAACGCGGCCAGTGGCGAGAGACGCTCGCCGGGAGCGCGCTGGTAGCTCCCCGGCACGACCTGCTCGCGACCCTCTTCGTTCTTCGTCCGCTCGAAGCTGCCCTGGGGAAGGACGTACGTGAGCAGCAGCGCCGCCACGATCATTCCGAACAGGAGGACCAGTGTGTGCGGGACCCGGAACCGTTGCTCGGTCATGGCGCGGGAGTATAGCGATCCTGGCGGCCGGACCGCGCTGCCGACCCAACCGTCAGAGGTACGTCTCTCACCGGAGAGTCCTTCCGTCTGACGCCCCGCCAGAGGTCAGTGCAGCAACGATGCAGCCCTGCACGCTTCCCGGTCCGGACGCCTGTAGCTCGCATCGATCGTGTTCTGCATCCTGAGCTTCGCTGCGTACTGCGGCCACGTCATATCGAGTGGAATGTTCTGAACTCGAGGCGGCAATACCTGGAGCTCGCCTCCGGCCTTCGCGGCAGCGTTTCGACGCCATGCCAGCCAGCCGCCCAATCGCACCCCGAGATGAATGACACCACCCTCGGTGTCGTCGACTTGCGATTCCTTCATTGCGGCCGCGAGGAGTTTGTCCGCGTCTCGACGGTCACAGGTCTGGTCCCAGTAGAGGAAGTCATGAACGATGGCGGCAGCCAGGTACCTGCCGGTGGGCGGCAGGACTGGAGACAGGATGGGCGGAACACTCGCAAAATCAGTAACGAAGCCTTTCGGCACTTCGATGACGTGAACCGTCGTACCAATCCGATACTTCAACGGCTCGACAAGCATCCAGTGCTTCGCATCTGCGAATGGTTGTACGACCAGCCGGGCTGGTCGCGCACAAGCTGGCAACAGCAGCAGCAAGAGCAAAAGCAGCTTGAGGTTCCTGCTCGTCATGATCGCCCGCTCACCGTACCACGCGTTGCGATGCGCGATTCCCGCGCCGTCGCCATCCGCCTGTCGGATTACGCAACGCGGACCAGACAGCCGGGCGACGCCGGCGTTGGTGGCGTTGGCGAGGCTTCGATCTTCGCCTCGAGTGCCAGTCCCTCCGCGCCGGTCTCGCGGATCTCGCGGCTCTTGAGCAGCCAGTAGGTCGCGAAGGTCCAGACGGCGACCGTCTCGACAAAGAAAACGAAGGACCGTCCGCGACTTCCCCGATCGAGAACGTACGTGAGGACGACCGCGAGCAGTGGCGAGGCCACCATGAACCAGCCCAGCGTTCGATACTTCGTCCGGAGACTCGCCGCTCTCTGTGGATCTCCGATCAGCGAGAGCGTGTCGGATGCGCGGAAGATCGCAACGTATGCGATGCACAGGAAGAACAACACGGCCGATGCATTGTGCACGTGGGATTCGACCCCGGCGGGCGTCTCAGGCCTGCTCGTCGCCACCATGGCGATGACCACAGCGAAGACTCCGGCCCCGTTCAATGCCCAATTCTCCTTCGTGCTGAAACCCTTGTAGAGGTAGAGAAAGAGGCCGATGGCAACGAGAGCACCGACGAAGGTGTCTCTCATCACGCTGTGGTAGTAAGCACTCATCGACTCCAGCAGTCCGCCCGACCCGAGCACCAGGCCGCCTGCCCACAACAGGATGGGAAGGGCAATGGCGATGATGGCGATTCCGATGCGCAGATTCACGTACGTCTGCGCCATGTGCTCCTGCAGGGAAGCGGCGTTCTCCTCGACTGCCTTCATGAGAGTCTCCCGTATTGGGCTGGTTGTCATGGAGTAGCGGGAGGAAAGACGATCCCTACCCCGGACGCCGTCGCTCAACGCGGTGAGTCGTGTTCAGCGCGCCGCGGTCTACTCGTAACGCAGCGCTTCGATCGGGTGAAGCGCCGCGGCCTTGTAGGCCGGATACCAGCCGAAACCGGTCCCGATCGCCGAACACACCAGCAGTCCGGTGATCGCCCATCCCCACGGAAAGACCATGGCGATTCCGAAAAAGAGCGCGATTCCGTTGCCTCCGGCGATGCCGAGGAGAATGCCGGCCAGTCCGCCCAGCTCGGACAGGATCACCGCCTCGATCAGGAACTGCTTGACGATGTCCTGTTTCCTCGCACCCATCGCCTTGCGCAGGCCGATCTCGCGCGTTCGCTCCGTCACGCTGACCAGCATGATGTTCATGATGCCGATGCCCGCCGCCACCAGCGCGATGACGCTGACCACGAACGCACCGATGCGGATCGTCCCGGCAATCTGGCCGAACGCTGTGATGAGCGTGTCGTTGGAGTAAATCGCGAAATCGTTCTCCTGCCCGACCTTGAGCCGGCGCGCCAGGCGCATCGCCCCGATGGCCTTGTCCAGAGTCTGGTTGTACGTGGCCTGTGACGTCGACTGCACGGCGATGTTGACCGTCCGCCACGCCCGTCCGAAATCGAAGAAGTATTTCGTGATGGGAATCAGCACCAGCCGGTCCTGATCCTCGCCGAATGCGGAGCCCTTCTCCTCCATCACGCCAATGATCTGGTAGGGCCGCCCGTTCACCTTGATCGTCTCTCCGAGGGGGCTCCGGCTGGGGAACAGCTTCCTCGGAATGGCCCCCCCGACCACCGTCACATTTCTTCCGAGATTCACATCCTCCTCGGTGATGTTGCGTCCGTGCTCGAGGTTGTAGCTGTTGGCGACGAGGAAGTGCTGGTTCGTACCGACCACGGTCAGCCCTTCCAGCTTCTGATTTCCGTACGAGGCCGCCTTCCCGCGGTCGAACACCTTGAACGCAATCGCGCTGGCCTCGTCGTCCATCAGCCGCTCGAACTCCCTCGCCTCCTCCAGCGTGATGTTGCGCCGGTTCGCCAGCTCAGCCTCACTGTCGTTCGTCTGGATCATCGGGTACTTCGCGAGCTGGAAGATGTTCGAGCCGAGGAAGCTCAGTCCCCCTTCGATGGAGCTTTGGATCACGCTCAGGGCGGTCATCACGCCGATGACGGAGAACACTCCGATCGTCACGCCCAGGATGGTCAGGCCGGACCGGAGCTTGTTGGTCCGCAGCGCCTCCAGCGAGATGCGCACGGTCTCATTCATAACGGAGCGCTTCGATCGGGTCGAGACGCGATGCCGAAACCGCCGGCGCGAACCCCGAGATGATGCCGGTCAGCATCGAGACGATCAGACCGGTCGTCACCAGGCCGATGGAGAACCGCATCGGGAACGACGGAGCTGCCGCGGCCACGGCCGTGGTCATGAGCCACGAGAGCACCAGGCCGGCCACTCCGCCGATGACGCAGATCGCCACCGCTTCCACGAGGAACTGCAGGAGGATCGTGCGGCGCCGCGCGCCGACAGCCTTGCGCGTCCCGATCTCACGCGTTCGCTCTTTCACGCTGACGTACGTGATGTTCATGATGCCGATCGCACCGACGAACAGCGCCAGGCCGGTGACGAAGAGGCCGGCCACGGCGATGCCGCTCTTGATCGGTCCGATGGACGACTTGAGCGCTCCCTGCTCGTTGATCTCGAAGTCGTTTTTCGCTTCCGGCGGCAGCGCGCGCACGCGGCGCATCGCGCCGATCAATTCGTCCTTCGCGGCTTCCAACTGGTTCTTGTCACGGACCTTGACGCGGATCGACGTGTCCAGCCGCGAGCTGAATACGCGCATGAATGCGCCAAGAGGGATGACCACCTGATTGTCGAAGCTGAAGAGACCGAGGAATGTCCCCTGCTTCGCGTAGACGCCGACGACGCGGAACGGATTGCCGTCGATCGACACCGTCTCCTCCAGCGGGCTTCGCCTGGGGAACAGCGCATCGGCGACATCCGCACCCAGCACGACCACATTGCGCCCGCCCCGCGACTCCGCCTCGGTGAAGAAGCGTCCCTCGGCGAACTGCGACGTGGAGGTGATGAGGAAATCGGTCGTCGTACCCTGGGTGAACACGCCTCTCACTTCGTTTTCGCCGTGCTTCACGCTCCGTCCGGTCTGCAGTGTCGGGACGGCGATGACGAGCTGTGAGTCGGGAGTGGCGGCGATGATCCGGTTGAGGTCCTCGGCGTAGCGGACGTTCATCGTGCGGCGATTGCGATAGTTCCACCAGTCGTCGACGTGGCGCCACGGCCATTTCTCGACGTAGAGGATGTCTTCACCCAGAACGGCCATACTGCGGTCGAAGCCTGTCTCGATCCCGCCGATCGCGGAGCCCATCAGCGTGACGGCGATGATGCCGATGATCACGCCGAGGGCGGTGAGCACCGAGCGCATCTTGTGCGCGCGGATGACGGAGAAGGCGATGCGCACGGCCTCGGCCAGTTCGCTGATCATCGTTCAGCTCTTCTTGTCTTTGGGCAGGGCGATCTTCGCCTTGTCCTTGAGCCGGCGCGAGATTGCCGTGTACGAGCCGGCGATCACTTCATCGCCCGGCTTGATGCCGCTCTTGATCTCGATGTGCGTGTTGTCGGCGATGCCGGTCTCCACCTTCTGCATGCGGGCGGTGTCGCCGTTTCTGAGAAAGACGACGCGCTGGAGCTTCTGACGCTCCTCGCGTTCTTTCCGCTTCTCCATCTTCTCGTTTCTCACATCGGCGCTCTCTTCGCCTTTGCCCCGCTGCGATTCACGCTCCTCGGGAGAGAGGTCGCTGTCCGTGCTGCGCACGGTGACGCTCTGAATGGGAACGGCCACGACATCGCTCACGGTGGCGGTCTCGATGTCGGCCGTGGCGCTCATTCCAGGGCGAAGCCTCACCGAGCGGTCGGGGATGCTGACTTTCACTTCGAAGTTGGTGACCTCTTCCTGCGTGCCGGCGTTGCGGGTGAGAGCGGTGGCGGCGATCTCGCGGACCACGCCGTCGATGATGCGGTCGGGGTAGGCGTCGACGCTGACGCGCACTTTGTCGCCGACCTTCACGTTGACGACGTCGTTCTCGTTGACGTTGACGCGCGCCTCCATGTGGTCGAGATCGGCGATGCGCATCACTTCGGTGCCGGCGAACTGGCT
>DATKCA010000023.1:0-3556 GCA_035544675.1 Thermoanaerobaculia bacterium | reverse complement strand
TTCGTCGAGGTGGTGCCGCCGCGACGCTCCACTGCGCGGATCGACGCTCCGGTTCGCCGCCGGGAAGACGTACTGCCAACCCCATTCACGCCCCGCGTTCGGGTACTTCCGCGCCAGTGCGTCGGGAAGCCATACCTCTCCGAATCCGGCCAGACGGTCCTTTTCGTGAACCCGCCGAACCACCTCGAGATGCTCCTGCAATGGCTCGATCAGCGGCCTCGGCAACATCGTGCGCCGGTCCTTGTCGCCCTTTCCCTCCCGTACCGTGACGATCCGCGCCACGATGTCGATGTCCTTTACCCACAGGCGCAGTCCTTCCAGCAGACGCATCCCCGTGCCATACAGCAGTGAGACCACGAGCCGTGGCAACCCGTCCATGCCGCCCAGGACCGCGCGTACCTCGTCGCGCGTGAGCACCACCGGAAGCCGGCGCGGCTTGCGCGCGCGCGCACGACCTCGCCGAGCCAGGGCAGGGGATCGTCGAGAACGTGGCGGTGTACGCTTCCTCGGTGCGGATCGAGTACTGCCGCACGCGGATCGCCTCACGCAGGCGATCGAGAAGACGCGGCGGCTTCGGCGGCTCGTCCATGCCCTTCATGATCCTTCGGCACGGCCGCGCGGGCAGACTTTCTACGAGGAGTGGAAATATGACGGCCATTGAGACTCGAGGATTGAGATTCGTGAAGGTCTATCATCATGGTCGCATCCCATGACCGAGAAGGACGCTGGGCCGGAGCAGCCGACGCCGTTTCGCCGTCCCGAGGACACGCCGACCCTCCTCGTGCACGATGATGGGCCCGCGGAGCGCGCCGCTCCGCAGCTCGCACCGGGCACGATTCTGGGGGAGCGCTATCGCATCGTCGCTCCCCTCGGCAGCGGCGGAATGGGCGAGGTCTATCGCGCGGACGACCTCCGCCTGGGGCAGACCGTGGCGCTGAAGTTCGTCTCCCGGGCCCGGCCACATCTCGACCGCAGGCTCTTCGACGAAGTGCGCATCGGCCGTGAGATCGCTCATCCGAACGTCTGCCGCCTCTACGACATCGTGGAGATGGACGGTCACATCTTCATCAGCATGGAGTTCATCAGCGGAGAGGATCTGGCCTCGCTCCTGCGGCGTGTGGGGCGGCTTCCCGCGGATCGGGCCATCACCGTGGCCCGACAGATCTGCGCGGGCATCGCTGCAGCGCATGACAAGGGTGTCATCCATCGGGACCTCAAACCGGGGAACGTGATGATCGACGGGCGCGGGCGCGCCCACATCACCGATTTCGGTCTGGCCGTCTTCGAAGAGAGCAGCGCGCAACATGTGACGGCGGGGACGCCCGCGTACATGGCTCCCGAGCAGCTCCAGGGAAAGCCAGCCTCCGTGCAGAGCGATCTGTACGCCGTCGGCCTCGTTCTCTATGAGCTGTTCACCGGTCGCCGGGCATTCGAGGCGAGGTCGACGCGAGAGCTCGTGGCCAAACAGCAGGCCGCTGATTTCGAGCGGCCGTCGATTGCGGTCAAGGATCTGCCGGCAGCGGTCGAGCGCGTGATCCTGCGCTGCCTCGATCCAGATCCGCTCTCGCGCCCAGACTCGGCGGAGACGATTCTTCAGGAACTGCCCGGCCGCGACGCGCTGACGGCGGCAATCGCCGCGGGAGAGACGCCCTCGCCGGAGATGGTGGCCGCGGCGAGCGCGCGAGGCAATCTCGATCCGCGCGTGGCGTGGGCGATGCTCTTCGTCGTCGTGGCCGGACTGATTGCCGCGGAAGTCTTCTCTCGAAGCAGCACGCTGTATCGCAGCGTTCCCGAGATCAAGCCCCCGCAGGTCCTGGAGGACAAGGCCCGGGCCATCCTCGCCGTCGTGGCTCCGCAGATCTCGCGCGCCGATTCCTCATCGATGTATTTCGAGGCGGAAGACCCCGATGCCATCTACTTTCTCTACCGGCAGAGCCCGAAGTTCCTGCGACCGAGGAACATGGAGCGGCGCGTGATGCACAACGATCCGCCGCTCAGCGTCCCCGGAATGGCCAGCGTCACGCTCACGGCCGACGGGCGGCCGCGGGAACTGGTGATCGTTCCCCCCGCAGTGCGGAAAGCTCGCTCCGCGGCGGCTGGAGCGCCGTGGCCGGCGCTCCTGGCGGAAGCGGGATTCGATGAGAAGGCCCTTGCCGCCGTGACGCCCTCGAGGACCGCGCCGGCCGATTCCGACGAGAAGCGCGCCTGGATCGATCACGGGCGCGGGCAGCGCATCGAAGCGGCGTCGTATCAGGGACAGCCGGTGTGGTTCTCCGTGACCGAAGAAGGGGGGCCGGCGGGAGACGGAAGCGGATCGGCCGCACAAATGCAATCGATTGCGTTCCGGATGATGGTGGCCTTTCTGATCGTCCTGCCCATCGCCGGCATTCTCCTGGCCTGGCGAAACGTGGCGCGGAAGCGCGGCGACTTTCGAGGAGCGTTCCGCGTGGCGCTCGCGCTTCTGGCGTTCGTCCTGACCGGAATGATGATGCGCGCCCACCACACATTCGGCGATGTGATCCTGGAGTGGTGGACACTATCCAATCTCACGGCCACCTACACGTTCTGGGCACTGGTGAGCCTGATCCTCTATATCGCCGTGGAGCCGCTGGTGCGGCGGCGGTGGCCGCACATGCTGATCTCGTGGATGCGCCTGCTGGACGGGCGTTTCCGCGATCCGACGATCGGGCGCGATCTGCTGGCCGGCGCGGTCGCCGGCGTCATCGTCATCGCCCTCTGGCACGGAACGGCTCTGATGAGCGGCGCGAAGCCGATCCAGCTCACGACGTTTCCGCGTGCCACCGGTCCGATGGCCTTCGGCGGCGCGCTGGCCGTGCCCTCCACCATTCTGCTGGCCATCTTCGAGGCCATGATGCGCGGCATCGGTGGAGTCACGTTCCTCATCGTCCTCCGCGGTCTGTTGCGCAACGAACGGCTCACCAACGTCGTGGCCGTCGTGCTGCTGGCGATCTCCTTTCTCGGCGACGCCAGCGGACCGCTGGCCGTGCGCGCCATTTACGCCCTCATCTGCGGAGTGGTCGTGGTCGGTCTTCTCCGGCGTTTCGGACTGCTGGCGCTGGTCTCGGCGGCGACGTTCATCGTCACGTTGTGGCGAGTGCCGCTCACGCTCGACCCGGCGGCGTGGTACTTCACCGGCTCCGCGCTGGCGCTGCTCTTTCTCGCGGCCATCGCCGTCTATGGCTTCGTCATCTCCACCGCCGGAAGGCCGCGGCTGCCGCGGCTGGCCTTCGACGCCTGAACCAGAGTGCGTAACTCATTTCCATTCAGCAGATTTCAAGGCTCGTGGGTTGCTACCCGGCGCCGTTCACTTCCGTCGCTCCTGGCGCTGCAGCCAGTCGAGAATGATCTTGTTGTATCTCTGCGGTTGTTCCAGATTCACAAAGTGTCCGGCGTTTTTCACCCTCACAAGTCGTGCGCCCGGAATCGACTGTGCCACGAAGGATGCCTCCTTTTGCAATGCCGGCATCTCGCCGTCGCCGACGATAACGAGCGTCGGCGCCTTAATATCCTTCAGACGAGCAGCCGGCGGTGGGTC
>DATKCA010000022.1:0-13255 GCA_035544675.1 Thermoanaerobaculia bacterium | reverse complement strand
ACGGGTCGTAGAAGCCGTAGGACGGACCGACGTAATAGCTTCGCGCGGGGCGAGGTCGCTCGCGCTGCACGTCGATGCGGTCGCGCGCCTCGGCGATGACCGATTTGACGACAGCCGTCGTCACTTTGGCCTCGCTCATGGCGATCACGTCCGTCGCACCGATGTCGTATCTACCCGACTCGTTGCGCACGTAGGCGAGGATCTCCTCTTCGCCGACGCCGGCGCGGGACATGCGGATCACGTCGTCGACGAGTTGAGAGTTGTTGAGAGCAAACGCCGGGGCGGCGGCGAGAAGAAGAACGGCGAACAGGATGCGCTTCATGGAGCGGCCCTCCTCACGGGCCTGAGCATGCGACGAGTGGGCCAGCGAAATCGGGCGTGTGTTGTTCGTCCGTCCCTCTGTGTCTCTGTGGTTGACTCACCACAGAGTCACAGAGAGCACAGAGACGTATCCTCGGGCGAGGACAGCGGCGTACCGAAAAGATGACGGAGGTCCCCCTTCAGCCCTTTTTCCCGGCGGCGATGGCCATCAGTGCCACACCGCCCGCGATCAGCAAGCCACTGACAGCAGGATGCACCTTCTCTTTCCTGACGACGTCGACGCCGACCGAGACCGGGCCCGCATCGAATCCGGCCCGCTCCCGGCTCGGGATGGGGACAACCAGAGAGGCCAGTCCGAGGATCAGAAGAATGACGCCGATGATGAGAAGCCCGCGTTTGCCCATTTTTGAATTCCTCCCTTGGTAGCATACCGGTGTGCGTCTCGAAGAGTATTTGACGCGGATCGGCGTCGATCGTCCGCTTCCTCCGGATGTGGCCACGCTGCGACGTCTTCACATCGCGCATCTCGCGGCGTTCCCGTTCGACAATCTGCAGATTCAGCGGCACGGCATCGTCCGCGTCGATGTCGCGTCGATCGAGGAGAAGTTCCTCGGCGGAACGACGGGCGGCTACTGCTTCGAGCAGAACACGCTGTTCGGCTCCGTGCTGCGCGAGCTCGGCTTCGACGTCTCCACACTCCTCGGCCGCGTCGGCTCGCCGGAGCGGCGTTCGCTCAATCACATGATTCTGCTGGTGCGGATTGCCGGCGAGCGATGGCTCGCCGATGTCGGCTTCGGTGGTGAAGGTCCGCTCGAGCCGCTGCAGTTGCGCGAGGGGCTCCGGCAGGACCAGAACGGAATCGTCTACATGCTGCGGCGCGGCGAACATTACTGGTCGCTGTCGATGGAGGCGGGCGGCGTCAGCCGGGAGCTGTACGAGTTCAGCGACGCGCCGCATACGACCGGCGACGTGGAGATGGCGAACTTCTACACCGCGAACCACCCCGATTCCGTCTTCCGGAAAACGTTGACCATTCAGCGGACCACGGCGGAGGAGCGGGTCATCCTGCGCCACAGTGTGCTGACGCGATACCGGAACGGCGTGCGAACCGATACGCCAATCGAGCCATCGCAGCTGCGTCCGCTCGCACGCGAGGTGTTCGGAGTCGAGCTGGGTGACGAGCCGCTGTTGTTCGAGACGCTGTTGCCGAAAAGCTCCTGACGCATCGCGCTGCTGGTAAGCGGAAAATCCGGGCCCGCTCCGGATGCGGCTCCGGCGCCTGATCCGCCCTCGGATAGAGATATGACATCAGGTCGCTGCGACGCCGGATGTGTCCGGCACCGGAAATACAACTGGTGAGGAACGCTGCAGCGAGCAGCAGAGTGGCTGTTTCCTCATCGGGGCCTCCTTTGCCCGCTGTATGAAGAAACATCGCGCAGTCGTTACACCCGGCGCAATTTCGCTATACGTGACCTGCCTCACGCGCGGGAACTCCACATCGGCTAACATCCGTCCCCACTCCGTTAGATGTCGTGGCGAACCTCAGGTCCGGAGCATCGCGCCGGCGTACCGGGGCCGCAGTCCGTATGCCGCATCGCCCTCTACTCCCACGACACGATGGGACTCGGGCATATGCGGCGGAATCTTCTCGTCGCGCACGCTCTCACTACGTCCGAGCTGAGTCCGGCGATTCTTCTCTTTTCCGGAAAGACTGAAGCGGGCGCATTCTCGCTTCCGGCGCGAGCCGATCGCGTCATCCTCCCCGCTCTTCGCAAGACGGAGGGCGGAAAGTATGAGCCGGCCACGCTCGGCGTCCGGCTCGATGACATCATCGGTGTCCGGTCGGCGCTGATCAGCGCCGGTCTCAGCGCGTTCGATCCCGATCTGCTCATCGTCGACAACGTCCCGCGAGGTGCGATGGGTGAACTGAACGCCGCTCTCACCGCGCTCCGCGCACGCGGAAGGACCAGAATCGTGCTTGGACTGCGCGACGTTCTCGACGATCCCGAAGTGGTTCGTCGCGAGTGGGGACGCGCGCGGAACGAAGACGCGATCGATCAGTTCTACGACGCGGTGTGGATCTACGGTGACCCGCACGTCGTCGATACGAGCCGCGAGTACGGCTTTCGTAGGAGCGTCGCCGAGAAGATCGATTTCACCGGTTACTTCGACCAGCGGCGGCGTCTCGATTTTGTGTCACTCGACCAGTACCGTGCTGTCGACGCACTGCGGTGGCCGAACGGCTCGACAGTTCTCTGCATGCTTGGCGGCGGCCAGGACGGCGCCCCGCTCGCCGAAGCGTTGCTTCGCATGAAGCTGCCGGCGCGGTGGACCGCAATCGTTCTCACCGGTCCGTATCTGCCAACCACGGTATCCAACGCGCTGCGCGGTCGCGCCGCGGCGGACGAACGTTTCCGCGTGCTCGACTTCGTTTCCGAGCCGGCGCTGCTCCTGAGCCGTGTCGACCGGGTCATCTCGATGGGCGGCTACAACAGCGTTTCAGAGATCCTTTCGTTCGACAAGCCGGCGCTCATCGTGCCGCGGGTCAAACCGCGCCTCGAGCAGTGGATCCGCGCGGATAAGCTCGAATCGCTCGGGCTCATCGATGTACTGCACCCTGACGACCTCGCGGCGGACGAACTGAGCGCGTGGCTCGCGCGCGACCTGGCGCACAGAACGGCGATCCGCTCCCTCATCGACCTGGACGGACTCGACAACATCCCATCGCTCGCAAGAGACCTCGTCTCGTCCGAGGCAGTGCTGCACACGCCGGCGCTACGACAGGTCGTCTCGTAATCGCGGCGTGCCGCAATCCACAGGAGAAATTTCATGAGCACGTTTCCCTCGCATTCATCAGCACTCGATGGCGGTGGCGCGCGACCGATGGCGCTGCAGGAAGTAATGACTGCATCGACTGGACACTCCGCACCGCTACGCGTGGGCTACGTGGTGAAGCGTTACCCGCGATTCTCCGAGACGTTCATCGTCAATGAGATCCTCGCCAATGAGGCGGCTGGTCTGCCGATGGAGATCCTGTCGCTTCATTCTCCCGTCGACACGCATTTCCAGCCCGGCGTAGCACGCGTCCGCACGCCCGTTCGATATCTCACGAGCGATTTGAAGGCGGAGCCGTTCTGGCAGTCGGTATCGAAGGCGATGCAGTTGTTCGCTGGCCTCCCCGAGCGGCTTCAGAGTGCGAACAGCTACCGCGCGCGGACGGTGCATCTCGCACTGCAGGTTGCGCTTCATGCCCATGCGAACGGCATCACGCATCTGCACGCACACTTCGCCTCTGATGCCACGGCCGTGGCGCAGCTCGCCGCACTCTTCGCTGGCCTCACGTACAGCTTCACCGCTCACGCGAAAGACATCTTCGAGGAGACGGTCAATCGATCTGATCTGCGGAGCAAGCTCAGTGACGCATCCGCCGTCATCACGGTCAGCGATTTCAACGTGCAGTACCTGCGGAGCGTCTTCGGCGCGGCGGCTTCGAACGTGAGCCGCGTCTACAACGGGATGGATCTCGAAAATCTGCGGTGGCAAGAACCGCTGCAGCGGCCTCGCCGCGTCGTATCCGTCGGCCGCCTGGTCGAAAAGAAAGGCTTCGAATACCTCATCGACGCTTGCGCAATCCTCGCTGCGCGCAACGTCGATTTCGAGTGCGACATCATCGGCCACGGTGTGCTCGAGCAGGCGTTGCAGGCGCGCATCGCCGAGCGGAACCTCGGCTCGCGCGTGCGGTTGCTCGGGCCGCAGTCACGAGACGAGGTCATTGCCGGCATGCACAACGCCGCCGCATTCGTCGGACCGTATGTCGTCGCAGAGAACGGCGACCGCGACGGCCTGCCGACCGTCCTGCTCGAAGCGATGGCCACTGGCACGCCGGCCATCGCCACTGATGTCACCGGCGTTCCCGAGATCATTCGCGACGGCTCGACCGGATTGTTGGTCGCGCAGCGCGATGCAGAGGCTCTGGCCGCCGCAATCGAGCGCCTTCTCGATGATGCCCACCTCCGCGTTCGCATCGCACGGGAGGCGCGAAAACTCATCGAATCCGAGTTCGACTCGCGTCGCACATCGGCGGCCATTCGCGACATCTTTTTCCGGTCGGTCGCGCGTGAGGTAAACGCGTGAGAGTCGCTTACGTCAGCGCTGATCCAGGCGTTCCGGTTTTCGGCTCGAAGGGCAATTCCGTGCATGTGCAGGAGATGATCCGCGCCTTCCTCAAGAGCGGCGCAGAGGTGCACCTCTTCACGCCGAACTCGGGAGGCGAACCACCCCACGATCTTCGGACGATCGCGGTTCATCGTCTGCCTCGCGCTCCGAAAGGCGACCTGGCGGAGCGTGAGCGCAGTCTGATCAGTCTGAACGACGTCATCGCCGGTGTAATCGCGGCGCATGGTCCGTTCGATCTGCTGTACGAGCGGTACTCGTTATGGAACTTTGCGGCGATCGAGTACGCGCGGCGTCACGGCATCCCTGCGGTGCTCGAAGTCAATGCGCCGCTCATCGACGAGCAGGCCGACCATCGCGGTCTCGCCGATCGCGACGCGGCGACGACCGTCGCCAGACGAGCATTCCGTGCGGCAAACGTTCTGGTCGCCGTGTCAGACGGTGTGGCGGGGTACCTCCGGCAGTTCCCGGATGTCGGTGGCACGATCGAAGTCGTTCCGAACGGGGTGAACCCGGAGCGTTTCTCATCGCATGAGTCGCTCGAACTTGGCGACTTCGTCGTTGGGTTCCTCGGAACACTCAAACCGTGGCATGGGCTGGAGACCCTCATCGCCGCATTCGCCCGTGTGCACGCGATCGAGCCGCGCGCGAGGCTGCTCGTGGTCGGCGATGGCCCGGAGCGTGAGCGGATCGAGCGCGATCTCGCATCCCGCGGTCTCAGCGAAGCCTCGCAGTTCGCTGGAGCCGTTCGGCCGGACGAAGTTCCACGTCATCTGATGTCGATGAGCGTCGGCACCGCTCCGTATATTCCGTCCGACCGGTTCTATTTCTCACCACTGAAAGTGTTGGAGTACATGGCCGCACAGCTACCGGTCGTCGCCAGCCGCATCGGGCAAATCGAGCAGTTGATCGAGCACGGCAGGACGGGACTGTTGTGCAAGCCGGGCGATCCTGAGTCGCTGGCCTCGACGCTTCTCACGCTCAGCGGAGATGTCGAGCTGCGGCGGCGACTGGGCGCTGCCGCTCGCAGACATGTATTCGCGCATCACACCTGGGACGCGGCCGCCGCGCGGATCCTTCGCGTGGCAATGGAGAACTACGCAACGCCGTGAAACGACAACCAACAAAGCTGGTGGAAGTAGCGCCGAGCCTGTGGCGGACGTGGACGCATCTGTGGCCGTACATGCGCCGCCAGTGGTCTGCTCTCGTCGTCGCGCTCGGTGCAGTTCTGATCAGCGTCGTCTTTCGCCTCCTCGAGCCGTGGCCGTTGAAGATCGTTTTTGATGGTGTGTTCTCGGCCGATGGGAAGGGCGATCCGCTCGTCTCATGGATCCGCAAGAACTTCGGGCCCGAAGGCATGCTGCTGCTCGGCGCAGCCGCCGTGATCGTGTTCACCGCCAGCCGGGCGTTCGCGGACTACGTGAACACCATTGGCCTCGCGCGAGTCGGAAACCGCGTCCTGACGTCCGTGCGCAACGAACTGTACCGGCATCTGCAGCGACTGTCGCTGTCGTTCCACGCGAAAGCGCGAAGCGGAGACCTGATTCTGCGCGTGATGCGCGACGTCAGTTTCCTCAAGGACTCGGCCGTGACTGCCGCCATGCCACTGGTGACCAGCATTCTCGTCCTCCTCGCGATGGTCGGCGTGATGCTTTGGATGGACTGGCGTCTGGCGCTGGTTGCGCTCGCGCCGATGCCGCTGCTTGCATTCTCCGCCGGCGGGCTGACCAGACGAATCAAAGACGCGGCGCGTATCCAGCGGAAACGCGAAGGTGCGCTTGCGGCGGCAGCAACAGAATCGATCTCCGCGATCAAAGTGGTCCAGGCTCTTTCGCTCGAAGAACGGTTTGCCGACAGCTTCAGCGAGGGAAGCGTTCGAAGCGGCAAAGAAGACGTGAAGCTGGCGCGGCTCTCGGCGCGGCTGGAACGCTCCGTGGACGTCGCGATCGGCGTTGCGACTGCTCTCGTCATCGGTTACGGCGGCTATCTCGTGGTGCGCGGCCTCCTCACGCCGGGCGACTTGCTCGTCTTCGTGACCTACCTCAAGCGCGCGTTCAATCCGGTGCAGAACTTCGCGAAGTACACCGGCCGGCTCGCGAAGGCCGCCGCGGCCGGCGAGCGCGTCATCGAACTGCTCGACAAGGCTCCGGAGGTCCGCGATCTGCCCGGAGCGAAACCGGCCCACGCCTTCACCGGTGCGGTGGAGTTCGATAACGTGTCATTCAGCTACACAGCCGGTCAGCGAGTCCTCGATCGAATTTCTTTCCGAGTCCGACCCGGAGAGCGCATTGCACTCGTCGGACCTTCAGGCATCGGCAAGTCGACGCTGACCTCTCTCATTCTCAGGCTCTACGATCCGATCGAAGGCCGGGTGCTCATCGACGGCCATGACGTTCGCGAATACACGCTCGCTTCACTGCGATCGCAGGTCAGCGTCGTCCTGCAGGAGAGCGTTCTCTTCGCCACTCCGGTTTGGGACAACATCGCCCTCGGATGTTCGAAGGCGAACGACGAGCGTGTGATGGAAGCGGCTCGAATCGCGAACGCGGCCGATTTCATCGGCCGCCTGCCCGACGGCTACGAGACGGTTGTTGGCGAGCGCGGGGTGACGCTTTCGGGAGGCGAGCGCCAGCGCATCGCGATCGCGCGCGCCGCCGTGCGTCAGGCGCCCATCATTCTGCTCGATGAGCCAACGACCGGCCTCGATGAAGAGAATCATCGTCTCGTCGCGGAAGCGCTCGATCGTCTGACCACGGGAAGAACCGCGTTCATCGTCGCGCACGATCTCAGTTTCGCCGCTCGCGCCGATCGCATCCTCTACCTCGACGGCGGCCGCATCGCTGAAGAGGGAACGCATCAGGAGCTGATAAAGGCGAACGGGCGGTATGCAGCGCTGTACGGGCTGCAGAACCCTGGCGTCGGGAGGGAGGCGCATGCTGTCTGAAGCCGACGCCGTTCTCGTTCGACGTGATCCCGCAATCCCGGGCCTCGCTCTCGTTCTCGATCCCGACGCTTTCATCGCCGCTGTGACGCCCCACCTGGGCGGGCGGCAAGTACGCGGCATCAGCAGCGGGTATGCGCGGTACAAGCCGCACACGAGTTGCCTCGTGGCATGGAAACTCGACCTCGGAGCAACGTCGCTTTTCGTCCACGCCAAGGCGTACGGCCGCAGCCAAGTGGGAAAGTTCGGCGGCGCCGCGGAACAGTCCGATGACGCGCACTTCGCTGTTCCCGACCTCGCCACCACCATTTCGATCTTCCCGAGGGACCGGGTTCTGTCAGGCTTGTTGCGAATCGATGAAGCGTCCGTTCGCGCGCAGCTTTTTCCCGGCGCGACAGACCTTCGGACTGCGCAACTACAAACACTGAGCTACAAGGCGGAGCGACGCTACGTCGGGCGATGCGGAGCTGGCGACGACCGCTCGGCGGTCGTCAGGATTTACAGCGCCGAGCACTACGAAGCGGGGCGGCGAGCGTTCAACCGCATCACATCGGGCGACACTTATCGCGTTCCAGCGCTCCTCGGCGTATCGAATCGTGCGAGAGCGTTGGCAGTGGAATGGCTGCCCGGGCGGCTGCTGACGCATCTGCTTCCGGAGTCGCTCGAATCGGTGCAGTTGACAGCGATCGCGCTCGCAGAGCTGCACGGACGGAGCGGCCGCAAGTTTCCGGCGTCAGACCCTTCGGTTGAAGCCGCTGAGCTTCTGCAGCTCGGCGCCGACATGCGTGCACTCGCTCCCCATCTCAGCAGCAGAGTCGAACGCGCTGCGCAGCATCTCGCGACCCGCGTTGCCGCGCTTGCACGGCGTCGCGCACTGATTCACGGCGACTTCTACGCGGATCAGGTCATCATCGGCACAACAGTCCAGCTCATCGATCTCGACGCCGCGCACGCAGGCGATCCCTGCAGCGACATTGCGAACTTCCTCGCGCACCTCGAGGCCGCGGCGCTCGAGTCGACGCTGCCGGCATCCTCGATCGCGGTGATCACCGATGCCTTTCTCGCAGCATACGAATCCGCAAAGCCCTGGCACACGACCGAAGAGCGTCTTACGGTGCGGAAGGCATGTTCGCTGTTCCGGCTCTTGCCGCGCCCCTTTCGCACGCGGCGACGGCACTGGGCACAGGAAACCGCGGAGATCCTCGATCGCGTGGAGCGGTTGATCGACGGCAAGAGCCTCAAGCCGTCTCCGACTCGCAACCGCGTTGTCGTGCGTGACGACAAGAATGCAGCGGCGGACCCGGCGATGCCTATGATCGCGGCCGCTCTCGATCCGACGGTCATCGGCGAACATTTCTCATCGATCCTCGGATCGCGAAAGCGATGGCAGCTTCAGGAAATCCGGGTCACGCGCTACAAGACGGGCAACCGGTGTGTGATCGAGTACGGGCTCGAGGTCGACGGCAAGCCGGCGCGGTTTCTCGGTCGCATTCGTGCGAATGCGTTCCACCGCCGCGCCTGGCGCGTGAACAACGAGCTTTGGCGCAACGGGTTTGGCGCGGCCGCCGGCGTTTTCGTGCCGCAGCCCGTCGCCGCCATCAAGCGGCTGCATCTGTGGCTGCAGAGAAAGGTCACCGGCACCGAGGCCACCGTGGCGCTGCCCGCACGCGAGTGGCGTGATGCCGCGGCCCGATCCGCTGCTGCAGCCGCGGCCATGCATCGATCGGCAATCGCACTCCCTCATCGGCACACTGTGGATGACGAGTTAGCGATCCTGAGCGAGCGATTCGGCCGCCTCGCGGCGATGAAGCCGGAGATTTCCGGCCGGCTGGAGCGAATCCTATCGGCCTGCGTATCGGTCGCCCGTACGCTCGATGGCGCTGAGCACACCGTCATTCACCGCGACTACTATCCCGATCATCTTCTCTTCGAGAACGACCACACGTGGCTGCTCGATCTCGATCTCGCCACGATCGGCGATCCTGCGCTCGATGTCGGCAACTTCATTGCGCATCTGACCGAACACGCGCTCCGGCACTTTGGCGATCCCGACGTTCTCATCGATCGCGAGGAAGCGATCGCCGATGCGTACTGCCGCGCCATTCCGTCGGTCACTCGCGATCGCATTGACGCCTGGGCCGCGCTGTCACTGGCGCGGCACGTCCAACTCTGCACCATCGTGTCAGGACGCGCGCATCTGCTGCCCCGCATGCTCGACGTCGCAGAAAGCCGTCTTTCCGTTGCCCGGTGAAAGGTCCGATGAAATTTCCCTGCGGTCTCCGTCTCTCAGCTCTCATCATCGTAATCGCCGTGGACTCCGCTTTTGGCGCTGCTGATCCGGCATCGCTTGCAGGCAAGCCGTTGCGCGTGCTGATGGTTTCGGGTGGCCGTCTCAACATCGACGGACCGCTGACCATTCAGAACGGCCGCGCGTATTTCAAGATGCGCAACGGCATCATGTACTCGCTGCCTTTGCAGGAGATTGACGTCGAGCGAACCGCAGAGGCGAACGGCATTCAACACACTGCGGTGGCCGTCGCGCAGAAGACGCGCGCGCGAGATGAAACTCGAGCCTCCGTCGCGGTCGAGCAGGCGGTCACGAGTGTCGGCCTCGCCGCGCGCGGCGGCGAGCGCGAAGTCGCGCCGAAGACTGACGTCGCGACGCGAGACGGTCGATGGACGTTTTTTACCGGCGTGAGCGGCCTCGCCGAGTCCAACATCAACGATGAATTCGAGGGCACTCCCGACGCGGGGATCATTCCGAGCCTCGGATTGAATTTCAGAAAGAAGGGGAAAGGCGGCACGATCGAAGCGTCGTATACCGCGGGCTTCCACAAGTACTCCCGCTCCCGACAATGGAACCGTACGAGCCACAACGTCTTTGCGTCAGCGGAATCGCGGTGGCTCGGGCGCTTGCGGTCCGAGACGGAAGCTGAAGTGTCGCTGAAGGGAGCGAACGAGGACCGCGATCTCTCGGATCGCTACGGAGTCAGTCAGCGCTTTCGCCTGCGCTTGACTGAAAACTCCGTTGTTCGTTTCACGGGCGGATATCGCGTCAAGCTCTACGACGATGCCCCGACAGGCAACGCTCGCAATCCGTACGGTGGAATCGATGTCCGCCACACGTTTCGATCGGGCGCGCAATGGAGCGCCGCGTATCGCGTCGAGACGAACACCGCCGACGATCTCGCTCGCATCTACCGACGTGACACGGCATCGACCGATCTGATGTTCCCGCTCGCGTCATCGTCATCGCTGCGGCTCGGTGTTCGCAGGCGCGAACAGAAATATCCGAACCGCCTGCTGCGCGTCGACGGCGAGGAAGTGGCGCGTCAGGACGAGCGCTGGATCGGCTCGATGTCGCTCTATCGGCGCGTGGTCGATGTGTTCGCGATCGCGTTCGAGTATCAGTACGAGACGCGCTTCTCGAACGACCCGGACAAGGAGTTCCACGGCCACAGCATCGGGATGTCGGTGATCCGGTTCTGGTAGCGCTCACGCTCCGGGACCGCGTCGCGTCATCTGGTCGTGCAGCAGCCACAGTCCCGAGAAAACGCGGATGAGCCGCAGCCTCGAGCGATTGAGCTGCTCGATCTCCGCCGAGTGCGGAGGAAACGGCCCCTTGTTCATGAGATCGTCAAAGAGAGCGTCCACCGATCGCGCGCGCGTAAGTGTCCATTCGATCCGGCGCGCCAGGTGAGCATCAACGACACCGCTCTCGCGCGCACGAGCAAGGTCTCCGACCTCCTCTTCAATCTTCAGGCGAAGAGCAGCGGCAATGCAGTACATGTCATCCAGAGTTGACGCGCAGTCGGATTTCGTGAACGCGTTGACCTCCCACGGCTCGAGGCGTGGCGGTGCGGAAGTCGGTAACGACACCGTTTCGAGGTGCCGCTCGATCCGCTGGAGAAAGGGAACGAGCTCGTTGTCGATGTTGGTTCGCATCGGGCACCGACATGGTATCGCCTGTTCCACCCGCTGACGATTGAGAGCGAGTCCGGCGATCGCGAGCGCGGCGATGACTCCAGCGGCCAGGTGACTAAATGATGGTTTCCTGGCCAGCGTTGCCGCGCCATTCGCATTCCGACGACCTCCGCAAGCGGTTACCGGCCGAGGTGGTCGGCCGCGATCTGCTGCTGTGGAGGACAGGCAATCCTGCCTGTCCCGCGGCAAGCGCAGTACGGAGCCATCGCACGCTGTCCGTCGCTGTTACTCATCATGGGCCTACTCGAAATCAACAGCGGCGGTTTCGGGTATCGGAAACTCGCCGAAGCATTGCATGCACGCGAGGCGAATGTTGGTGCCGCTCTCCCAGTCCACTTCGTCAGTGTCTGTATCGCCGACAAGTGAAAGCGTCCGGCGAGCATCGACCTCCGCAGAGAAGAACCACAAGCGAGTGACTTCCTCGATGAGCCGAAATGGTTGCCTGGCGTTACTTCTCCAACGCCCGTCTGCTTCTCCGTGGTTGCGACAGTAAGGACATTCGATTGGGATTTCGATCCACGTCGTGCCGTCCATAAGCTGAACTCAACATACCCCGGAATTGTGCCTCTGACCGCAGGCTCTTCCCCCTGTAGAATCGGCTGCTACCGCTCCATGACAAAGCTGCCCGATGGGTTGTATGACCTGCTCGTTACGCAGGCCATCGAACGGGAGATCTCGGCACTCGCCGATCGTCGCGCGGACACCGAACCGCTCGCGGCGACGGACTCCCATCTCATGCTCGCGCGCTACATCGGGACCGTCGTCCGCGAAGCGTTGCGCGGCGTGCCTGAGGAAGAACGCACGGCGCGGCAGGCACAGATCTGCAATGAAGTGCTGCGCGCCATTGCGACATCTCTACCCGACCAGATCGAACAAGACGATCTCATCGCCGAGCCGCCGCAGCGACTGGCGGCCGTCTATCCGATCGATGCGCTGAGATCGCGCCGGCCGCCAGCACCGGAGATTCCGCTTAGTCAAAGCGATCTGCTTGTGAACGCGCGCGATGAGCCGCGCATCGGTACGGTGCTGGAGCGGGAAATCGAATCCGCCGACCGAATCGATCTGATTGTCGCATTCATCCGCTGGAGCGGCCTACGGCTCCTCGAACCACGGCTCCGCGCATTCATGGAACGGCGTGGTCAGCTTCGGGTGATCACGACTACGTATACCGGTTCCACCGAGCGCCGCGCCCTCGAACATCTAATTTCCCTCGGCGCACAGGTGAAGGTTTCTTACCTCACGGACAACACGCGCCTCCACGCCAAGGCATGGCTGTTCCACCGCGAGTCCGGTTTCTCGACCGTCTTCATCGGCTCGTCCAACCTGTCCACGTCGGCGATGGTTGACGGCGCGGAATGGAACGTTCGCTTGAGTCAGACGGACGCACCGACGATCGTCGAGAAGTTCACCGCGACGTTCGAGTCGTACTGGGCTGATCCAGATTACGAGCTGTACGACGTATCACGGGACCGCGAGCGATTTGATCGGGCTGTGAATGCGGCGTCTGTTCAGAGACCCGTGACGCTCGTCGGCCTCCAGGTCGAGCCATGGGCGCATCAGCGGGAGATGCTCGATCAGCTGACGGTTGAGCGTTACCGGCACAATCGTTGGCGGAATCTCATCGTTGCAGCTACTGGAACCGGGAAAACTGTGGTTGCGGCGCTCGATTACCGTCGCTTGTGCGAGGAGTTCGGGCGGCCCCTTTCGCTGCTGTTCGTCGCGCATCGGCGGGAGATCCTCGACCAGTCGCTCGTCACTTTCCGCCAGGTGATTCGCGACGGATCATTTGGTGAAAAGTATGTCGATGGCCATCGACCCGAGGAGTGGCGCCACGTC
>DATKCA010000021.1:0-27807 GCA_035544675.1 Thermoanaerobaculia bacterium | reverse complement strand
GCCTGTGAAACCAACATCTGCAGCACGAACCTGCCTTCGACGTGCGTCGAGATCGAGAACGCCGAGACGGCGTGGCGGACGTGCATCTCCAATCAGGGACGGCGCGGCCTCGTCCTCGGACCGACCGATTTGCGGCGCACGAAGACCAGCGACTGGATGCGCGTCTTGAGCGAAGCGGGCGTGGCGGAGATCTTCGTGCCGTACCACGAGCTCACCTTCCTTCGCCTCTACGATCACGAAACGACCACCTTTGCGTCGATCCGCGAAGTGAACGCTGCCGACGCGGGCCCGAGAGGCAGCGTCCTCACGCTGAGCGGTCAGAGTGTGCCGCAAGTCGTCGCCGAGACGGCCGACCGCGGAATCGCCTGGCTGTGCAAGGAAGGCCGGAGCATCAGCCGTCGCGGACAGGAGCTGGTGTTGTGGGGTGTGCAGGACGCCGAGAACTACGACTTCATCATCGAATACCGGCTGCGCGATGACGGCAGCATCGGCTTCCGGCTCGGCGCGACCGGCTACAACAATCCGTTTTTCCCTCCCACGAGCACCACGGACGCTCACATGCACGACGTGCTGTGGCGCATCGACGTCGACCTGAATGGCCCGGGCGGAGACTCCGCGCTGCAGTTCAGGCATGTCGAGGCACCGACGACGCCGCTCGCAGCGACAGACATCGAGGAGCCGTTCAACGGCGGCCGCGAGGGAACGATGCAGTGGAATCCCCTGGAGTTCTCCACGATCGGCGTCGAGGACACCACGACCAACGCCCACGGTCACCGCATCGGATACACCTTGCGCGTGTCATCGAACGGCATCGCGCGGCACTACGGCGAGCAGGCCGGCCTGGCGCGCAAGGAACGGTTCACGCAGATGGACTTCGCCGTGACGACGTTCAAGCAGGCCGAACGCGATGCCTTGTACAGCAACACCCAGTACCTCCAACCCGACCAGTACCTGCTCGGCGACGGTTTCCCGGGGATGGGCGTCGCCGACGCCGAATCGGTCGAGAACACGAACATCGTGCTGTGGCATCGCACGTCGGCTCATCATCATCCGCACGATGAGGACCACGCGCCCGGTGATCCATCGAACGTCATGACCGGCATCACGAACGTGCACTGGCAGGGCGTCGATCTCGAGCCGCACAACCTCTTCGACTACAACCCGCTCGGCGGTCCGAGCCGGTCGCAGTGCCAGTGAAAGGAGTGACGATGCGAACCTCGCTGCAGGCAGTGATCGCGCTCGGATGCGCGGCGTTTCTGGTCGCCGCCGGTTACGCAATGCGTGGCGAACATGTTCCGACAGGAAACATCGGTCACCTCGGACACGAAGCCGCCGGCGTCCTCGGGTCGAGCCCCGGCGGAGACGGCGCCAGTGGGCAGGGGTTCACGGGCGTTTACGGCTTCTCGCCGAATGCCGACGGGACAGGCGTGTGGGGTGAGACGACCGGTACGACGGCCGATGCCGTCGGCGTCTACGGAGCCGCACCGAACACCTCATGGGCCGGATACTTCAACGGACACCTCGGCACATCGGGCACGCTCGTCAAGGCGGCCGGATCGTTCCGGATCGATCACCCGCTCGATCCGCACAACAAGTACCTCTCGCACTCGTTCGTCGAGTCGCCCGACATGATGAACCTCTATTCCGGAACGGTGACGCTCGACGGCGAGGGCTCAGCGATCGTCCAGCTTCCCGACTGGTTCGAGGCCCTCAATCGCGACTTCCGGTACCAGCTCACCTGCATCGGCGAGTCGGCTCCGGTCTACATCGCCGAAGAGATCGCGAACAATCGGTTCAGGATCGCCGGCGGTCACGGGTCGATGAGAGTTTCGTGGCAGGTCATCGGTGCGCGCCGCGATGCCTACGCAGTCTGGAATCCGATCGTCGTGGAGTCGTGGAAAGGCGCGCGCGAGCGCGGCCGTCTGCTGCACCCCGAGGCGTACGGGATGGCGAAGACGATGAGTATTGCGGCGGATCGCGAGCGTCGCAGCGCGCCGAGTATCAGGCGTGCCGCGGTCCCGCGAAGCGAATGAGTGAAACGCGCGCTCTTCCTCGATGCGCGTCGCGCAGTCCGGGAAGCGAACGAGAGAGCGTGGCTGAACGCGCAGATGACGGCATGGCTCTCCGCTTCTAACGCCGATCGAGATCTTCGTGCAACCTCCGATATGCTCGCGCCGTAGTGGTCATCAGGAGGTCCCCATGCGTTTGACCGCGCTCACGCTCCGCGCTGTGCTTGTTTGTTTCGTCGCGGTTTCCGCCATCGCACAGCCTTACGAGGCGCAACTGCGCGATTTCGAGGAGTTTGTGGCCAGGAAGATGACCGCCAATCAGATTCCCGGGTTGTCGGTCGCGGTGATGAAAGACGGCTTCGTCTGGGCGAAGGGCTTCGGCCTGGCCGACGTGGAAAACAAGGTTCCGGCCACGGCCGAATCGTCGTATCGCATGGCGTCGGTGACCAAGCCGATGACGGCGGTGGCCATCCTCGAGCTCGTGGAGCAGGGCAAGATCGATCTCGACGCCGAGGTTCAGAAGTACGTGCCGGAGTTCCCGCGCAAGGACCATCCCGTCACCGTTCGCCAACTGCTCGGCCATCTCGGTGGGATCAGTCATTACCGCAATTACGCTGCCGAGGGCCGGATCAGAGAGCCGCGGAACACACGCGAGGCGTTGGCCATATTCCAGGACTTCGACCTCGTGGCCGAGCCGGGCACGAGTTATCGCTACTCGAGTTACGGCTACAACCTCCTCGGGGCCGTGATCGAAGGCGCATCAGGAAAGCCCTACGGTGAATTCATGGCCGCCGAGGTGTGGCGGCCGATGGGGATGACGAACACGAGGATGGATGATCCACGCGCAGTGATTCCGAATCGCGTCCGTGGATACGAAGTGGCCGGCGGAAAGCTGCGACACTCTGAATATGTCGACATCAGCTCGCGGTTCGCCGCCGGAGGCACGAGGTCGACGGTGGTCGACATGATCAAGTTCGTCCAGGGCATCGATAAGGTGCTGACCCGTGAAACAGTCGAGTTGATGTGGACTGGCCTCACGACCCGCGGCGGCACGGCCACGCGGTACGGCCTCGGCTGGAGCGTCACGCCTGCAGGCGGCCGTTTTCGAGCCGCACATGGTGGCTCGCAGCAGGAGACGCGCACCGAGCTGCTCTATCTGCCGCGCCAGAAGTTCGCCGTGGCACTGGCGACAAATCTCGAAGGCGCGAACCTCAGCATCTTCCTCGACCGGCTTGCATTGCTGTTCCTCGGCGACTCGTGGAATGCTGGTTTCTTTCTTCCCGATCGCGCAGAGTCGGCGATTGCCACGGCTCTCGGCAGTGCCTGGAACAACGGACTGGGCTACTACGATCGATACGGAAAAGCGCTCAGCAACGATGCAACCGAGCTGCGTGCGGCGTTCCGCTACTTCAACGATGCTGTGAAGCGCGATCGATTGGCCAGGATCGAAGGCTCAGACACGATTCTCGACCGTGGGCGGCATCCCGCCGCCGGCCAGCCATTCATCAAAGTCGGTTCGTACATGGCCCGACGACTGGCTGCGAGCGGCGCTGATCTCGAAAGGTATCACCGCGAAGGAGAATTGGTCTTCTTCCGCGACTACATCGATCTCTACCGAAGGGATCGCAGCATCCCGCGCCAATACCGCTTCGACAAGCCGGCCGAAGACCTGATCCGGACCTGGGCGGCAGATTGGTCGCGAGTGTGGACCGATGACGTCAAGCGGCTCACCGCTTCGGACCTAGTCGATCCTGCAATCGCGGATCGACTCCGATCGATGTTCCGCGGCGCTTCCATCACGCCCGATTTCTCGCGCGGTCTGGTTGGCGCATCCGAAGCGGCCGCCCAGCAGGGGAACATCGAGCGGGCGATGACGCTATCAGCCGTGGCACTCGACCTCTATCCGGAGTCGGAAGCGGCCAACGGACTGGCCGGAGTCTTTGCGGTTCTTCAGGGAAGGCGCGACAGCGCCCGCACGCTCCTGGACAAGTCGGCGAAGCTGAATCCGCGCGGCTATACAGCGCGGCAGAACCTGACGCCGATCGTCGATTTCCTTACCGGTACCAACCCGGACGCCGCCCGTGCTCTCGCCGAAGAGTTCGCTCGCCTGCATCCGCAGGCGGCGGAGCCGAAGAAACCGGCCGGGGACGCGGACGACGCCGCGATCGTGGAGGTCGTCGACCGCGCGTATGTGCACGGTGTCCACATCGACGGCGACGCGGAGAAGATGCGCAGCGGCATGCACGAATCGTTCGTCATGTTCGTGCGGACGAATACCGGAGTGAATCAGGTCACGCGAGAAGCGTGGATCGAGCGACTGACGAAATCGAACCCTCGCGCGGCCAGCGCTGCCCGGCCGCAAACGACCGCCAGGATCGTCATCCTCGATCGGTCGGGCGATTCAGCCGTGGTCAAGGTCGATCTTTTCCGCGACGGGAAGCAGATTTTCACCGACTACATTTCGCTGTACCGGTTCGAGGATGGCTGGAAGCTCGTCGGTAAGACATTTCAGCGGCACGGATAAAGACGCGACTGCCGGCCACATCACCGAGCCGTCGATGATACGGTTCACCGATGCCTTCCGGACTGCGCCGCGACCTCGGGACTCTCGAGTCGTATGCGGTCATCGTCGGCATTCTCATCGGGGCGGGGATTTTCAAGGTCACCGGCGAGGCCTGGCTGCTCACCGGACCGAGCGTGATTCTGGGCTTCCTGGTGCTGGCGCCGGCGGTGCTCGCCACATCGGTGGCCTACGCGGTGTTCCTGTCGACGCCGCTCGGTTCCGAGCCGGGTGGAGAGTACCTGCACATCTCCAGGACGTTCGGTGGCCGGGGCCTCGCATTCGTCGGGGCGTGGCTGAAAATCATCGCGTACACGGGAGCGATCGCGTATCTGGCAGTGGCGTTCGCCGATTACTCGCGTCAACTCTTCCCTCGCCTCACCGTCATGCCGCTGGCAATCGGCAGCGTCGTTTTCTTCTACGCGATCCATGTGGCGGGCGTGCGGTGGTTCGGCCGGCTGCAGGTCTGGATGTGTGCGCTGCTCGGCGTGTCGATCCTCGTGCTGATCGTCCCCGGTATTTTTGCCATCGACACCGCGAACTACCGCCCCTTCTTCACTGATGGGATGGCCGGATTCATGGCCGCGCTGCCGCCGCTGTTCTTTGCATTCGCGGGATTCGAGTCGCTGGCCCAGACCGCCGGTGAGGTGCGCGACAGCACTCGCCAGCTTCCACGCATCTTCATCCGCGGGGTCATCGCAGTCACGATCATCTATCTGCTGATGTCAGCGGTTGGTCTGGGCGTCCTTCCAGGCCAGCAGCTCCGCATCTCTCCGGCGCCGATGGCGGAGGCAGCGGCACGGTATCTTCCTGCCGGCGCCGCGGGACTGGTCACGCTTGGCGCGCTGATGGCCATCACCACATCGCTGAACGCGACGATGCTCGTTCCGTCCCGGATTGCCATCGTCCTGGCCGGGGATGACCTGACGCCGCGCTGGCTGGGATCGGTATCGCCGCGCACCGGCACTCCCATCGCCGGCCTGACCGTGACCCTGGCCGGAGCACTGACGCTGCTGATCACGAATCAGATCCGCCTGGCCCTGGACATCGCCGTGTTTGCGATCGTGCTGCTGTACCTTCTCCACAGCGTTGCGTTGCTGCTCCTGCCGAAGAGCAATCCCGAGCTTTATCGCGCCGTGACCGTGTCGATTCCGCTGGCGGCTCTGCGAGTGGCGGCGGTGGCGTCGATCGCGGGCATGGCCGCGCTCCTCACGCAGATGTCTTCAGCCACCTTCGGGCTGCTGCTTTTCTGGGCCGCCCTCGGCGCCGCTCTCTACGCCGTAGCGCGCAGCCGGACTGCCGGCCGGAAAGAACATTCCCAGCAGACGTAACTCGTTCGAAGTCGTGTTCTCCAGGCAGTGGTGCTGGCGGACCGGCAGGAAGATGCAGGATCCCTCACGTACCGGCGCCGTACGCGCCCCGGTCCACATCACGCCCGAGCCCTGGAGGATGCAGATGACTTCCTCATAGAGGTGGAAGTGCTCGGGGGCACGGCCGGGAGGGATGGAGCCGACGAACTGCGTGGTCACGTTCTGAATGAGCTCCCGATACGAGCGGTCACCGGTGCTCTGCAGCGGTTGATCCTCGAGCCTGACGATCGATGCCGGCCGCTGCGACGGTTCAGCACGACAGAGTGAGCTGGCCAGCGTCAGCTCGCCGCTCAACCGCAGGATCTGTCCGCGCGGCAGATCGATGCCTGTGCTCTTTCCGACAGGCGTCCCGTTCGCCGAGCCTTCGCCCTCGATGACGAAAAGAGTCTCGTCGTGCCCGGGGTTGTGCAGCGCCGCGCCGCCGTCGAGATCGATGACGCGTAACGACAAGGCGCCGGAGAAGTGGCTCCAGATGAGCAGATCGCCGTCTGGAGAGGGCCGGCCCTCCTTCAGATCAACGATCCGGCAGCCACCTTCGAGATCGACAGCCATCGCCTGCATTATGCTCATGGCTCCCATGAAGGCGAAAGATGACGGCATCCACGCCACCAACCAGGACTTCATCCGGTATGACCAGGTGGAGAAGCGGCAGAGTTATCACCTCGCTGAATCGGCGGCCGGCGATCAGTTCGACGACGACTTCGAGATCAGGACGTGCGATCTCAGGAGCGTGAATTTCGCCCACGACCTGGGTGAGGCATTGCGAGAGATCGGCTTCGCCATCCTGTCAGGGCACGGGGTCAATCCGGCGCTGTACGACGAAGCGGAGGGGAAGGTCGCGGAGATGTTCACGCGTCTCTCGCTCGACGAGAAGATGCGTTTTCGCGCCCAGCGTCACGGCTCGGTCAATCAGGGCTACTTCCCGATCAAAGAAACCAGCAACATGCATCCCGATCTGGTGGAAGGATGGGTGTTCTGCCGGAGGGCGTTCGCCGATGAGACGCTGTGGCCGCTGCCGGAATACGAGGCGTTCTTCGATCAGATCGTCCGCGCCCATGAAGCGCTCATTCTGCCGGTGATGCAGGCAATGCTCACGTACCTGGGATGCGATCCGCATCTCTACGACGGCAAGCTCACCGGAACGAATTTCGGCCTCCGCCTCAACTACTATCCGCCCATATCGCCCCAGGACGACCAGTCGGGCGCGGCCCGCCTCCTCGGGCATGAAGACGTGGACATGTTCACATTCCTCCCCGCACCGAGTGCCGAAGGGCTGCAGATTCTGAATCGCCGCAACATGAAGTGGATTCGCGTGGCGGCGCCGCGCGGCACCATCATCCTCAACACCGGCGACTACATGCAGCGCATCAGCAACGACATCTTCCCGTCGACGACACACCGCGTCAGCAAACCACGCGATCCGGCGTCGCGTGGCACGGCGCGCGTATCGTTCCCGATGGCTGTTTATGTCTGGGAAGACGAAATGCTCGAGGTGTTGCCTTGCCTTCCCGAACCGAAATACCCGCCGGTGAAAGCGATCGAGTTCCACACCAGAATCACCAGCAAGTTCTACGGCGATGATTACGCCGTGAAGACGTAACGAATCACCACCGCGTTCCCTTTTCACCGCGGAGTGGTACAAATGGCGGCCCTAACCATCGCGAGCTTGCATGCATCCGGCCGACTTCCGCGGAACCAGCAGGTTTGCCGTCCAGCGCCGCCTCGGCGCAGGCGGATTCGGCGTCGTGTACGCGGTCCGCGACACGGACCGCGACACCCTCGTCGCGCTGAAAACACTCCGGCATCTGACGCCTGACTCGCTCTATCGCTTCAAGCGTGAATTCCGCGCGCTGGCCGACATCAATCATCCGAACCTGGTGCAGCTCTACGAGCTCTTCTCGGATTCCGACGAGTGGTTCTTCACGATGGAGCTCGTCGACGGAAGGGACTTCGTCGAACACGTGTGGTCAGGAGGACGCGCCGCGACTCCCAGGACGGAGCTCGATGCGCCGCTGGCGGGGGAGCTCACCGAGCCTAAGTTGATCGACAGAACAGTGGCACGAGCCGCCGAGCCGGCGGCGCTCCACCCGAGACGTGTCGCGCCGGCCGACATCCCGCTGCTGGAGCGCTCGCTGCGGTACCTCGTCAAAGGTGTGGCAGCGCTGCATCGCGCCGGGAACATTCATCGCGATCTGAAGCCGTCGAACGTCCTCGTGACTTCAGAAGGGCGCGTGGTCGTTCTCGACTTCGGTCTGGTCCTGGATATCGACGCGGATGCCGCGCAACACAGTCTGCAGACGGCCGGAACGCCCGCTTACATGTCACCGGAGCAGGCGGCCGGTCTTCCTCTGACACCGGCCAGCGACTGGTACAGCGTCGGGGTCATGCTTTATCAGGCGCTGAGCGGACGACTGCCGTTCGAGGAAAACGCGCGGAAGGAGATGCTCGAAGCGAAGCAGAAACGCGAGCCGCCGCGCGCCAGTCTGATGGTCTCGGGCGTACCGGAGCATCTCGATACGCTCTGTCGCGATCTCCTGCGCCGGGATGTTGCCGGCCGTCCTGATGCCGAAGAGATCGTGGCGCGGCTGAAAGGACAGGAGGGGCGGGCGGAGCGATCGCGCACGATTGCTCCGGAATCCCAGCCGCGGTCTGTCTTCGTCGGACGCGAGAAACAGTTGTCGGCGTTAGGGAAGGCGATGGATGACGCGTCGGCGCGGACTGTCGCGGTGTGCCTGAGCGGACCGTCGGGCATGGGCAAGTCATCGCTGGCCCGCACATTCCTCGATCGCTGGCGCGAACGGAATCCGGATACGGTCATCCTGACCGGCCGGTGCTACGAACGCGAATCCGTTCCCTACAAGGCCCTGGACAGCTTCATTGATGCGCTGACGCGGTACCTGACACGCCTGCCGGAGCTGGAGATGGAGGGGATGCTGCCGCGCGACGCGCTCGCTCTGGCGCAGTTGTTCCCGGTTTTGCGCCAGCTCGAGGAGCGGCTGCCGGCTCGACGGCGCACACCGGTCGTCCCGGATGCGCAGGAGCTGCGCCGGCGCGCATTCGCGGCGCTGCGCGAAATGACTGTCCGCGTCGCGGAGCGGCGTCCGGTCATCATTTTCATCGACGACCTGCAGTGGGGTGATACCGACAGCGCCGATCTTTTACAGGAGACACTGCGGGAACCGGACTCTCCGCCGCTGCTTTTCATCGCCGCCTATCGCTCGGACGAAGTGGCCACCAGTCCGTTCCTGCGCGCGTTCGTGACGCCGAAGAATGAAGAACTGCTCAACATGCGTGAGGTCCTCGTCGATCAGCTCAGCTCGGACGAGTCTCGCCGCCTGGCGGCGGCGCTGCTGCACCGGGAAACGCCTCACCTCACCGCCACTGCGGCCACGATCGCCGCGGAGGCCGGCGGCAGTCCGTTCTTCATCGACGAGCTGGTGCGGTCGAATGCCATCGACCCTCTCGACTCGCGAGAGACGCGGCCGCTGGACAGCGATACGCGCGAGACGACCGTGGCGGAGATGATCCAGCTTCGCGTCGCGCGGCTGTCTCCCGAAGCAAGGCATCTGCTCGAGCTCGTGGCCGTGAATGGCCAACCGATTCCTGCGGAAGTGCTGAAGAACGCCGCCCGCGTGGAGTCGTGGCAGTCGCCGCTGGCGCTGCTGAAAGCCGAGCATTTCGTGCGCACGCGCGAGAGAGAAGAGCAGGACGAGCTGGAGACCTATCACGATCGCATCCGCGACGCAGTCGTTCGAAGCCTGACCGCGGATGTGACGCGCGCCCATCACGCCACGCTGGCCGCGGCGTTCCAGTCAGCCGGCACGTCCGACCCCGAAATCCTCGCCGAACATTTCTCGGCCGCAGGCGATGACGAAAAGGCGATCGAATACAGCATCGCGGCTGCGCAGAACGCCGAGCGCGCGCTGGCGTTCGATCATGCGACCGATCTGTACCGCCGCGTCCTCGACCTGTTGCCGGCCGATTCGCCCGGTCTGGCGAAGATTCAGAAGAGCATGGCCGAGGCGTTGGTGAACGCCGGGCGGGGAGCGGAAGCGGCGCGGGTATTTCTATCGATCAATGCATCGAGTTTCGTCGAGAGACTGATGTTCCGGCAGCGCGCCGCACAGCAGTACCTGTTCAGCGGCCACATCGACGAAGGGCTGTCGATTTTTCGTGACGTTCTCCAGTCCATCCGTCTGACGCTGCCGGAAGCGCCATGGCGAACGCGTCTGGCGCTACTCATCGGGCGAGCGCGCGTGCGTCTGCGCGGCCTGCGCTTTCGCGAGCGCGATCAGCGCTCCATCCCGTCAGCGCAACTCGTGAGAATCGACGCATCGATCAGTGTGGCCGTGGCGCTCAGCAACGTCGACACGGTCCGCGGCGCTGTCTTTCAGGCGCTCAACTTCGTGTGGGCGCTGAACGCCGGTGAGATCCATCGTCTGGCTCTGGCCTTCTCGCTCGAAGCGGTGTACGCGTCGGCGGGCGGCGCGCGGAACGTGGGCAGGACTCATCGCGTGCTGGACCGTGCACGCCAGCTCACCGAACGCGCCGGTACTTCGTACGCAAAAGCCTTTCTGGCGCTGTGTTCCTCCGCCATCGCCCAGCATGAAGGTCATTGGCGCGATTCCGTCGCCGAAGCCCGGAACGCAGAGAGCCTGTTTCGCGAACATTGCAAGGCCGTGGCGTGGGGCATCGACTCCTCATGGTTCTATGACCTGCATTCCTCCTATTACCTCGGCGATCTTCGCGCGATCTCCGCGCGTTATTCCGATCTCCTCAACGATGCTACCGATCGCGGAGACCTGTACGCCGCAACGACGCTTCGGGCGATGCTCTCCCATTACGTGCACCTCGCCGCCGATGATCCGGCCGAGGCGCTCCGTGATGTTCAGGACGCGATGAGCCGCTGGTCGCAGTCGGGATTTCACCATCAGCATCTCTGGGAGTTCTGGTCCTCGATCGACATCGCGCTGTACGAAGGCAAAGGCGCGCTGGCGTGGACGCGCATGAATCAGACCTGGCCGGCGCTGAAGTCTTCACCGGCCTGGCACGTTCAGTTCACGCGCATGAATGTTCTCGATCTGCGCGGCAAGGCCGCGCTGGCGGCCGCGGAGTCGCTGGAGTTTCCGGCAAACCGCGACCATCTGCTGAAGGAAGTCGAGCGCGCAGCGCGCCGGCTGGAACGGGAGGGAGCGGAGTGGGCTTGCGCCGTTGCAGCGCTGCTCATGACCGGTATCGCAGTCAGGCGAGGAAACATCGAGGAGGCCGTGCGCGAGCTCGAGGAGCTGGAGCGGGCCTTTTCACGTCTGAGCATGGCCCTGCATGCAGCAGTCGTGCAGCGGAGACGGGGCGCCCTGATCGGCGGATCGGAAGGCGCATCCCTTTTCGCTTCGAGTGACGAATGGATGCGCGGACAGAAGATCGCCGACCCGGAGAAGTTCTCGTACGTGATTGCACCCTGGCGCCCGACTGATCCGGCCGGAGCCTGACCTCATTCCTCCTCAGGCAGCAACATGGCCGCGCTCCCCGCTCCCTGCACGTCCTGACGGCCCGGCGCCTTCGAGAACGGCACCAGCATCGGCACCCGCCGCCGGTACTCTTCGTACGAGCGCCCGTGCTCGTGGACCAGATCGCGCTCTTCGAACTGGATGGCGATCAGGATGTAGGCGGTCGTGGCCACCGCGAACAGCAGGTGCGCGAACGTCATCGCCGGCGTCGCCCAGAAGGCGAAGAACCAGCCCACGTACAGCGGATGACGGACGAAGCGGTACAGCGCAGGCGTCCCGAACTGAAGCCGCGTGTATGGCTTCCCGCGGAAGTACAGCCACACCTGCCGCAATCCGAACAGGTCGAAGTGGTTGATCAGAAACGTCGCGACGAGCACGAGTGCGAAGCCGAAGCCGAAGAGCGAATACAGGACGGCGCGGCCAACCGGATCTTCGACTGACCAGATCACCCCGCCCAGCGGCCGCCATTGCCAGAACAGCAGGATCAGCGCGAGGCTGGAGAGCAGCACATAGGTCGAGCGCTCCAGCGCCGGCGGCACGATGCGCGTCCAGCGCTCCTTGAACCAGCGGCGGGCCATCACGCTGTGCTGCACCGCGAACAGGCCGAGCAGGCCGACGTTGACAGCGATCGCTGTGGCAAGCGGACCGGACGGCGGCCCGTCCAGCGTCGTCGGCACGAGGAAGCCGCCGATGAAGCCGATCGCATAAAGAAATGTCCCGAAAAAGACCGCGTAGCAGACGACACCGTAGGCGAGGAAAGCAGTTCTCTTTAGCATGGGACGAAGATCGGCTGAGGGCGGCCGGGCGTCTATGGGTCCGATGTCCCGGAACCGATAGAATCGCGGGAAACGGGCAGGACAGATGTCCCAGAAGAGCCAGCGGATTCGATTTCTGAGAGCGAGCGACGGTGCGAAGCTCGCCTGGGCCGAGGCGGGGGAGGGTCCGCTGCTCGTCAAAGCGTCGAACTGGATGACCCACCTCGAGTTCGAGTGGGAGAGTCCGGTGTGGCGGCACTGGATGCGGTTCTTCAGCAGCCACTTCCGTTTCGTGCGCTACGACGAGAGAGGCTGCGGGATGAGCGACCGGAACCCGCCGACTCTCTCGATGGAGCGCTGGGCCGGCGATCTCGAGGAAGTCTGCGACGCCGCACAACCGCAAGGCCCGCTCTCGCTCCTCGGCATCTCGCAGGGCGGGCTGGCCTGCATCAGCTACGCGGTGCGCTATCCCGAGCGAGTCTCGCGCATGGTCCTGTACGGCGGTTATGCGCGCGGGTTCAACCGGCGCGGCAATCCTGACGCCGAACGCGAGTATCGCGCGATTCTCGAGGTCATCCGAATCGGCTGGGGGAAGGAGAATCCCACGTTCCGGCAGATTTTCACGTCCCGCTTCATTCCGGAAGGCACAGCCGAGCAGGTGGCCTGGTTCAATGAGCTATGCCGCAAGACCGTGGCCCCGGAGATGGCGGCAGAGCTCCTTCAGCTGCGAGGGGACATCGAGATCGTCGACCTCCTCGGACAGGTTCGCGTGCCGACCCTGGTGATTCACGCGCGGGAAGACAACGTGGTTCCGCTGGAAGAGGGACGACTTCTGGCTTCGTCGATCCCCGGGGCGCAGTTCGTGGAGCTCGAATCGAAGAACCACGTGCTGCTGGAGCACGAGCCGGCGTGGGCGCGCTTTCAGGAGGCGGTGCTCGAGTTCACGGGCGTCGATGCGCCCGCTGCGGACGACGCCGCGTTCGCCGCGCTCTCGCCGCGCGAGCGCCAGATCCTGGCTCTGCTCAGCGAAGGTCTTCCCAACGCCGAGATCGGCGCACGGCTCTCGATCAGCGAGAAGACCGTGCGCAACCACATCTCCAGCGTGTACGACAAGCTCGGTGTCTGGAACCGCGCGCAAGCCGTCGTGTTTGCGCGCGACCACGGCTTCCGGGGATAGCTCCTCAGTCGATCGTCAGCGACTCGACGGCGAGCGTGTCGCCCTTCACTTCACCCTCGACCGTGACGCGGACGTGATCTTTCTTGTCGCTCTTCTTGAGCGCCGCGATGGCGAGCTCGTTGCCCTTTTCGTCGAGCTTCCACAGCTTGCCGTCCTTCATCACCGCGTAGCCGTTCTTCGCACACTTCACCAGGCACGTTCTGTCGTGCTTGTCGGCGTCCTCAGCGGTTTTCATTCCGAGGCCGCAGTGGTTGTCGACCAGGGGCACGTTCTCCAGCTTGGCAGCGAACACCGGGGCCGTCAGGAGCAGGGCAAGAGCAACCGTGAGCACCCTCTTCATGGTCTTCTCCTTCTTCAGATGCGGGGGAGGCGACATCCTACGCGTCCGGCCGGTCGATTCAAAGGGAGTCGCGCATATTGGCTCTGCGCCCTCCGTTCCCTTTCGGGCGAGGGCTTCCGGCGGTACAATCCACCCCTCTCCATGGAACCTGATGAGGCCAGCCAGCCGCCCGGCCACGGCGTCAGCGGGATACTGCGGCGTGCACTCAGCAGATTCGGCGTGCATTTCCGCGGAGGGGAGGCCGGCCCGGCCATACTCCTCTTCTTCACCTTCTTCCTTCTCATCACGTTCCAGTACACGACGAAAAGCGTCCGGCAGTCTACGTTCATCAACAGCCTCGGCGCCGAGAGGCTCCCGTACGTCTATCTCTTCGTCGCGCTCGCCTCGTACCCGTTTCTGCGCATCTACAGCCGGTTCGCCGACTCGATGCGCCGCGACGCGCTGATCATCGCCACCTGCACGTTCACGGGCACGACGATGATCGCGTTCTGGTGGTTGTTCGAGTACCCGTGGCCATGGGTCCCGTTTGCGTTCTACGTATGGATCTCGATCACCTTCGTGATGATGGTCAGTCAGTTCTGGTCGTTCTCGAGCCACGTCTTCGATCCGCGTCAGGCCCGCCGGCTTTTCGCCTTCATCGGCGCCGGCGGCCTTCTGGGCGGCGTCATGGGAGGCCAGGTCGCGAAGTTCGCGACGAAGCTGGTGGGAACGCGTTACGCGCTGCTGGTCGCGGCAATGATCCTCTTCGCGCTGGTGGCGCTGATCTGGCTCACGCGCCGCATGCATGCGATCGATGACAGGCGAGTGGCCGGTGCAGCCGGACTGGCGCCGCTGGACGAAGCTCGCGGTGGATTCCAACTGCTGCGGCAGTCGCGACACCTGAAGAGCATCGCCGCAATCATGGTGCTCACGGTGGTCGTCGCTCAGATCGTCGATCTGCAGTTCAACTGGGCCGTGCAACTGTCGACGACGTCACTCGACCAGCGGACGGCGTTCTTCGGGAACTTCTACAGCGTCATTGGTGTCGTGGCATTCGCCTTCCAGCTGATCTTCACCGCTCGCATCCATCGCAGCCTGGGAGTGGGATTCGCGATGCGTGTGCTTCCGGTATCCATGGCGGTGGGCACGATTGCCATCATCGGCGCGGCGGCGGGAGCGCCGGAGATGATCCTGGGCGCCGCGCTTCTACTGAAGAGCGGAGAGAACGGCCTCCGCTACTCGCTGGATCAGGCCACCCGCGAGCTGCTCTTCCTGCCGATTCCCTCACGGGCGCGGGTGAAGGCGAAGGCCTTCATCGACGTCTTCGTGCAGCGGGGGGCCAAAGGTCTGGCCGCCCTTCTGTTGCTTCCAGTGACGTTCGGGCTGCTCACGCCGCCGCAGGTCGGATGGCTCTCGCTGGCGCTCATCGGGGTGTGGCTGGCCACGACCGTCGTCACGCGCCGGCATTACGTGGAGTCGTTCCGGGCCGGCCTGAAGCAGAAGGGCGTGATCGCCGGTGCAGTCGATCTGAACGATGCCACGGCTCTGGAGCTGGTCGTGCAGTCCCTCGGAAGCACGGATGCTCACCATGTCATCCATGCACTGCGGCTCCTCCAGAAGAACAATCGGGCCAAGCTCGTTCCGCCTCTGCTGCTCTACCACGACAGCGCACCGGTGAGGCGCGCCACGCTACGCATGCTCGCCGCCGCGGAGCGACACGATGCGCTTCCACTCGTGGAGCGTTGTCTTTCTGACACGGATGCCGGCGTCCGCGTGGAGGCGGTTGCGGCCGTCGCTGCTCTCCGGAAGACGGACGCCGCTTCGCTCATGGCGCCGTATCTCGACTCCAATGAGGCCAGTCTCGTTTCGGCGGCCGTGGTGGCAATCCACAACCACGGCGACGATGCCATGAAACGCCGCGCCGGCCGCGCGCTCGCGGAGCTCCTGGCCGATGACGACGCGAACGCCCGTGCCGAAGCGGCGAAAGCGTTCGGTCAGACGACCATGCCGGGAGAGACAGCTGCGCTCACGCTCCTGCTCGCTGATCGTGATCCAGGTGTGGTCCGGGCAGCCATCGGCGCCGTGCGCCGGCGTGTCCTCGCGCAGGGACCATCTCCGATGTACGTGGCCTCGCTGATCTCGCTCCTCGACGACCGCCGCCTGAAGCACGACGCCCGTCAGGCGCTCATCGCGTTCGGGGAGCGCGTCATTCCGGCTCTCCTCCATTTCATGAACAGTCCCGACGAGCGGATGTGGGTCCGCCGCGCAATTCCGAAAACGATGGCGATGATTGGAGGTCCGGCCGCGGTGGCTGCGCTGGCCGGGTCGTTGCGCGCCGCCTCCGATCCGTTTCTTCGCAGGAAGCTCATCGATGGACTCGGAATCGCCACGCCCAGCGCCCTCGAGCCGCATGATCGTGAGATTGCCGCCGCCATCGCCGCGGAGAGTGCCAGCTATTTCCGTGCGCTCGCAGCTCTGACGGGCCTGGGCTCCATTGCTCACGCTCGGATGACAGGGCCGCTCGTGGTGTGGGACCAGGAAGAATACGCACCGACGCTGCTGGATCGCCTGCTGAGCGAGCGTATGGCGGATACCGTCGACAATCTCTTCGCGATCCTTGCGCTCGCCGGCGACCGCCGTCATGTGCGCGACGCCCACCTCAGCATCACCAGTGGACAGCCGGGCATCGTCGGGAACGCCGTGGAATACCTCGACAACACCCTCGCGCCGGCGGTCAAGCGGTTCGTTCTGCCGGTCGTCGAGGATCACCCGCTCGATGAGCGGCTCCAGGCGGCGCGAGCGCTGTTCTCCATCGAAGTCGGGTCTCGTCTGGAGGTCCTCGGCCAGCTCGTGGAGGAGTCGTTCGCACAGGACGGCGACGGATCCGGATGGGGCGCCGCAGCGCTGTACGAGGTTTACGCCTCCCGGGCGGCGCGGCTCTACCCGGCGGTGGACCGGGTCAGAAGCAGCGACCGCGCCGACCCCCTCTCACGCGAGACGGCCGAGTGGATTGCCCGGCGCATCGATATCGTTGTCGTTACCTGAGGACTGAGACCTGACATGCCTGAGCTGGCGCGAATCGAAACGGTTGTCTTTCTGCAGAGTGTCGACTTCTTCAGCGCCTGTACTGCCGAGGAACTGCTGCGGATCGCCTCGATCGCGCACGAGCGGGCGGTCGGTCCGGGCGAACAACTCTACCGGGACCGCGAGCCGGCCGGTACCCTCTACTGCGTGGTGCGGGGAGAGATCGAGGTTCGCACGCGCGAGGGCCGCGTCGAGGTGGCGGGACCACTGCAGACGGCGGGATTGTTCGATCTCCTGAGCGGCCGGTTGCACGGTGGGGCGGCCGTCGCCCGCACCCAGGCCCTGGTTCTGGCGATCCAGGCCGACGACTTCTTCGATCTGCTCTCGAACAACATCGAGCTGGTGAAGTCGCTGTTCCGGCATCTCATTCACCGCATCGATCAGGACTCGGAAAGGAATCTCTGATGTCTTCGCGGGCTCGGCCGCTTCTCCTGTCTCTCTTCTTTTTCGCGACGCCTCTCCTGGCTGCCACTGAGCGCGTGGTGGCAGTGGGCGACATCCATGGCGAGTACGAGGGATTCGTATCGATCCTGCAGAAAGCCGGAGTCATCGACCAGAAGCTCCGATGGTCAGGGCGAAGGACGACACTCGTGCAGACCGGCGACTATCTCGATCGCGGTCCTGATGTGCGGAAGGTGATGGACCTGCTGATGTCGCTCGAGACTCGAGCGGCACGAGCACGAGGGAAAGCGATCGTCCTGCTGGGGAACCACGAGCTGATGAATCTCACGGCGAATCTTCAAGACGTCAATCCCGCTGCGTATGCTGCGTTCGCCGATCGTAGATCCGAGCGGCGACGCACGGCCGGGTACAGGGAGTACGTCGAGCTGCATCGGCGGCTCTCCGATCGTTACGGCCGGGAGCCATGGCGCCTCCTCAGCGAGGTCACCTGGATGGACGATCATCCTCCCGGATCCATCGAGTTTCAGGAGGCCATCAGTCGCAACGGCAAGTACGGCCGCTGGCTTCGCAGCAAACGGGTGATTGCCAGAGTCAACGACACGGTATTCGTCCACGGCGGCATCAGCCCGAAAGCGACGCAGCCGACTCTGGACTCGATCAACGACCAGGCCCGCATCGAGATCGAAGCCTTCGATCGCATCCGCGAGTATCTGATCGCCCACAAGCTGATCCTTCCGTTCTTCACGTTCAACGAGATCTCGAATGTCGTGCAGCTCGAAAGCCTCCGAACCGAGGGTGTTTCCGACGAGATGGGGCGTATTCTGGCCGCCTTCAGATCTGTCCAGAACTGGATGATCTACGACCCGGATGGACCGCTCTGGTTTCGGGGCTTCGGAGACTGGAGCGACGAGGAGGGTGAGCAATACCTCGGCGAGCTCCTCGAACGATTCGACGCGCGCCGGTTCGTCGTGGGCCACACCATTCCTGCCGATGCCAGCCGGATTCTCCCGAGGTTCGGCGGCAGGGTTTTTCTGATCGACACGGGCATGCTGCGCAACTACGCGAAGAATGGACGTCCGGCCGCGCTGGAGATCACCGGCAATACCTATGCGGCGATCTACGAGAGCGGCCGGGTCGTCCTGAGCGCCAGCTCGCCGCAATCGAGCCGGCGCCAGCGGCCAGCCGATGCCTCCCGATTCGTGCTGGCCTCGCTTCGCCACCAGGAGTCCTCCGGCGCAGTCGCGGTCGTCTGGCGTGGACCGAATGGCACGACGCTCCCTTTCCAGACATCCGAGGAGGTCGCCGAGTTCCTCCGCTCTGCGAAGCTCTTGAAGGTCGATCGAAAGAAGCTGTACGGCGTGACCAGGCCGCAGAAGGTCCTCGTTCAGAACGGCGCCGTACGCTCGCACGCGGTGTTCCGCGCGTATCACCGCGAGGAGGAGAACTCCTACTGGGAATCGGGGAAGTTCACGATCTTTCTGCGCGATACGTACCTGTCCGAGATCGCGGCGTATGAGCTGACACGTCTGCTCGGTCTCGATACGGTGCCGCCCGCAGTTCCCTGGCAGTTGAAAGGACGGAAGGGGTCGTTGCAACTGTGGATCGAGAATGCCAGTCCGGGTTGGCATCCGTCCGGGACCGTGCAGCCGAGCGACCCCGAGCTCTGGGCGAGAGAGGAAGACAAGATGCGAGTCTTCGATGCCCTGATCGGCAACGTGGACCGGCACGACGGGAATGTGCTCGTGGACCAGACCGGGAAGATCTGGTGGATCGATCACAGCCGCAGCTTCGGCCGCGAAACGGATCTCATCGCGCCTGACAGCATCAAGCGTTGCGAGCGGAAGCTCTGGGAAAGCCTGAAGGCGGTGGATCCGAAGGCGGTTGCCGAGCGGCTGGCTCCTTACATGAGCGTGAAAGAGGTCGATGCGCTCCTCGAGCGCCGCCAACGCCTCATCGATCTCATCGAGCAACGGATCGCAGACCAGGGGGAAGCGGCCGTTCTGTACACGATCGCCCCCGGGGAGGGGCCGCTGCGCAGCGTGCCCAGGCCACCGATGGCGCCGCGGACATCGTTCCGGGCTCCTGAAGCCTTCATCTCCGCACATCGCTGACGATTTTCCCGGACACCGATTCCCCCTCGCTCGCGTCAGCAGAGATCGCCGCGTACGATGGCGCCGTGATCGACGTGACCGGGCTGACGTATCAGTACTCCGGCGCAAAGGGTCCGGCCATCCGCGACGTCTCCTTCTCGGTGGCCAGCGGCGAGATCTTCGGGTTTCTCGGGCCCAGCGGAGCCGGGAAGAGCACGACCCAGAAGATCCTCATCGGGCTCCTGCGCGACTTCAGCGGGAACGTCGCCGTCGGCGGCCGCAATGTCCGGGAGTGGCGCCCCGACGACTACCGGCGCATCGGCGTCTCCTTCGAGCTCCCCAATCATTACCTGAAGCTCACGGCGCTCGAGAACCTGCGCTACTTCGCGGCTCTGTACGGCTCGACCTCCGACCCGCGAGCCATCCTCGACGAAGTCGGCCTCGGCGATGACGGCGAGAGGCGCGTGGCCGAGTTCTCCAAGGGAATGCGGAACCGCCTCAACGTCGCCCGGGCCATTCTGCACCGGCCGGAGATCCTCTTTCTCGACGAGCCGACCACCGGACTCGATCCCGTGACCAGCCGCCTCGTCCGCGACGTCATCCGCAGGCGCCGTGACGACGGCGCCAGCGTATTCCTGACCACGCACGAGATGCACACTGCCGACGAGCTGTGCGATCGGGTGGCCTTCCTGGTCGACGGTCAGATCCGCCTCATTGATTCGCCGCGCGCGCTGAAGCTGAGTCATGGACGGCGGATCGTCCGCGTGGAGACGACTTCCGGCTCGAGGGAGGACTTTCCGCTCGACGGCCTGGCCGGCAACGAGGCGTTCCTGTCCGCGCTGCGCAGCGGCGTCGAGACGATTCACAGCCAGGAGACGACGCTGGAGGAGGTCTTCATCGCCGTGACGGGAAGGGGGCTGCAATGAGGCGCGTGGCTGCCGCGGCCGCCTGCGATGTGCGCCTGCAGATCCGTTATGGGCTGTACGGGGTGAGCGTCCTCATGGTGCTCGTGTGGGGCGCCCTCCTGGGCGTGCTGTCGAGCAGGGTGACGTTGCGGCCGGAGCTGCTGGTGCCGCCGTTCATCGTGATCAACCTGCAGGTCACGACGTTCTTCTTCATGGCCGCGCTGGTGTTGTTCGAGAAATCGGAAGGCGTGCTGACGGCACTCGTGGTCAGCCCATTGCGCGATATGGAGTATCTGATGTCGAAGAGCATCACGCTGACGGCTCTCGCCACGGCGGAGACGCTTCTGATCGCAGCGTTTCTCTTCGGCCGGGATGTCCACTGGCATGGCGCGATCGTCGCTTCGATTCTGCTCGGCGTGCTCTACACGCTGGCCGGCTTCATCACGGTCGTGCGGTTCGAATCGATCAACCAGTTTCTGTTGCCCTCAGTCCTGGTGATCACGGCATCGATGCTGCCGTTGCTGGCGCATTTCGGGGTGGCCGGTCACCAGTGGATGATCCTCCACCCGGTCGAGCCGGCGCTGCTGGTGGCGCGCGGAGACGGCGGGGCGGGCGCATTGGCAGGGGCGATTGCGTGGTGTGTGGCCGCGGCCGTCTGGGCCCGCCGCGAATTCCGAAGATTCGTGGTGAAAGCGTGAGCGTTTCCGTCACGTCCCTCTATCGCCGTCTCGGGCCTGTCGATCTGCGCAACGTCTGGCGTGATCCGCTGCTGGCGTGGGTGGGCATTCTCCCGTTCGCGTTCGCGCTGCTCTACCGGCAGATTCCGCTGCTCCGCCTGCTTCTGCTGCGCCACTTCGAATTCGATCTGGAGCCGTGGTATCCGCTCATCGCCAGCACGTTTCTCGCGGCCGCGCCGGGCGTGGTCGGGCTGGTGATCGGGTTCCTTCTGATCGACGAGCGCGACGACGGCGTCCTGGCCGCCATCTCCGTCGCCCCGGTACGGCCGTCCACTTACATCCTCTACCGGATCTCGGCGCCGCTCGCCGTCTCCATGCTCATCACCGTGCTTGCGTACCCGCTCATCGCTCTGACGCCGCTCCGGTTCGCGGATCTCCTGGCCGCCGCCGCAGTGGCATCCTTCGTCGCCCCGATCACCGCGTTGTTCCTGGCGACATTCGCACAGAACAAGGTGTCGGCGTTCGCCATGGTGAAGATCCTGAACACCATCGAGTTGGCGCCGGTCGCGGCGTGGTTCATCCCCGAGCCGGCGCAGTGGCTGGCGGGGGTCGTCCCTTCCTACTGGCCGATGAAGATGGTGTGGCGAGCCGCGGCGGGGGAGTCGTACGCGATCCACGCGCTGGCGGGCGTGGCGGTCTCCGCGGCGGTGCTGGCGCTGCTGTACCGATCGTTCCGGCGGAAGCTGTACCGCTAGCGATACGGCTTTCCGTCGAGCGGCGAACCGTGCCATCATCAATCCATTCCGTGGAGGAGCATCCGATGTCGCTGTTCCGGCGTTCCCTCGACGAATCGGCGGAGCCAGTCCCCTCAACGACGGGTCCCAGTGAACCGATCGATGCGCTGACGCGCGAGCGGGGGGAACGATTGCCCTTTCGTTTCGTGCGCAGCGCGCCGCGCGGGGCGGAGTCGGTCTTCATGATCGTGGGCGGACTCATCGGCGGCGTGCTCTTCGCGGCCGGGCCGGTCTGGCTGCTCTACCGATTTTTCGCGGTGGGTGAGTTCGACAAGCTGGGCGTGGCCCTGTTTCTCATCTCCGGATTCCTCGCGCTGATCTGTCTCAAGCTGGCGGGACGGGGAATCGGCCAACTGGTCGCGTCCCGAACTCCGGAACCACTCGTCGAGTGCGATTCTGACGAGCTCCGGCCGGGCGCCCGCGTCCGCCTGCACCTCGTTCAGCCCGGCCCGGCCAGGCTCGAGGAGTGGATCGTGACTCTCACCGGCACTCGAACGGTGCGGAAGATGGTCGTGACGGAGTGGAGAGCGCGCAACGACGATGGCGTGATCGACGAGAACCTGCCCAAGAGGAAAGTGAACGTTCCCACGTGGACCTCGGAGATCGACTCCTTCATCGCGATTCTCCGGGAAGAGAGTCTCCACCTGGGACGGGGGGAGCGGTTCGAGAAGGAGGTCGTGGTCGAGGTACCGGCCGATGCCAGGCCGACCATGAAGACGAAGGACCTCAAGTTCGACTGGGTGATCGAGGTCGAAGGCCGCCCGCCGTTATGGGCAAACTACGTCGATCGCTTCCCGGTCATCGTCCGGCCGGCCTGAAGTTGGGGTGTCTCGTCAACGGCTGGACTCACTCGCCGATGATCGCCTCACCCGGTCACGGCGGCGTCGGTGATCTCCAGCGCGCGATCGATGATCGCGAACGATTCCCGCAGCTGCTCTTCCGTGATGCAGAGCGGCGGGTTCGTGAACAGGTTGTTCCAGTTGATGAAAACGTACATCCCTTCCTCCCGCAGGAACGCGCCGAGGCGCTGCATCTCCGGGCTCGTTCCATTGAAGGGAGCCATCGGCTCGCGGGTCTGACGGTTCCGCACCAGCTCCAGCACGCCGAACAGGCCGATCGAGCGCACGTCGCCCACGGACGGGTGCTTCCGCATCATCTCCTGATGGAGCGCGCTGAGCACCCGGCCCATGCGAAGCGTATGCGCGACCATGTCCTGGTCCTTCATCACCTGCAGGCATGCTTCCGCCGCGGCCAGGCTCATGGGATGCGCGTTGTACGTCAGGCCGCCGTAGAAGACGTTCTTGTCGAAATACGACGCCAGCCGGTCGCTCATGGCCACGGCGCCCAGCGGCAGGTACGCCGACGTCAGACCCTTGGCCATGGTGATCATGTCGGGAGTGACGTTCCAGTGATCGGCCGCAAACCACCGGCCGGTGCGGCCGAGGCCGCACATGACTTCGTCGCAGACCAGGAGAATGCCGTGCTGGTCGCAGATGGCGCGTAGTCCCTCCAGGTATCCGTCCGGCGGAACGATCAGGCCGTTCGTGCCCGTGACCGTCTCGACGAAGACCGCCGCGATGGTGTGACCACCTTCGTAGGCCACGATCTCCTCGATCTCGGCCAGGCAGCGCTGCGTGAACTCCTCGTCGGTGTCGCCCTCCCGATAGAGGTGGCTCCGGTATTTGTACGGATCGAAGAAGCGGACCACGCCCGGGATGCCCGGCTCGTTGGCCCAGCGGCGCGGATCGCCGGTGAGGCTGATCGCGCCGAGCGTGGCGCCGTGGTACGAGCGGTAGCGGACCATGATCTTCTGCCGGCCCGTGACCATGCGCGCGATGCGGATGGCGTTCTCGTTGGCCTCCGCTCCCCCCAGCGTGAAGAAGAAGCGGTTGAGATCGCCCGGGGTCAGCGCGGCCAGCATTCTGCCGAAGCGGGCCCGCACGGGACTGGCCATGCCCGGCCCGGCGTAAACCAGCTCGTCGGCCTGGCGCTTGATGGCCTCGATGACGGCGCGGTTGCCGTGGCCGATGTTGACGCACATCAGCTGCGAGTTCATGTCGATGTAGCGCTTGCCGTCCGCGTCCCAGAAATAGATGCCTTCGCCGCGCACCATCGGGATCGGATTCACCGCTCCCTGCGCGGACCAGGAGAAGATGGTGTGCCGCTTCGAGAGGTCGACGATCTCGGCGGCCGAGAGCGTGGCGTTGGTTTCTGCGATCGTCATCGTGGATCCTCAGCGCCCGAGTGTATCGCTTTGGCGGCAGTCCAATTCACGTCATCGACGCGCGCATCCGCGGCCGGAGGACGTTTTCCAGATCGCCGGCCAGCCGGGCCGAATCGCGGGGATCGAGTGCCGCCGTGGTCACGCGAATGGCCGGACGGCTCTCCAGCCGGTATGCCTCGGCCGCCCGCACAGCCCATCCGCATTGCAGCAGCGCCTGAACCACGTGGGTCTCTTCCGCCACGGGAATCCACACGTTGATCCCCGATGATCCGAACGCGGCAATGCCTCGCCGGGCCAGCTCCGCGATGAGCGCCTGGCGACGCTCGCTGTACACCGCTGCGGCGCGCTGGAGGAGTCGCGCGGTCTTCGGGTCGCGCCAGAGCGTCACGACCAGGCTTTGAAGGACATGACTGACCCACCGGATGCCGAGCGTCTGCCTTCCTTCGACGCGCGCCACCGTTTCCGCATCGGCGGCCAGCAGCGCTAGGCGGAGATCGGGCCCGAGGGACTTCGAGACGGAGCGGACGACAGCCCAGTGCGGCCGTGAGGAATCGACCAGGGTCTGGTAATCGGCACCGGCGATGGGGCCGGCGTGGTCGTCCTCGATGACGAGCAGCTGTGGATGCGCCGCCACGATCGCGCGCAAGGCGCGTTTCCGCGCGGGCGTGAACGCCGCGCCGGTCGGATTCTGCGCGCGCGGCGTCACGATCAGCGCCTTGATGTCGCGATGAAGCGCCGCTCGCAATGCGCCGGGCAGCGGTCCTTCCTGATCGAGCGGCACGGGCACGGGCGTGAGAGCGAGCGCGGCCAGAATGTCACTGATGCCGGTGAAGCACGGGTCCTCCACTACGACGCGGTCGCCGGGCCGGAGATGCTCGCGCAGCACGCGCTCGATGCCGTCCAGCGCGCCACTGACCACGCCGATGTTCTCCGCCGGGACACCGTCAGCCGCGAAACCGCGGGCGGCCAGACCGATCAGCGCAGGGTTGTTGAGCTCTTCGTTGTAAAGCCGCTGCGGGACATCCTTCATACGAAGACGCGGCAGGAGCTCCGGATCGGGATTTCCCGATGCCAGATCGCGTACGCCGCGGGGAAGGGGAAGGAGGCGAGCGGCCGTCGCCACCGGCGCGCCGTGGCGGAGACGGGTGCCGCGCCGGCCGTCCGTGACGACGAGACCGCGATCGCGGAGGAGCCGGTACGCTGCCGCCACCGTCGCGGCGCTGACCCCGAGATCCGCGGCCGTGCGGCGGACGGGAGGAAGAAGCATCCCCGCCGAGATGCGGCCGGAGCTCAGAGCGGATTCGACGGAGGAAGCGATTTTTGCGGCGGTGTTCCCGCTGAGGAACGTCTTTTGTCCTATCACAATGACAGGATCGTACTGCTTCTTAACGCAATCCGGCAGCGATCCGATCGGCCAGCGTCCCCAGCGTCCCGCTCATCGCCGTCGTGGTACCGTCCCGCTGACGTCGCCTTCGCTCATGAGCAACACAGTCAGCAGGCAGCGGACCATTCCGAAGCCGCCGCCAGGCGGCCTCGACCCCGACTCCATCGTCGAGGCGTTCGCGCTGCGGATGATGTACTCCGTGGCGCGCGATCAGTACACGGCCACCGATCTCGACGCGTTCCACGCGATCGCCTACGCCGTGCGCGACCGCGTCATGGAACGCTGGTTCGCCACGCAGGACACGTACTACCGTGCCGACGCGAAGCGCGTGTACTACCTCTCGCTGGAGTTTCTGCTGGGCCGGCTCCTGGTCTCGAACATCGTGAACCTCGGCGCCAGGAGCGAACACGTCGAGGCCATGTCGCGCCTCGGCTTCGAGCTCGACTCCATCGCCCGGTGCGAGTCCGACGCCGGCCTCGGCAATGGCGGCCTGGGCCGGCTGGCGGCGTGTTTCATCGAGGCGGCATCGACGCTGGACATCCCGTTCTACGGCTACGGAATCCGCTACGAGTACGGCATTTTCCGCCAGCGGATCGAGGACGGCGCGCAGAGCGAGGCTCCGGACAACTGGCTGCGCTACGGCAATCCGTGGGAGGTGCCGCGCCCCGACGTCCTCTTTCCGGTGAAGTTCTACGGGCGGACCGAGCCGGTCACGGACGACCACGGGCACAATCGATATCGCTGGACCGATACCGAAGACGTGTATGCAATGGCATACGACGTCGGCGTGCCGGGCTTTGGAACGGCGACCGTGAACTCGCTCAGGCTCTGGGCGGCGAAGTCGAGCCGGGAGTTCGACCTGGGACAGTTCAACGCCGGCGCCTATGTGGCGGCGGTCGAAGACAAGAACCGGACCGAGAACATCTCGAAGGTTCTCTATCCACCGGACGACCAGTACGCCGGCCGCGAGCTTCGCCTCAAGCAGCAGTACTTCTTCACCTCGGCCACGATGCAGGACGTCATCCGCCGGTTCAAGAAATCGAGCAGCGAGTGGGAGGAGCTGCCCGATAAGGTGGCCATCCAGCTGAACGACACGCACCCGGCCATCGCCATCCCCGAGATGATGCGCATCCTGGTGGATCAGGAAGAAGTGGAGTGGGATCGGGCCTGGTGGATCTGCCAGCGCCTCTTCGCCTACACGAACCACACCGTTCTTCCGGAGGCGCTGGAGACGTGGCCTCGAGCGCTGATGGCGGGCCTGCTGCCGCGGCACATGCAGATCATCGAGGAGATCGACCGGCGGTTCCGGGCGGCGTTGATGGAGGACGATCCATCGAACGTGGGGCGCGTGCGCTCGATGGCAATCGTCGACGATGAGGCGGGCACCGTGCGGATGACGAACCTGGCCATCGTGGGCAGCCACTCCGTCAACGGCGTGGCCATGCTGCACACCGCGATCCTGAAGAACCGGGTCTTCGCCGGATTCCATCAGTTCTTCCCGCGCAAGTTCAACAACAAGACGAACGGCGTGACGCCGCGGCGCTGGCTTCTGCAGTGCAACCCGCAGCTCTCCGAGCTCATCACCGGGGCCGTGGGAACGGAGTGGCCGCGGCGGATGACCGATCTGCAGCAGCTGGAGGTCTTCGCCGAGGACGCCGGGTTCCGCCAGGAGTGGTCGGCCGTGAAAGCTGCCAGGAAGGAGATCGTGGCGCACTGGCTGCGCAACCGCATGGCCGTCGACATCAACGTCGAGTCGATCTTCGACGTTCAGATCAAGCGGATCCACGAGTACAAGAGGCAGCTTCTCAACGCCATGCACGCTCTGGCGCTGTATCACCGCATCCACGATGGCGGCGAGACGATCGTGCCGCGCACGATCATCTTCGCCGGCAAGGCCGCGCCGAGCTATCGCGTGGCCAAGCTGATCATCCGGCTGATTCACGACATCGCCGCGCTCGTTCAGCGCAGCCCGCGCGTGTCCGCGTATCTGAACGTCGTCTTCGTTCCCAACTACGACGTCACCACCGCGGAGATGCTGTTCCCCGCCACGGAGCTGTCGGAACAGATCTCCACGGCGGGCATGGAGGCGTCCGGCACGGGGTGCATGAAGGCGGTGATGAACGGGGCGGTCATCATCGGAACGCTGGACGGAGCGAACATCGAGATTCGCGCCGATGTCGAGGCCGGGAACATCTTCGTCTTCGGCAAGACGGCCGAGGAGATCGCCGGGATGCGCGAGAGCGGCTACGACCCGGGGGCGATCATCGCCTCCGACCTGGAACTGGGCCGCGTCCTGGCCACGATCGGATCGCTCGGGGGCGGCGTCTACCAGCCGCTCGTGGACCTGCTCACGCAGGGCGACCGCCACTTCCTCTGTGCTGACTTCCGGTCATACGTGGAGACGCAGCGGCGCGCGGCCGAGACGTGGCTGGCCCGGGATCAGTGGACGCGCATGTCCATCCTGAACACGGCGCGGAGCGCGTACTTCTCCGCGGACCGGACCGTCGCCGAATACGCCCGCGACATCTGGCGCGTTCAACCTGTGAAGGT
>DATKCA010000020.1:0-5873 GCA_035544675.1 Thermoanaerobaculia bacterium | reverse complement strand
ATGCCGTCTTCGTCCACTTCGAACGGAACCGCCGCGAGTTCACCGAGACGTTCGGCCTGCCTGAGGAGCGCGTCGGCGTGATCGTGCACGGGAACGAGGAGATCTTTGCCGAGCTGCGTGCTCCAGGAGTCACCGCCGGCGCCATTCGAGCGCGCCTCGGGATCCCGCCCGGCCGGAAAGTCGTGCTGTTCTTCGGGCTGCTCTCCCGCTACAAGGGGACCGATGTCCTCCTGGAGGCCTTTCCCGAAGTGCATCGACAGACGGGAGCGCGGCTGGTTCTGGCCGGCTTCCCCTCTCCGGAGTTCGACCTCGCTGCGCAGAGACAGAGTGCCCGTGAGTCGGGGATCGAGCAGGCCGTGATCTGGATGCCGGAGTACATCCCCACGGAGGAAGTCGCGGCCTGGATGGAGATGGCCGGCGTGGCCGTCTTTCCCTATCGCGACATCTACCAGAGCGGGGCGTTGCACGTGGCCCAGACGTTCGGAGTGCCGATCGTGGCCACGGCCATCAGGGCCATGCAGGATGTGATCGAGCACGAGACGTCGGGCTTGCTCGTTCCGCCGGGTGACCCGGCCGCTCTCGGGCGAGCCATCATCCGGATCCTGAACGACGAGGCGCTGGCGGAGAGGCTCGGCGCTCGCGCGGCGGAGGACGCCCGGCAGAAGTTCTCCTGGGAGTCGATCGCGGCGGCGATCCTCGAACATTCGGAGCGGGTCAGAAGCCGAGCATGACGCCGGCGAAGACCCGGCTGGTTTCGAAGTCGCGGCCCGGGAGCGAGGAGTCCACATCTTCCCTGATGATCTGCATGATCCAGGAGATGCGCTCGTTGTGACGGAACACCGCCCGGACCCGTATCTGCGGGCGGTCTTCCTCGCGCTCGACGGTCCGGTAGTCGCGCGTGCGACGGCGGTATCGCGCCGAGAGGTCGACGTTCGGGTGAGGCTCGGTGCTCAGCTCCACGAACCAGTGGCGGTGGTCGTAGCTGTCGCGGTCGTTCTCCACGTTTCTGCGACCGACGGCATATCCGATCCGCGGCTCGAGGATGCTGCCGAAGCCGCGGTAACGGACTTCGCCTTCCATCTGGTAGTAGTCGCCTTCGTACCCGGTGTCGACGTCGAAGCTCAGCCACTCGTTGTAACCGTTGAGGCCGACCTGCCAGTCGGGGTGAACGCGGTAGCTGTACAAGGCCAGCAGCGCCGTGATGTCCGCATTCGCCGTCGTTTCCTCGACGTCGAAGGCCCAGCCGTTCTGCATGTGGTCGAGATAGCCGTAGAACGAATGCCTGCTCCCGTAGTAGGACCCGCCGATCCGTCCCCCGAACGTGGTCTTCGTTCCCTCGTGGGCATAGTTGATGGCGTAGAGGGCACCGAAAAAGTCGGGAGCGTTCTCTTCCCGCCGGTAGGCGACTCCGTACTCGACACCGGCGGCTCTCACATCCTCTTCGGGCGCACCGCCGCGGGCCTGAAAGAAGTTGTTGAACAGGTAGGCCTGGAGCTGGATCTCATGACGGAAGAGGCGCGGCTCGCCCCGATAAGCCGGCTGGGCCGCCAGGGGAGCGGAAGCGGCGAGCAGAAAGCCGCCGAGCAGACATCGTATCCAGATTCCTCGTTTCACCCGTCACGGGCAGAGCAAAAGAGGGACCACCGCCTCTAGCCGGACCCTTCGAGCGCCCGCAGCACGCAGTTCCGGATGGTTCTGCGCGTCCAGATGCGTTGAGGGATCGGCAGGTCGTCGCCGACGCCTCGAGCCAGAGCCCGCAGACCTCTGGTCAACGTGAACAGATGGAGCGCCACGGGATCGGGCCGGCTGCCGGAGAACCCTTCGAAGAACCGGACCGCCAAATCGGGGAAACGAAGCCGGAACCGGCGCCGCAGCATGTCCGAGCGGATGAGAAACCAGGCCGCATCTTCGAGCCAGAGGCCGTCGCGAAACGACTCGAAGTCGATCACCGTGACGCGCCTCCCGTCGAAGAATACGTTGCCGGGCCAGTAGTCGTCGTGCTGTCCTGTAACGATCAATGTCCGGCTGCTCACCTCGCGCTGAAGCGACGCGAGAGTCTGCTCGATGGCCCGGCGATGCCGGCGGATGGTGCGGTCCCTTGCGGCGAGCCTGTCGGCGTCTTCGGCCGCCGTCGTTACGAGCCCGGCCAGGAGCTCGCGGCCGTCGGCGCTCCGGCGCGTGGCAAGCTGCATCGCGGCAAGCCATGCACCGGCACCTCGAACGGCATCGGCGAGGCGCGACATCATGGCCCGGTCTGCCGCCGCTTCCGCGAAGAGAAGCTCGATCGACGTGCCGCGCGCCTTTTCCATCACCAGAATGGCATCCGCTTCGCCGGCCAGCAGAATGCGGGGTACGGTCAGCACTTCGTCGTTCATCGCCTCGGCCAGCGACCGGAGGATCCGGGACTCACGCGCCCAGCGTTCGCCGGCCGATCCGCCGGCGTGAGTCCGCTGCCGCTTGACGACGAACCTTTCCCGGCCGTCATCGATCGAGACTTCGGCGACGATCGAGTTGATCCGCCGCGAATACCATCGGATCCCCACCCGTCTGGCATTCAGGCGCGACCACTCCACCGGCAGTTCCCCGAGGTCCGGCGGTACGGCATCGGACACTTCCGTGACCAGCCGCGCCAGACTGGTCCCCACGGGATCGACCCCCTGCACGTCGGTGATCCCGCGCCGCGAAAGAATTCCGGCCAGATGGACCGCGGCTGGAACGCGATGGAGCTTCCAAACCATGAGTCGAAGAATGCGTCGTGGATGCCGCGCCAGGGCGCGGACGAACGACTTCGCTGCCGCCGCCGACAACAGCGACGGATGCAGAACGTCGGCACGCGTGGCCTCGTGCTCATGGGCACGGCTGTCGCGGCAGACGAGCAGGACCGGCTGTCCCTCGCGTTCCAGCTCATCGATGCGCGCCGAGACATCCCCATGGTGCGGACCGTTGCTGATCAGGGCGACGGCCGTTCGAATCTCCACACTCATCGCGGGTTCGTGGATGAACGGGCGAACATCCATCGCACCTCCGTCAGAATGGCAGGGTCGGTCAGGCGCAGGAGGGCCAGGTAGATCACGGCGCCGAGCACCACCGCAACGATGACGCCGACGGGCAGCGCCAGCACGGGGCCCCACTGCAGCCAGGCCAGGAGCGCGCCGCTCATTCCCGCGGCGGCGAGGAAGCTCGGCGCGTAGGCGCGTCCGACGGCCGCGAGTGGAATGCCGATGGCCCGCGACGTGACGGCCAGCGCCAGGAACAGCGCCACGCTGTCGACGACCACCAGCGCCACGGCCACGGCGAGAGGACTCCATCGCACAGCCACGATGATCGCGGCGACGATGGCTGCCACGCGCAGAAACCCGATGCGCGCCAGGAGTCCCACGCGGCCCGTCGCCTTCAGCACGTCACCGGGATGCGAGCCCAGCGCTCGAATGCCGGCCAGAATCGAGAGCGCGCTCACGATCGGCGCAGCAGCCACCCAGTTCGGACCGAAAAAAAGCAGCACGAAGGGCTCCGCGAGAATGGCCAGACCGCAGGCCACCGGCAGCGTCACCGCTCCGACGTAGCGCGCCGCCGCCAGGTAGCTCTGATTCGGGTTCGTGCCGGCCGCCGAGACCCGCGAGAACGCCGGCAACAGCACGCGTCCGGCCACCCGGTAGATCATCGCCACCGTCGCCTCCGGAATCTTTCCGGCCAGCTGATAGAGACCGAGCGCGGTCATGCCGTGCCAGCGGCTGATCATCACCAGGTCGGTCTGGTACTGAAAGGCGGAGAGCACGTTCACGAAGATGATGCCGCGCCCGTAAGCGAGCATCGGTCTGAACAGATCTTTGGGGAACGTCCACGAGGGGCGCCACGGGGTGACGATCCAGAACAGGCTGGTCCAGGCCACGAGGCCGCTCAGATGTCCCCACACCAGGCTCCAGGCCCCGAAGCCGCGCCAGGCCAGTGCCACCGCGACGGACATTTTGACGGCGGCCATGGCCAGTTCCGGAATGGCGGCGGCGCGGAAGCGGAGGTCCTTGCGCGTCAGCGCATCGTGCGTGTTGCCGAGGTACTTGATGAAGAAGGTCAGGGAAAGAGCGCGGACGATCGCCGTCCCTTGCGGAGCATTGAAGAAATCGGCGATGACCGGCGCCAGGGCGAACGTGAGACCGCCCCAGAAGACGCCGGCGGCGAGATTCACCAGGAAGGTGACCTGCGCGGCATCGTCGCGGCGATCGGGCCAGTAGATGAGCGCGGTGCCGGTTCCGAGGTCGGCGATCGTGTCGACGTAGACGATGTAGGCGAGAGCGAAGGCGAGGAGACCGAACTCGGCCGGGGCCAGGAGACGCGCCAGCAGCGTCAGGCCGATCAGCGTGACGATTCTGGCACCGCTGGTGGCGATGAAGGCCCACGACACGGCGCGGGCCGTGGTCCGGCCAAAGTCATCGCCGGCCGTCACCACGGTCCTCCGTCGCGAACGGGTTCCGAGCGGGCGGCTACCTCAACTGCGCGACGCGTCCCGGCTTCTCCGATCCGGCAGCGATGGCGTCGATGCACACCCGCCCGCCTTCCGTGACCTGGGCCGGCGGAAACTCGATGACCATCTCGCTGGCCGTCTGACCGCTGCTGGGATTCTCCATCGTGAGGACGGCACCACTGTCGACCTGCAGCGCCATCGTACCCGGCGAACGCCATGTCGCCTCGATCAGGTGCCAGCCGTTCGACAGCGGAACCCAGTCGGTGGCGGCGAAGTTGCCGCCGGCGTCACGACGCGCCAGCCGGATCCGGCGCGTGTCGCCCGCCACATCCAGCTCCACGTGCGCAACCTGGCTCACCGTGTTCCCGGTCCGATTCTGAAGCGTGACGATCGGCCGCGGCAGCTCGGTCCGTTGCTGGAAGTCATCTGCCTTGACATAGAAGCGCAGCTCGACGTGGCTGCGCGACTCCCCGGCCGGGGCAATGCTGCGCGCGAGACCGATCTGCGTAGGCCCCGAGAGCTCCAGACCTCCGGGACCCTCGTAGGCGCAGCCCGAAGTCACCAGACCGCGGCTCCCGTTCGTACGCCACCCCGGCTGCGCGAGAAGCGTCTGCGGACAGTTGAACAGATCCTCGGCGAAGATCGACGTCTGCACCGGATCGTAGACCAGGCGGGTGCCGGTGGCGAAGTGGTCCAGCACGTTGCCCGTGATCCTTCGAACGACGTCGTCGGTTTCCAGACCCCACACCCATCCCTGACTGGCGGCGTTGAACACCGCGCCGCCCGCGGGGTTGACGTAGTACCCCATCGTTCCCCATCCCAGCGACGAGGGAACCACCGCCAGGATGTGGTAGTTGAGCGGAGCCTCGTCCGACCCATCGGGCCGTGTCACGTTCCCGCCCGTGTCGCAGTTGAAGACCACCCCATCCACTTCCAGGCCGGTCGTTTCTCTGCCAAACATGGCCCCAGGTGTCAGCCCGGTTCCGCTGAAGACCCAGTGGGCCGGATCGGTCACCGTCCACGGCGTCCGCTGTCCGATCGGGACCATCTCGTATCGGTCGGGGATGGGGGCCCGGTTCACATGGCCGCCATGACGGTACGACGTGGCCACGATGCGGTTCTCCGGCCGGTTGACCGGGTGCCGGTACCAGTTGGCCGTGATGATCCCGGTCGGCTCGCTGCCGACGTCCGTCTGCGCATCGGTATCCCCCACCAGCGACCGGCCGTCGTCGTCGAGCTCGACGCGAAACCACATCGTGTTGCCGCCGAGAATGGCGATGTGGCCGCCGGCGCTGCCGAAACTCTCCAGATGCTCGCGGGCCGTCTCGGTCCAGTAGGCGGAGTGGCCCACCAGGACGACCACGTTGTAGTTCGACAACAGCGTCGGATCGTGCAGATCGTGATCGGTGACCAC
>DATKCA010000019.1:0-2613 GCA_035544675.1 Thermoanaerobaculia bacterium | reverse complement strand
GCCACGGATGCGTCCGCGGTGAGGGCGATGATCGGCGTTCGCCTCCCGCGCTCTTCACGGCTGCGGATCTCGCGGCTCGCTTCGAAGCCGTCCAGCTCGGGCATCTGGCAGTCCATCAGGATGAGGTCGTACCGGGCGCCGTCGAGCGCGACGACGGCCTCGACACCGTTGGCGACGACATCCGCTTGATAGCCGAGGCGTTGAAGCTGGCGGAGAACGACACGCTGGTTGACGGGATTGTCCTCGGCGACGAGGATGCGGATGTCCGGCCGCGGCGACACGTCCGATATCGTAGGATGGCGGACGTTCATGAGCAGGAAAATCCTGATCGTCGAGGATGACCCTGTCGGGCGCCACGTTCTGCACACGTTCCTTCGCCAGCAGAACTACGACACGATTCTCGTGTCCGACGTAACGGCGGCCCTGAATCAGGCCCGCACCCAGCATCCCGATGCGGTGATCCTCGACCTCGGCCTGCCGGCGGGCGGCGGTTTCACGTTCCTGGAGCGCATCAGGATTTTCCCGGCGCTGTCCGTCATTCCGGTGATCGTCGTCTCCGGTCTCGACGCCGAGGCGAATGAACCGCGCACGCGGGCGCTGGGAGCGAGGGAGTACCTGCAGAAGCCGGCCAGTAACGAGGCCATCCTCGAGGCGATCGAGAAAGTTCTTGGCGGACGCTGAGTCCAAGCTCGCTGAAAACGGGCGCCTACGAGGCTCTGCGGTGCCGCACCTTCCCCGGGCTGAAGACCTCCAGGAACTTCTCCTCGGCTTCCAGCGTGCCGACGAGGAACATCCGCCCTCCTTGCGGCATCACGAAATCGAGTCCCGGATTCATCTCCCGCCTGCCGCCCTCGTCGACGAAGACCACCGTGCAGCCCGTCCTCGTCCGAATCTTCGACTCGCCGAGACTCCGCCCGGCGATCGATGGAGGGATCGGCGCCGGGAAGACGCTGATTCCTTCCGCCAGCAGCAGATATTCGCCGCCGCGCAGGAGATTGAATACGGTGTTCGCTCCCATCGACGCGTAGGAGAGCACCAGGTCCGCGCCGGCGCGCAGAAGCGTCTTCACGTTGCGATCGAGATTGCTCCGGGCGAGGATTTGCCACGACTTGTGCAGCTTGCGGAGGAAAATGGTCAGGGCCACGTTCGTGTCGTCGTCGTGCGTGGTGATGATCAGTGTCGTCGCCTCGCGAACCCCCGCCTTCTTGAGGACGGGCATCTCCGTGGCATCGCCGATGACGGCCTCGGGATGCCCGACGACGCGCTCGGCTACCTTCTCGATGATCGTGGTCTTGATGCCGAGATCCTGCAGGGTATTGCTCGCGGAGCGCCCGACACGGCCGCCGCCGATGATGACCACACGAGGCGCCGGCCCTCCGGCGCTGGAGTACGCGGCGTTATAGCGGTCGATCTGCTCGCGCGTGCCGGCCAGTACGAAGATCGTTTCCGGCTCGATCATCGTGTCGCGATCGACGACTTCGAGGCGCCCGTGATTCCAGACGCCGATGACGCCGACGCCGGTGCGGCTTCGCAGCTCGCTCTTGCCGAAGGTCTTTCCCGGCAGCTGTGTCCCGAACGCGGAGGCCTCGGCGATGAGCAGCTCCTCGAGCTTGCCGATGACGCGGGCATCGGAGTCGCGGATGCTGACGCGCCGCGCCAGCGCCGCCCCCATGATCTCCTCCTGCCGCAGGACCATCGTGGCGCCGGCCAGCTCGAGCACGTCGCGGGAGGCATCCGTGGCGGCGCTGGCCACGATGGGGACGCTCTCGGACAGCTCACGCGCGGTGAACGTGGCGTTCGTGTTGACGACGTCCTGGCGCGTCGTGACCAGCATCGCCGCCTGATCGAGCCGCATGCGGCGGTAAGTCTCCGGATCATCCAGATCTCCGACCGCCACGCGCACGCCACGCTCTTCGAACTCGAGCGCCTCCTGCACCGTCGGGCAGACCACGACGTAGGAGTGGCCGTATTTCTCCAGCATGGGGATCAGCGCCGTGGCCAGCGGGCCGTAATTCGTGAGGATGACGTGGCCGCGGGTCGACGGCGGCAGCGAGCGCGGCGCCCTCGCCGCGGTCTGCGCCTGCATCCATGGCGCGTAGAAGAACTCGATGAAGGTGAATGGAAGGAGCACGAGCATGAAGGCCACGCCGGAGGTGAGCACCACGACGGAGAAGATCCGGCCCAGGTCACCGTGAAAGGTGATGTCGCCGAAGCCGAGCGTCGTCATCACGGTCAGGGTCCAGTAAAAGCCGGTGATCCAGGAGTGGTGCTGCCCTTCCATCTCCATGAACAGGTGGAAGAGGACGCTGTAGATGCCGATCAGCGTCAGGAGAATGAGGAGGAGATGGGCCAGCGAGCGGAGGTTCTTGCGGCTGGTCCGGCTCTCCATGACCGTGCTCAGGACGGCGATCAGCGCTTTCACGGATCAGATTCTGCACGATTCCCGGGAATGTCCGAGGCCATCCGGCGCCGCGTGTCATCCTGAGCGCCGCAGAGCGCGAAGGATCCCCTGGGAAATGGCGGGGATCCTTCGGCGTCTTCGCGCCTCAGGATGACACCGGGGACGGTCTTCGATCACAACCTTCCCGGCGTTGCCACATGAGCGCCGACGAT